>PSRJ01000164.1 GCA_003175985.1 Terriglobia bacterium
TCCCGATTTCCACGATACCGCCTGTGGGGCTATGTCTGCGCCTATCGACACTTTATAACACAGTAGTACTAGCACGCCCCCGCTGATCGTGTCGCGGGTAACGAAATGGTAAAAGACCCACAACGGCCGGTACGGAACCACCGGCGCGTCGGTGCCGCCTGAGATCATGAGTCCATGGTCCAGGTAGGCGCGCACAGGCGTAACCCACGCGGCCCGCTTCGGTCCCCACATCTTCACGAGACTCGGTCCAGCCAGATAGAGATGATCCTGCGCAGAGACCACCAGGCCCAGCTTCTTCATGCGGGCGAACTGCTCTTCGCGCGGCACAAATCCATGCTCGACGGTCCAGCGCCGGCCCACAATGGATTTTTCGGCGTTCGCGGCTTCGTAGGCGGTCAGCACTTCGTCGATCGCCGCATCGCCGACTGCATGGGTCGAAACGCGCCAGCCTTCGCGATTCACCTCTTTCACGATTTCCGTGTAGGCGGCCTGCTTCATCGTGTTCACGCCGTAGTAGGTTCCATCCTCGTCGAACGGCCGGGCGTATAGCTCGGTCATCCAGCCGCCTTCAAAGCCTCCGTCGACGGCCAGTTTGACGCCTCCGATTCGGAGCCATTCGTCGCCTTCATCCGGCTTCACATTGGAGGCGCCCAGCATCGCCTTCATTTGTGCGGCATTGGCGGCAGGCGGCCGCAGAAGCTGATTCACGCGAATGGTCAGCAGACCCTTCCTTCTCATCTCCTGCAATATTCGGTATTGCTCCACGCTGGCGCCCGGATAGCGAATGCTGGTCAAGCCCGCGGCGTTCAATTTCCGGTGCTCCGAGACGAAGTAGTCGATGCCTGCCGGTTCGGAATCCGGCAGAGTGACCAGCGTTTTCGCGCGGTCCAGCAGTTCGCCGTTCAGCTCTCCCTGTTCATCACGCGAAATCCGGCCTCCAGCCGGCTGCGGCGTCTGCTTGGTGATGTTCCATTTGTTCAGTGCCGCGCTGTTGAGAATGTACTCGTGCCCGCCGCGAACCACAACCACCGGACTTGTGGGCGCGATCTTATCCAGATCCTTGCGATAAGGAAGCCGTTGGTCCTTAAGCTGGGCCTCATGCCAGTCGGAGTTGGTGACTACGATCTCCCCGGGCTTGGCCTGCCTCACCCGCGCGGCGATGAGTTCCAGCAGTTCATCCAGAGTTCTCGCAGCCGAGAGGTCCACACCTGGACCGCCGCCTGCGCTGTGCAAGTGGTTATCGGCAAGGCCGGGGATCACGGTCTTGCCGCCGAGATCGATGATACGCGTCTTGGGGCCCGCCAGCATCCGCACCTGCGCGCTGGCGCCAACCGCGGTGAACCTTCCGTTGGAGACCGCTACGGCTTCCGCGGTCGAAAAGGCCTGGTCCACCGTATAGATCGTCCCGTTCAAGAGAATCACGTCGGGCGCGGATGTCTGCGCTTGGAGGGGGCGTTCCCACATCAGCAGGCACGCGAGCGCGGAGATCAGGACATGAACCAAGTGAATCGATTGTAACCGAAACGATGATTGCGGCCGGTTTTCAAAAAAGATTGACCCATCGATCTTCTCTAGGGTGTATGCTGTTGAGCCATGACGAAAATCCTCACCTGCCTGCTGTTGTTCTCGGCCGCGCTCTGTGCGCAGACCGCTGATACCGCTTTTTTCCGCGCCGTGATGCTGCCCGATAACGAGGTGCCGCCGACGGGCCAGAATGCCCGCGGCGCGGCGGATATTATCGCTCACGTGGTGCGGGATCAGAGCGGCCAGATTATTAGCGGAACCGTAGATTTCCTGGTGCGCGTCAACTTCGATAGCGACGTCACGGCCACTGGCCTTCACATTCACAACGGCCCGGCCGGAACGAATGCGGGTGTGGTGATCAATACCGGCATCGGCGCCGGAGACGCAAGCCGCGCCGTCAAAGCCGGAGGGGATACGATCCGCATCCCCGTACAGATTACTGGCGACAGCGCTACTCCCCTCGCGGCCTTGCGGGGCATCTTTCAGGATCCCAGCGGATATTACGTCAACATTCATACCACCGATTTCCCAGGGGGCGTGATTCGGGGACAACTGCAGCGCGCGGAGGGAATAGTGCTGCTGGGATTCATGGATTCGGCCAACGAGTTCCCGGCGATCAGCGGTGTCTCGGCGAACGGGATCGCACAGGTAATTGCCATCCGCACACGGGATGCTTCCGGCAATCTCACCTCCGGCGAGGTGTACCTGATGACGACTTATAACCTGCCCGGTGGTTCCACGTTCACAGGTTTTCATATTCATCCGGGACTGCCGGGGACCAGTGGGCCCGCCGTGCTGGCAGCCACTTTGCCGGCCGGGACTACGGCCGACCCCAGCGGATCGGGCCTGCTCGGTCCTTTTCCTTTTGAAATTTCACTCACCAACGCGTTGCAAGTGAGCACCTTCAGCACTCTGTTCACCACCCCCTCGGCGGCGTACATCAATGCTCACACCTCGACCTATCCTGGCGGGATTATGCGGGCCGTGCTGCGGTCTACCGACGCGATGACATTTCCGGTGGTGATGGCTTCCGCCAACGAGACGCCTACGCCGAAAGCAACCGCGACCTTCCCGGGGGTGGTCACGCTGTACTCATTGCGCAACCAAGATGGCACCATCGCGGCGGGCACCGTGCTTTTCGACGTGAATTACCGGCTGCCCGGGCAGGCGCAGATCACGGGTCTGCACATTCATGACGCCAACGTGGGAAGAAACGGGCCAATCTCGATTCCCATGATCCCCACTTACGACGCCAGTTTCACCACCGACACGGGTTTCGGCAATTACTTCAATTGGTCGCCGCCGGTGTCCAACCTGGCTGCGTTTATCGATACTTCGCTGAACCCCGAGAATCACTACGTGAACATCCACACGGCAGTGGATCCGGCTGGAGTGGCACGGGCCCAGTTGGCGCCGATTGTGTTCCGGCCTCCCAGCGTCACCGCGGCAATCTCCGCCACGCTTGATAAAAGCACCACGGCCGTTGCGCCAGGCGGCTTGATCTCCATTTTTGGAACGAATCTGACCAAGGTCGCCACCAACCTGAACGGCTGGGCTGGCAGCACGTTGCCCGCAACCCTCAATGGCACAACGGTCGATATCGGCGGCAAACGTGCGGCGCTGCTTTATGTAAGCGCCGGCCAGATCAATGCCCAGGTGCCGGTCGATGTCCCGCCGGGTCCCCAGGCGGTGGTGGTACGAAGCGTTGTGGGACCGAGCGCATCGTTTACAGTGACCGTGGCGCCGGTCGCCCCATCGATCTTTCTTTATCCAACACCGGCCGTGGTCAAGAGCGCGGATTTCTCGATTGTCAGCAGCGCCAATCCGGTGACCGCGAATGACGCGATCGTGATCTACGCAACCGGACTGGGGCTGACCTCGCCGGCTCTGGGTACGGGCGCAGTGTTGCCGGCGGGAACCAGCGCCTTTACGGCTCCCCTGACGGTGACCATCGGCGGGCGGGATGCGCCTGTGATCTCTTCCACCGCCGCTCCCTTTCCTCCGGGCGTCTACCAGATTGCAGTGAGCGTTCCCAGCGGAGTGAAAGGGAACGTTCCCCTGACGATCCAGCAGGTGGGGGCGAAGTCGAACGTTGTGACCATCACGGTCCAGTAGGTTCCGGCGGCAGGATTCCCCCAGTGCAATCCACTACGATGGAGGCTTGACCGCTGTGACCGGCGCCGACCCTTTGCTGCGATGGCGCAAGGAATTTCCCATCCTGGCAAAGACCACTTATCTCATCAGCCATTCCCTCGGCGCCATGCCGAGCCGGACGGCGTCGTCGCTGCAACAATTCGCCGAAACGTGGGCGACCCGGGGGATTCGCGCCTGGGAAGAAGGCTGGTGGGAGATGCCGGTAACCACCGGAAATCTGATCGGCTCGATCATCGGCGCTGGTCCGGGCGAAGTTGTGATGCAGCAGAATGTTTCGATTTGCCAGTCAATCGTAACTTCCTGCCTTGATTGGAACGGCCCTCGAAATAAGCTGATTACCGATGGCTTGAACTTTCCGTCGAACGATTACGTTTACCACGGGCTGGAGCGGCAGGGCGCGCGCATCTGCCGCGTTCCTTCCGCGGACGGCATGAGTTTGCCAACGGAGCGAATGCTCGATGCGGTCGATGAGCAGACGCTGCTCGTTTCGGTTTCGCATGTTGCGTTTCGCAGTGCATTTATTCAAGACCTGGGAGCAATCACGCGGCGCGCCCACGAAATGGGAGCGCTCGTGATTGCGGATCTTTACCACTCGGCGGGAGTGCTGCCCGTCGATGTTCGCGCTCTCGGCTTAGACTTCGCAACCGGCGGTTCCGTAAAGTGGCTGTGTGGTGGACCAGGCGCAGGCTATCTGTACGTGCGGCCGGATCTGCGGTCCGGCCTGAGGCCGGCGGCGACCGGGTGGATGGCTCACCGGCATCCCTTTGAGTTTCAGCCCGGGCCGATCGACTTCGCGGACGATGCATTCCGGTTTTTGAATGGAACGCCGGGCATTCCCGCCTTGTACTCCGCGCGATCCGGTTATGAAATTGTCAACGAGATCGGGGTGGAAGCAATACGCGCCAAGTCCCTGCGACAAACAGAGCGTCTCATCGAACTCGCCGATGAAGCCGGTCTTTCCGTGCGCTCCTGTCGCGATCCCCGATCGCGTGGCGGCGTGGTTGTGGTCGATGTTCCAAAGGGAGAGGAAGTCACGCGAGAGCTCGCCCGGCGGGAGATTCTGGTGGACTATCGGCCGAATGCGGGAATTCGCATCGCCCCACACTTTTACACTGCAGATGAGGAGCTCGAACTCGTAATAACGGAGATTGGCTCAATTGTGAAATCCGCCGTCTGCTCATGATATGTTTAATTCGATTTTGTGACTAAGTATGAGCGCATGAAGAATCGATCAACTGCTATGATCACGGGCGCCTCGGCTTTCACCCTGGCGTTCATTGCGTTCGGGAGTCAACCCACTCCGCAGCAACTCGCCACCCAACAAGCTACCAGGGAAGATCACCGGCAGATGATGGACCAATTGCACATCCCGTTCTTGCGTCCTGGAGTGAATGCGCGCGTGGCTGGCTCGGCGAACTACGATGAGGCCAAAGCGAATCCCTACCCCGATCTGCCCGACCCGCTGACGATGAAAAACGGAAAGAAGGTGACCAGCGCGAGGACGTGGTGGGAACAACGGCGCCCCGAAATCGTCGAGGACTTTGACCGCGAAGTCTACGGGCGGGTTCCCACGTTCGTTCCCAGCGTCAAATGGCAGGTGACCAACACGGCCCACGAGCTCGTGGGAGACGTCCCGATCGTCACCAAGACATTAGTGGGGCACGTCGATAACTCTGCTTATCCGGACATTACCGTCGACATAGAACTGTCTCTGAGCACACCGGCCAGTGCGAAAACTCCAGTCCCGGTGATCATGGTTTTGGGCGGAGTGCCCGCTGCCGGGCGAGGCGGGGTGCCTGCGGCCGCTCCGGCTCAACAAGGCGCCGATCCGGGCCCAAGCTGGCAAGCGCAGGTGCTGGCCAAGGGTTGGGGCTTCGCGGCGTTGAACCCCGTCAGCATTCAGGCTGACAACGGCGCAGGCCTCAGGAAGCGCATTATCGGTTTGGTCAATAAGGGCGGGCCACGCAAACCCGACGATTGGGGCGCGCTGCGGGCCTGGGCCTGGGGCGCCAGCCGCGCCGTGGACTATTTCGAAACCGATAAAGCGGTCGATGCTAAACATGTTGCGATTCAGGGTCACTCGAGGTATGGCAAAGCCGCCCTTGTCGGCATGGCCTACGACCAACGCATCGCGATCGTCTTCGTGAGTTCCTCCGGGGAAGGCGGCGCCAAGCTGCATCGCCGGAATTTTGGGGAGCTCGTCGAAAACGTAGCGGGCGAGAACGAATACCACTGGATGGCCGGCAACTTTTTGAAGTACGCCGGCCCGCTCAAGTGGAGCGACCTGCCGGTCGATTCCCACGAACTGATTGCGATGTGCGCTCCACGTCCCGTGTTCCTCGGCGCCGGCAATCTGGTCGATCCCGCGGTGGACATCGGACATTCGGACGCTTGGGTGGATGCCAGAGGCACGTTCATAGCGGGTGTCGCCGCGGGCCCGGTTTACCGGCTGCTCGGCAAGAAAGACCTGGGGACCCCCGAGTTCCCGCCAATCGGCACCGGTATCCTGAACGGCGATCTGGTCTTCCGGCAGCACAGCGCGGGACACACGCCCAACCCAAACTGGCCTTATTTCCTGACTTTCGCCGAACGGGAGTTCCAGGCGATAGCCCAGTGAGGCGACATGGGCAAGCCGGCGCATATTTCGCGGAGGCGATTCACGCTAATGGCGGGAACTGCGAGTGTGCCGCTTGGCCTCGCAGGCACGAAACCCCTCACGGCGGAAGCCGTGATTCGGCGGATACAGACGGAACTTGGCGGCGACTGGCCATCGACGGGTCCAGATGGCTTCAAGGCGGGCGACCCCTCGACCGCGGTGAAGGGAATCGCCACCACCGCCATGGCAACGCTCGACGTTCTGAAGCAGGCGGTGAAGGCGAACACGAATCTGATCCTGACCTACGAACCCACGTTCTATTCACGCGCGGACGGGCCGGGCGGATTCGGCGCCGACGATCCTGTCTTGAAAGCCAAACGCGAATTCATCGAGAAGAACGGCCTGGTTGTGTTTCGCCTGCGCGATCACTGGCAGGCTCGGAAAGAGAATGATATGGTCACCGGCTTTGCCGGCGCGCTCGGCTGGACGAGGCGCCGCGTGAAGAACGATGATGCGCTGTACGACATCCCCCCGGCCACCGCGGAGGCAACTGTGGCCTGGATCCGCGGCAAACTGAACCTTCGCGCCGGTCTCCGCGCCGCCGGTGATCGCAAGGCGACCATACGCCGCGTCTTTTTGTTTCCCGGCTCAATGACTCCGGCAACGATGTGGCAGCGCTATTCCGAAGTGGACATGATCGTCGCCGGAGAAGTGCGGGAATGGGAAAACACGCACTATGCCGCCGATATGTTCACCGCGGGAGAGGGGCGCGCGCTCGTGACCACGGGCCGCATCGTTTCCGAGGAGCCCGGAATGCGCGTTTGCGCGGAATGGCTCAGGACCGTGGTGAAGGAAGTTCCGGCCAGGTGGATCGGCGTGGGAGATCCTTATTGGAAGCCAGCCTTATGACCGCACGGGAAGTCGTCGAACTCATCAAGAAGAACCAGGGAATACCGTGGAACGACCGGTCCACGCGCGATACCTTCAAGGCCGGAAATCCGGACACCACCGTCAAGGGTATTGCGACCACCATGATGACTACGTTCGACATGCTGCAGCGCGCCAATGAAGCTCGCCTGAACATGGTGATCACGCACGAAGACACCTTCTGGAACGACCGCGACGACACGAAGGATCTGACCGAAAACCCGATCTACAAACTCAAGACGGAATACATTCTGAAAAACGATATGGTCGTCTGGCGCGATCATGACCACATGCATGCGATGACGCCCGATTACACGGTAGTGGGAGAACTTCGCTCGGTGGGCATCAAGGGCGGAGAGCATGCGACAATGCGTCCCGGCATTTTGACGATACCGGAAACCACACTGGAAGAGCTTGCGGCCCAGGTGAAACGGACGAGCGGAGCCCGCGCATTGCGCTGCGTCGGCGACCCGAAAGCCAAGGTGCGCAAAATCCTCGTAGGCCCCGGATATGCGACGCCGCGCATGACACCTGAAGTCGACGTCGTGATTGGCGGCGAACAGCAGGAAGCGGACGGCGGCTTTGACAACGTGGAATACGTAATGGACGCCGTGTCGCTTGGCATGCCGAAAGGCATCATCATGCTGGGCCACGTCATTTCCGAGCAGGCAGGGATGGAGGATTTCGGCAACTGGTTACGGACATTCCTCCACGACGTTCCGATCCGATTCGTGCCCGCGGAAGAACCGTATTGGTAGACAAGAGCACTTTCCGAGCCGCGACTGTCAAGGAGCGGTCCCGACTCTGTGTACCTATTGCCCGACCACGAGCAGGCCGAACGTGCCCGGAAGCATTGGGGCGCGGCCGGGTTGTTTGCCGGGTGCGGCCTCTGGGCGCGGGCCGAACTGTGCAACGGACAAGTAGACTCGTCCAGTCTTTCGATCGAGGGCCATCGTTCGGGCGCCGGCTTGTGTCTTGACGTCCGCGATGCGTACATAGTGGTCCGGTGCATCTGCGTGAAAGATCGAGAGCGCGCCGTCTTCGCCACCGGTCGAGAAGAATACGAGCGCCCGCCCGGGGTCGAACTCCGTTGCATCCACGCCGCGCCCGATGGGCTGCGTGGTCACGATCTGTCCCGTGCCTGCGTCAACCACCGTCATGACACCGCTCCGGCACCCGATGAAGATGCGCGCATGCCGGCGATTCTACCGGTCTTGGCGTCGAGCGCCGTCAATCGTTTGCTGCCGCGGTCGGCGGTAAACACACGCCCGGTCTTGTCGTCGAAGATAATCCCGTTGGGATCATCGCCGACGCGCACTTTATCGAGAACAGCGAGTGTCTTCAGATCGAAAATGACCACCGACCCCGGATCGCTGCAGCTAATGTATCCGCGCCCGAACCGTTTGGCGATCGCGATACCGTGAATGTTGGCGCCAGGGATCGTTCCCACGATGCGATCCGTGTCCAAATCGAGGACGACCACCTCTTTGTCATGAGAAACGTACAAGCGCCGCGCGTCCGAATCGGCGGTCAAGTAGTCCCAGCCATAATCGCCGGGAATCGGAAGGCGGTTGATTAGATGATACGGTTCGGCTGCCGCCCCCGGCCCGGCGACGGCGAGCAGGAGCAGCGCGGCACGGCAGAGCGGAGAGACGGACGATTTTTTCATTAGAAGATCAGTTTCAGCCCAAGCTGAATGGCACGCGGCCCGCCGGAGCCCAGCACTGGGTTTGAACTGGTCACATCCGGCGTCTGGGGCCGAAACCCGAAGCTCTGTCCGGCGTTGCCGGTGGGGTCGGTGTAGGAGTTGTCGCCGCCAGGTCCGCCAAACGGATTCGAGATGTTCGGATGATTGAGCACATTGAAGAACTCCGCCCGGAACTGGGCGGTGAGACGCTCTTTGTACTTCGTTGTCTTGGTGATCGACAAATCCCAGTTGTAAAACGGAAATCCGCGAAAGGCGTTCGGTGAGAGCGACCCGTAGCTTCCATACGCCGGCGGGAGCAGCATTGACGAACCGGCAGCGTAGCACCCCAAATTCGTCAGCGATGCGACAGCCAGAGGGCCTTGCGCTTGCGAGCGCGCCAGGCATGCCGCATTGGTCGTGCCCGCAAAGTATGGAATACCACCCGCGCCGCGGTTAGTGTTGATGAAGTCTTTGGTCGTCTTGAAGTCATTCGGGTTGCCCACGAAGTTCCACTGCTCGCCATTGGTGGCCTGCGCGTTAATCTCTCCGGTGCCGCTGAAATCGGAGCTCACGTCATTGACGCCCCAAGGCAGGCCGCTTTGGAGGCTGACGATCGAGTTGAGTGACCATCCCCGCAGCAGTTGTCCCGGGGTGTGGATACCGGGGATCGCGTAAGTCAGCGAGTAGGTGAAGCGTTGCCGGACGTCGAACTGGCTGTTCCCGTAAAGTGCGCGGACATTGCCGCTGTTGATCGGTTGAATGAACCGCCAGTTGTCGGGTGATTGGGCTAGCGCGTGGGAGTACGTGTACCCCAGCACGAAGGAGACGCCGTGCGACGACCGTTGTGTCGCGGAAACCTGGAGGCCATGGTAGTTCGAGAAATTGTTGTTGGAGAGCCAACTGATCGTGCTCAGGTATGGAAACTTCGCGTTGAACGGCCGGGCGTTTTGCTCCGCGGTGGTATTGGGCGAGCAGTTGTTGTAGCCGGCCGCGGCGCTCGCAAGGCAGAGAGCCGCGGGGCTGCCCGCCACAGTGGGATTCCCCCAGCCGGGGCCAAATCCGTTAATAAGCTGCGGCTGGTTCAGATCAGTCAGCCCGATGAGCTTGGTCCCATGCGTCCCGACGTAGGCGATGTCTAAGGAGAGATTATTTGTGAGCGCCTGCTGGATGTCGATATTCCACTTGCTGACGTAGGGTGTACGCAAGTTGCGATCGACTCCGAGGATCGTGCAGGGCTGCGGTTTGAGGCCGGAGGGCAGCGTCACCGTCCCATCTCCGCAGGCAGGAGCGGCCGAATAGATCGGGGTGCCCGATGCATTATTCGCCCAGTTGTACTTCACTGTTCCCGCTGTGGTCTGCGTTCCCAATGCCGACCCGGTGAAAGTGATGGCGCCGACGTTGATTGTTCCGCCCGCGGTAGTCGCCGTGGTGCTGCCGTTGGTGTACAGTGCTACCCCGGTCGGCACGGTGCGAAGGCCGAGCAGATTGCCCAGCGCCATGAGCGCATCATAACTACCCTGCTCGAAGTAGATACCGCCCCCCAGACGCACCACGGTCTTGCCGTTGCCGCGCACGTCCCACGCGATACCCAGCCGCGGAGCCAGATTGTTGTGGTCGCCGTTGTAGACCGAGCCGACCTGCTTGCCAACCTGTACCATGCCGGCGGCGGGATCGAAGTTACCGATCAGCTTGTCGTCCTCCTTCACCACTGTGTTCAGTTCATACCGCAGCCCGAGATTGATCGTGAGCCTCGGCGTGATTCGCCAATCGTCCTGCGCGAACGCCCCGAACCCCTGATTCGTCAGGTGCCGCAGGAAATCTCCCGACGCGATGAGCGCGCGATTCATGTTCCCGCTGAAGAAATTCTGCACGCCGTTAAACCGCACCGGCCCCTTGGTATTCGCCGTCACGTTGTTCGTGCTTTGCAGGGCGAGCACCTCGGCGCCGAACGTAAATGCGTGCTTGCCGTGCAGGATGGAGACGCTGTCGCTGATCTGGAATACGCCGTCGGGGCCGACGGTTTTTGGCCAGCCTGCTCCGAGCACGAACTGAAAGCCGCCCTGCCACTGGATGGCGGGCAGGCCGTAGTAGTTGGGGTTCGTCTGGCCTGTGTACAAATGGTATGTACTGCCATTGTAAGAGTAGTCAGCCGGGTTTTGCGTAGCATCCGCGCTCCGGAACACTTGGTAGTAGTGCGAGTATCCGGCGCGGAACGAGTTCACGGCGCTTGAGTTCAGGGACCACGTCCAATTGCCGGAACCGACCTGCGAGCGCGCATACTGGTTGGTCAGCCACGGTTCCGAGATCTGGATGGTGGCGTTATCGACGAACGTGCCGTTGCCGGGGCTGATGAAGTACATGCCGCTGAGCGTGTGCTTGGCGCTCAGGTGGTAATCGATCTTCCCCAGCCCGGAATCGATCTGGTTCGTCGTGCCCAAGGTAGTGTTAATGAGAGTCGTCGGCCCGTTATTCACGGGGAAGAGGCCCGGATAGTTCGCAAGCGGCGTGCAGGTGGTGCTCAAGCCGGCCAGTTGCGCGCTCAGGGCCGTGAGTGCTCCCGCCGTGCGGACCGCGTTACAGGCCGCAATCAGGTTCTGGGTCGCCGATCCCACGCCAGCGCCCGTGATGGGCACATTGTGTTGCGCCGGATTGCCGACCGTGTATTGTTGCTGCTCGAAGTTGGCGAAGTAAAACAGCCGGTCCTTCCTGATCGGCCCCCCAATGCTGCCACCGAACTGCTCCAGAGACAGCGGAGGCACAACCGTGGCGAAGTACTCGCGCGCATCCCAGGAATCCGTGCGTCCGTACGCATATGCCGTGCCGTGGATGCCATTGCTCCCGGACTTGATCCCGATGTTCACTACGGCGCCGGGCTTCCAGCCATACTCCGCGCGCGGGTTTTGGTTGGTTTTGAATTCGTCAATGGCGTCGATGGGCAGAATCGTTCCTGCATCGCCGGCGGCCATGACGGCGTTCATCATGCTTTGGGCCATCCAGGGATCGTTGCTGTTGATCCCGTCGACCATGAAGTAATTGTCGTGCGGCCGGCCGCCGTTGGTGCTTTGCGTCCATCCCGAGTTGCCGGGGTACTTGGAGACGCCGGGCCGCAGATCGAGCAGGTTCTCGAAATTCCGGCCGTTGAGGGGCAAGTCATTAATGACCTGATTCTGCAGCGTCCCGCCCAGTTCCGCGTTGGTCGTCTCCACGAGAGGAACCTCTGCCGCGACGGTGATCACTTGCGTTTGTTCTCCCGGCTGCAGGGAGAAGTCGATACGCAACTCCTGTCCGACTTCCAGCGGGACGTTCTGCCGTTCTATGGCGCGAAAGCCTTTGAACTCCGCGCGGATGCGGTACGTGCCCGGCAGGAGGTTGGGCGCGTTGTACGCGCCCGCCGGATCGGTCACCAGCGCACGCGCGGTCCCACGATTGATATCCGTGATGGTCACGCTGGCGCCGGGGATGGCGCCTCCACTTTGGTCGCTGATTGCCCCCAGGATGCGGCCGGAACTGCCTTGAGCCAGCAATGTACCCGGGGCAACGAGCAACGAAGCCAGAAAAACCGGAAGAGTCACGGCACTGCGCATGCGAATCATACCCCTCTCCAGAAGCGCGCGTTGGTCGTCGCGACGCGTATTTTGTCAGGAGTCATTTCCCCCATCCAGGCGGGCAGTGAAAAAGGCGAACCCCAACGCCAGTACAATTCCGTGTGTGAGCGCGCCCCGTTACTCTTCGTAATGTCAGGTGTTACTTCTGCGTCTCACATTGGTGAGAGACACTATCACAGTCGCCACTGCGGAGCAAGCTGGGCGTTACGTACTGCTCGCCGCTCGCAAATCTTACCGCGACTCCTGTCGCATCGAAGCTCCGCGGCTGACTTCACCGAGGCACGAGAAGACCTCGCGGTAGAACTCGGGATGGCATCTCCACGTCTGTGCCGTAATGAATTTGCCGTCCCGCACAGCTGGCTTGGCAACATAGTTTCCGCCGCTGCGCTCTACTTCGATCTGGATATGCTCGTGACCAGTGACCGTGCGCCCGCTGATCAAACCGGCGGCCGTCAGTAACTGCACGCCATGACCGATCGCGCAGATGTACTTGTCCTGTTCCGCGAATTCGCGGCACAACGCAAGCACGCTGGTGTCGTTGCGCAAGTATTCCGGCGCGCGGCCCCCGAGGATCATGAGAGCGGCGAACTCCTTGGCGGCAACCGCCGTAACCGCCACATCGGCATCCATCAGGTGTCCCGGACGTTCCACATATGTGGACCAGCCGGGCTCGCGGTCGTGGATCATCAGGTGTAAGAGCCGGCGCGAGGGAGCGGCGATTACCGGCTCCCAGCGTGCCTCCAGAAACCGCTGATACGCGTAAAGAACCTCGTAGCTATCCCCTCCATCGCCCGTCAGCAGGAGGATCTTCCGGCTCATCCGATACCCCGCGTATCCGCCAGAATACCACCCATCCGGGCTGGCGCGGGTGCGCGGGTGCAGCGCGGCTTGCCAATCGCTTTCCCGTTCTTTAGCCTTGTAGAATGCATTCCTTCTCTCTTTGCAAACCTTCGCGGCGGGATTTCGGCAGGGCCGCTGTAGCCGGGCTGGCGTCGCTCCCCTTCTTACGAGCCGCCGATAGCCGCAGTGTGGTGAACGGCGTGCGCATCGGTGTCCAGACTTACTGCTTTCGGGATTTCGAGCCGCTTGTCCGGGACCTCCCCGCCGATGATCCGGGACACGAAAAGGTCCTTCGGCGTGTCTTGTCGACGATGACCGAACTCGGCATCCACGAATGCGAACTGTGGGCTCCTCAGATCGCGCCTGGGTCTATGACGGGGATGTTGGTCTCGATAAGAGGCATGGACCCGAACGGCGTTTACGGGCCGAAGCCTGATCCCTCGATGACCATGCTCGAAGCGGGCCGCAAATGGCACGCCGCGACCCCGCTCGACTATTTCAGGAATATCCGGAAACGATTCGAGGCGGCTGGTGTCGCCATCTACGGGTATAACTGCGGCTGGTTCGGAACGCCCCAGGAGATCGATTGTTCCTTCGAGCAGGCCAAGGCGCTTGGCGCCCGATGCATCACGCTCTCGGGTACGGTGAGCCTGGCTCGCAAGCTGGCCCCCTACGCCGACCGGCACCAGTTCATAGTGGCCATGCACCCGCATTCCGATATCAATGATCCGGAGCAGTTCGCGACTCCGGAGAGCTTGGCCGCTCCGCTCGAAATGTCGAAGTACCTCTGGATTAACCTCGACATCGGGCATTTTACCGCCGGAGGCTATGATGCTCTCGCGTTCATCGAGAAATACCACGAACGCATCACCAACCTGCACATCAAAGATCGAAAGAAGAATCAGGGACCTAACGTGCCGTGGGGGCAGGGAGACACGCCGATTAAGGAGGTGATGCAACTTCTGAAAGCGAAGAAATACCCCATTCCGGCCTATGCGGAGCTGGAGTATCCGATTCCTCCCGGCTCGAATTCAACTGCTGAGACTAAGAAGTGTCTCGACTACCTGAAGGCTGCGCTCGCGTAGGCATGGCTGTCCGCCCCCGGTCACCGTTGTGCGCGCCGCTGGTTTCGACTATGCTTAGCAATACTCGATTTCCTACTGAAGCCGTCGAAGCTGGAGGGTAAATGGCGCGGCTGGTTCGATTGTACGGCTGTGCGCTGCTCGGAGCGTTACTGGCTCCCGGGCAGACTCCCGCGAATCGCTCGCTCACTGAAGGTGTGTACTCGGCAGCGCAGGCGGCACGCGGACTACAGCTTTACAAGGCCCAGTGCGCATCGTGCCACGGCATTGCAATGGAAGGCACGAGTGGGCCGCCTCTGGCCGGCGAGAGTTTCCTTGCGAACTGGAGCGCCCGCCCGCTGGCGAACTTCGTTGACAAGATTCAAAAGACCATGCCCTTCAACCTGCCGGGGAGCCTCTCCAAGAACCAGGCAATCGACCTCGCGGCCTACATTTTCCAGGCTGGCAAATTTCCCGCCGGGCAAACTGAGCTGAGCGAAACCGCGCTTGCGCAACTTGCGTTCCCCGCTGTGCGGATGTCCAAGGCGCCGCCGGGGCCTGCCACCGCCGGAACATCTCTGCCGCCGCCCGAGGGCAATCTCGCCGAGTTGATGAGAGCCATCGCCTTTCCGAACGCGAACATCATCTTTAATGTGCAACTCAAGGATCCCGGCGCGCAGGTGAAAAAGCAGCCCGCCGCAGCGCCCTTCGACTATGTGGAGTGGGGATCCACCGTATATCCCGGATGGTTGTCGATCGACCAGGCGGCTGTGGCGATCACCGAGACTGCGTCACTGCTTCTCACCCCCGGCCGGCGGTGCCAGAACGGCAGGCCCGTGCCCGTGGATCGCGCCGACTGGAAGCAATATGTCAAGGAATTGGTGGAAGTGGGAAAGCTCGCCCGCAAAACATCACAGGCAAGGAACTATGACGCCTTCGTCGATGTCAGCGAGAAGCTGAACGATGCCTGTGCGAACTGTCACAAGGTTTACCGCGATAAGGGCGGCACCGAAGGGAGTGGAGCAACCCGGTGCCAGCCCGCGCCGGAGGAGAAATAATCATGCGATTGACGCTATTCGTTTCCAGCGCCCTGGTGCTGTCGATTTCCGGGCCCCTGGTTGCCCAGGAATGGATTGAGTTTGCCAGCCGGGATGACCGCTTCACGTGCAATTTCCCCGAGCAGCCCAAGGTCACCCAGACTACGTACCTCTCCCAGCACGAAGCCAATCTTCCCGCGCGCATCTATAGCGCGACGCAAGGGCAGAGCCGTTACTCGGTAACCGTCGTCGATTACACCCAGGCTCAGCGCATCCTCACGGAGAAGGCGAAATCGTGCCCCGCGGGCGCCGAACCCTGCCAGGGAGGTCCGGGCGACGAAGGTCATTGGAAGGCGGATATCCGCGGGGCCATCGACTACGCCTCCTGGCAGCTTATGAAACGGGACGCGAAGCTGACGCTGTTCGTCTGGGGCGCCGTCGACATGGTCGAGGGGCGCCAGTTGCAGCTCACCAACAACGCCGATAAATCGCGCACCTTCGCCGGCATTTTCATGCACGAGAACAAGCTCTATATCATCGAAGGGACCGTGCCGCCGGGCTACCCCGAACCAGGGCTGTTCCAGCAATCGCTTGGCTGGCTCGATGAGAACGGCATCGGACTTCGGTATCAGACTTACTACAACAACAATTACCCGCCGCCCCCCCGCCTGAATCGAACCGGCCGGCCGGGGCAGGGAAGGATTGACGCACCTGGCGCCGTCTTAAATCCAGGTAAATAGCAAAAAGAAGGAGACCGGTAATGCGATTTCGATCAGGTTTTGGGATTGCGGCGCTCTGCGTGATGGGTGTGGCGGTGCCTTTGGGAGCCCATCACTCACATGGCAACTACGAAGACACCTTCATGGATATCGAGGGCGTGGTCAAGGAGGTGCATCTGGTGGTGCCGCATTCCTGGATCTACCTGGAAGTGAAGGACGCCAAGGGCGAAGCCCAGGTGTGGGCCATGGAAGCCACCGGCCGCACCGGGCTGCAAAGAGTGGGGATTACGGCCGACTATGTCAAACCCGGCGACACCGTAAAGGCCCGCTGCCATCATCTCCGCGACGGTTCCAACGGCTGCCTTTTGGGATTTCTCAAAGCCAAGGATGGAACCGTAAAAGACTGGGACGGCAACAACGCGCCTCCGCCGGCGGATTTTTGAGGCGCTTCTAGTTGATGGTAGCCGGGGCTCGTCTCTGACGCTTGTCCGGGCACCGGCTGACTTCACCCCTGCACCCGCTTTGCCTTGCCTTCCCAGAATTGCTCGCGCAACTCGCGCTTCAGGATCTTCCCGGTGCCGGTCTTGGGTAGGGGGCCCTCCGCGAATTCGATCAGGCGTGGCAGCTTGAATCGCGCGATGCGCGTCTCCAAAAATGCGACCAGCTTCGCGGAATCCAGATCCTCGCCAGGTTTCGCCACTACGATTGCGACCGGCACCTCTCCCCATTTCGGATCGGGCGCCGCGACCACCGCACACTCCAGCACGGCCGGGTGCGCAAAAATCGCCTTCTCCACTTCGATTGAGGAAATGTTCTCGCCGCCGCTGATAATGATGTCTTTCTTGCGGTCGACGATCTGAACGTAGCGTTCTTCGTCCCACACCGCCATATCGCCCGTGTGCAGCCAGCCGTCGGTGAGCACGGCGTTCGTGGCTTCGGGCTCTCTATAGTAACCGTCCATCACGTTATCGCCGCGCACAACCACTTCGCCGATCGACTCCATGTCGCGCGGCACATCCCGCATGTGCAGATCGACAACGCGCACTTCACAGCCGGGAATGGCCCAGCCCGCCATGGCCTGACGGCGGACGCGATCTTCATCGTCTCCCGCCGTCACCGTGCTCTTTGGCCGGGAGGTCGTAGCGACAGGGCAGGTCTCCGTCAAACCATAGCCGGCGATCACACGGCAATTGGGGAAAACTTTTTCCATCCGCGCCACCAACTCGGGCGAGGAGGCGGCCCCGCCGATATGGATCTCTTCCATGCTGGAAACATCGAACCGGCCCAACTCAGCGCAGTTCAGCAGCGCGTTGGCCATCGTCGGCACCACTGAACACGAAGTCGCCCGTTCCTCTTCGATCAGGCGCAGGACGTTCGCCGGATCGAACCGCCGCACCATCACCTGCTTCGACCCCATCAGCGTAGCCGTCTGCGGGCGGCCCCAGCCGTTCGCGTGAAATAGCGGGATCGTATGCAGTTCCACCGTATTATCGCGGTACGCGCATGCGATGCTGACGAGGAGCGCATGCACAAAAACTGTCCGGTGCGAAAGCATGACGCCCTTGGGCACGCCGGTGCTGCCGCTCGTATAAAACAGCTCGCAGATTTCGTTCTCGTCAAAAGAGAAGACATCGGGCCGGTCGATGCGGCCGCGCGATAGCAGATCCTCCAGCGGAAAATCAGCCTGCGGGGCGGGGCCATCGATTGCCACAAACCGCTTGATCGAGGGGCAAGCCTTGCGCAACGCCTCCACCCCCGGCGCAAAATCGTTCTCGAACACCAGCATTCGAGCTTCGGCGTGATTGAGGATCGGAACCAGTTCCGCCGCCTGGAGCCGCACATTCAGCGGCATCACAATCCCGCGCATCAACGGCGCGCCATAATAGCCTTCCAGAAGCTGATGGTTGTTAAAGCTCAGATAGGCTACCCGGTCGCCCGGGCGGATACCTTCGGCCAGAAGGCCCGCCGCCAGGCGCTCGCACCGTTCGCCGAATTGTGAGTACGTGTAGCGGCACGGCCCGGAAACGACTCCAACCTTATTGGGATACAAATCGATGGCTCGATACAGGCACCGGACCGGTGTCAAAGGCACGTTCATGGAGCCCTCCGCGAGTGAGACTAGAATTATGCCATGAACCGCTGATACAATCCTCCACATGTTCAAAGGATTGGAGCATACCGCCATCGCTTCGCCCAACCCACAAAAACTGGCGCAATGGTACGTCGACCATCTGGAGTTTCGTATCAACTTTCAATACCTGGGGAATTACTTCATCAAAGCGCCGAACGGCACGATCATCGAGATTATTCCCTCGGAAGGCGACCGGCCCGAGCAGCAGATGAAATCGCCGGGAATCCGGCATTTCGCCATCCAGGTGGACGATTTCGATGCTGCCCGCGCGAAGCTACGCGAAATGGGAATTCCGCTCCTGTCCGATCCGATTCAGATGGGCGGCAACCGCCTCCAGTATTTTACGGACGCCGACGGCAACTTCATTCACCTCATTCACCGCGAGCAGCCGCTGCCTTAAGCCGGACGGCTTCGCCCCCGTCGTCGGCCTTGAACCGAAACGGCGAAACGGAGCGCGGTGAAGCATCGTTACGAGGACATGGCCGAGCTTACGGATTGTCGTAGGCGACGTGCGCGCGCAGCCAGGGGACAAGCTCGTCGAAAGTGAACTGGTTTTCTTCGTAGAGCCTAACCAGGAAATCCTGCGTTTCCTGGGCGTCGGCCGTAAGCCGCGCGCCGTTGATCGCAAGGAAAGTGTAGGTCGCAGCAAAAGCCGTGCGCTTGTTGCCGTCTATGAACGGATGGTTTTGGGACATGCTTTCCCAAAGGGCTGCGGCTTCCTCGATTAGCTCGCCGTAATAACCGGTCTGCGGCCGGAAAAGGGCGGCCTCGAGCAGACCGGGGTCCCGGACGCCGTGGCTGCCGCCGTAACACTCGATCTGATCGGCATGCATTGCCAGCACTTCGGCCAGGGTGAGATAGTCCGTCATTCAGCGAGCTTTTTATACAGAGCGGCGTATTTCTCGTGGCTGGCGAGGTAAGCGCCCATGACGTTCGCGCGGGGGGGGGCCTTCTTGCGTTTCTCAATCAAGTCCGCGAGGGCCTCTTCCACGAGCACCTGCAGCTGGCGCCCTTCCTTGTTGGCAAGGCTGCGCACGGCCGAGAGGATCTCGGTATTGACCTGGGTGGCAAATTTCTCGCGTGTGGCGGCCATGGCTCTTCTCCTCATACAATTTTCAGGTTATCATGATGTTTCATGATACGTCAGGAGATCGCGCCGCGGCGGGCACATTGACCGGAGGAAACTTCCGTTAAACACCTCCCCGCTACCCCCCAAACTGGTCATTGATCGCGCCAAACAGCTTTGTCATCATTTTTCCGGCGCTCGAGGCATGTAAAATGGGGGGCAAGTGCGTTCGATTACAAAAGTTTTAGTGGTTGGTTCCGTGGCCGCTTACGGTGCAGCGCTGGCTCAGACGCCGCCTGCCGGCGCCGCGGCGCAGCGCGCAGTTCTCGATCGCTACTGCGTCACCTGCCATAACGATAAACTCAAAACCGCGAACTTTTCCCTGCAAGCGACAGATCTGAATACTGTTGGCGATAAGCCGGAGACGTGGGAAAAGGTTGTGCGGAAGCTGCGCGCGGGCGTGATGCCTCCGCCTGGTGTGCGGCGCCCTCCCTTGGCCGAGTACGAAGGGCTTCGTGATTGGCTGGAAGCCGAAATCGATCGCAAAGTGGCGGGCCACTCTAATCCCGGCTCCGTCATCCTCCATCGCCTCAACCGGACCGAATACGCCAATGTGATTCGAGATCTTCTCGATCTCGAGATCGACCCCACAACCCTTCTTCCGCCCGACGATTCGGCCCGCGGGTTCGACAACATCGCAGGTTCCCTGACGATCTCCCCCACTCTGCTCGAAGCCTACATGACCGCGGCCACCAGGGTTGCGCGCATGGCTGTCGGCTACTGGAAAACGCCGACCGAGTCCGCCTATATCGCCGCCGGCGACACCTCGCAGAATCAGCACATCGAGGGTCTGCCGCTGGGCACGCGCGGCGGAATGCTGGTGCGCCACAGCTTCCCCGCCGATGGCGAATACAAATTCTCGATCCAGAATTTCGGGCTCGGTAAGTATGTTCCCGGTGAACAACTCGAACTCCTTATCGATGGCGAACGCGCCCACCTGTTCGACTACGTTGGCGTTGGCCTGACCCAAGGCATGCAGGGGGAGTCCGACGGTTCGTTGGACCTGACGATCCCGGTGAAGGCCGGCACGCACATGGTGGGAGCCACCTTCCTCGCTACCAATTACCGGCCGAGCCTCGATCTCATCCGGCAATACGAAAGAAAGTCGCTCGAGAATAACAGCATCCCGCAGTTGCAATATTATCCGGCCATCGGTCTCTTGCGGATTCAGGGGCCCTTCAGCGCGGTTCGTCCCGAGGATTCCCGCAGCATCCGCAAAGTCTTCGTCTGCCGCCCCGCCGGCTCCGCCCAGGAAGAGCCGTGCGCCAAGGATATCCTTTCAACCCTTTCGCGGCGCGCCTACCGCCGGCCCGCAACTCCCGCCGATCTCGAAAGGTTGATCACGTTTTATCGCGAAGGCCGCCGCGAGGGTTCTTTTGAAGATGGCATCGAACTGGCGCTCCGCAGATTGCTGGCCAGCCCGCAATTCCTGGTGCGCACCGAAAAGGAACCCGCCAACGCGGTCGTCGGCCAGCCCTACCGCATTACCGACTCCGAACTGGCTTCCCGCCTGTCCTTCTTTTTGTGGAGCAGCATTCCCGACGACGAGCTGGTCAATCTCGCCAGCCAGGGAAAGCTGCACAACCCTGCGGTGCTCGAGCAACAGGTGCGGCGCATGCTTCTCGATTCGCGCTCGCAGGCGCTGGTCGAAAACTTTGCCGATCAATTACTGTATCTGAGAAATCTGCCGGCCACCTCGCCCGATGGCGTCTTCTACCCCAACTGGGATGACGAGCTGCGTAAGAGCTTCCGGCGTGAGACGGAACTGCTGTTTGAAAGCATCATGCGCGAGGATCGCGACGTTGTTGATCTGCTGACTGCCGACTACACCTTTCTGAATGAGCGCCTCGCCCAGCATTACGGCATTCCCAACATTTATGGCTCCCGGTTTCGCCGTGTCTCTCTCGGACCCGAACTGGCCTACCGGCGCGGTTTGTTGGGACAGGGGAGCTTCCTTTCGGTTACCTGGGTGCAGAATTTCCGGACTTCACCCGTGAAGCGCGGAGTGTGGGTGCTCGAGAATATTCTGGGCACGCCGCCTCCGGAACCCCCGCCCAATGTTCCGCCCCTGGAAGATACTAAGGGCGGCGCGGACAAGATCCTTACCTTGCGCGAGCAGATGACGATGCACCGCAAGAATGAGCCTTGCGCAAGCTGTCATAAACTGATGGACCCGATCGGTTTCGCCCTTGAAAACTTCGATGCGGATGCCAAATGGCGAACCAAACAGGGAGGCGATGGCGGCGTCCCCATCGATGCCTCCTCCGAGCTGTGGGATGGAACCAAGGTTAACGGCCCCGTCGAATTGCGGCAGGCGATTCTGCGGTACTCGCCCCAATTCGTGCGGATGGTTACCGAAAAGATGATGACTTACGCCCTGGGCCGTGGTGTGGAATACTACGATATGCCGGTGATCCGCTCGATCGTGCACGATGCGGAAAAGAATAGTTATAAGTTCTCATCGCTCCTCATGGGCATAATCAGGAGCGCGCCGTTTCAGATGAGGACGAAGGTGGAAGAGAATGCCGCTCCCTGAGGACCGCGGCTGAGCGCTATTATTTCCTGGAGGGCCGGATAATGTTTATCACGAAAAAACACATTCCTCGCCGGACGTTCCTGCGCGGTGTTGGCGTAACCCTGGCTTTGCCGTTGCTGGATTCGATGGTGCCGGCACAGACGCCTCTGCGCAAAACCGCCGCCAGTCCCGTGAGGCGTTTCGTCGGCATCTGGCACCCGCACGGCGCCGCGCCGGGGTACTGGAGCCCGCTGCAGGAGGGCGCCAACTTCGATTTCTCGTTTATTACGAAACCGCTGGAGCCGTTTCGCGACCGCGTGGTGCTGATCACCGGCCTGGATATCCCGGACGCGATGGCCACCACCGAAGAACCGGGCGGCGACCATGCGCGCGGCGCGGTCCTTCTCTCGGGCGCCCGGCCCCGCAGAAATGCGGTGAGTCCGTACCTGGGCGTGACTGTCGATCAATTGATCGCCGAGAAATACGGCCGCGACACGATCCTCTCCTCTATTCAGCTCGGCGTCGAGGACATCGGGAATTTCGGCAATTGCAACTGGGGCTATAGCTGCGCGTACACCAACTCCATTTCGTGGAGTTCTCCGACGCAGCCGCTTCCGACCGAAGTCAACCCGCGTGTTGCCTTCGAACGCCTGTTCGGCGATGGCGCGAGCCCTGAGGAGCGGCTTTCCGGCCGCAAGCAAAACGCCAGCATTCTCGATTCGGTGACTTACGAGATCGCCTCCTTCAAGAAGGACCTCGGCTCTGGCGATCGCAACCGGCTCGAGACTTACCTGGAAAACATTCGCGAGCTGGAACGGCGCATCAAGATCGCCATGAATAAGACGGTGAGCGAGCCCTCCGGAGAGATCCCGTTCGGCCTGCCGGAAAGCAAGCACGTGCACTTCCGCCTCATGTATGACCTCATGGCGCTGGCCTTCGAAGGAGACATCACGCGTTCGGCCACCTTCATGCTCGGCCGCGATCTTTCCGGCACCAGTTTCCCGGAATCCGGCTACAACGGCGGCTGGCACGGCACATCGCATCATGGCGATAAGCCGGACAACATCGCCAACTACGCCAAGATGAACCGTTACCACGTGCAGAACCTGGCATACTTCGTAGACAAACTGAAGAAGATCCCGGATGGCGACGGGACAGTTCTCGATCACGTGCTGATTTATAAGGGAAGCAACATGGGGAATTCGCATCGGCACGCGCATGAGAAAGTGCCGGTGATCCTCGTGGGCGGTATAGACGGCACATTCAAGGGAAATCGCCACATCGTGTTCCCCGACAACAAGGAAAGGACCTCGAACATGCTGTTGAGCGTCCTTCACAAGTTCGGGATTGAGCGGGAGAGTTTCGGATCGAGCACCGGACCTCTGGCGTTAGCTTGAGACATGTCGCGAGCCGTAATTTTTGCGATAACCATCGCCTTACCGTTAAGCGCGCAAATCGGGAGAAGACCGGCGCGCCCGCAAGTTACCCGGCCGGATGGTCCGGTGTGGCAGGTGATCCGCAAGAACTGCACTGCCTGCCACGGTATTGACGACTACGCCTTCTTCGCCCTCGACCGCGTGGGCTGGCAGAAACTGATCGAAGCGAAACATAAGGCAAGCGGCGGAGCCGATCTCGCGGACGCCGACCGGAACGTTCTCCTCGATTGGCTGGTGGAAAGGTTCGGGCCGCAGACCAAACCATTTCCGCGAACTTATGTTCCTCCCGAGATCACCACGTTCTTTTCCGATCCCGAAGCCAAGCGGCTGCTCGACCGGGCCTGCACGAAATGTCACGGGCTCGATCGTATAGAGAAATCACGATATCCCGAAGAGCACTGGCGGGTGCTCGCCGTAGACATGCGGGAGCGCGGCGCGCAGCTTTCGGACGAAGAATTGGAGCGCCTGGTCGAGTGGCTGGGCCGTGTGTGGGGGACCAACCAGGACAAATGAGCGTAGCATCCGCTTCAGCTTGCCTCGTGCTCGCGGCCGCGCTGGCCTGCGCGCAAACGCCCGCGGGCGCGCCCGTGAATTTCACTGCAACAGTCGATCTTGCCGGGGGCGCGCACGATTCGATCCGAATCAACATCCTTCGCTGGTCGACCGATGCCGACCGCGACCAATTGATCGGGGCGTGGAATCTGACGGCCGCGCCCACGCCCGCCGGACGCGGGCGCCCCGCCATCGATGAGAACGATCCCGCCCTGGCAGATGTGAACCCGGCCGCCGGCCGTGGCGGAAGAGGGGGACGCGGTGGGCGTGGCGGCCGCGGCGGGGAAGCGGCGGAAGCCCCCAAGCCCACGCCGGAGCGCTCCTTGAAGGCGGCCCTGGAACGAGCCATGACGGTGGGCTATGTGTGGACTTCCGAAGTCACAGGGTATGCCGTGCGCTACGCCGCGCGCTCGGCACAGCCGGATGGCGGAGAGCGTATTGTACTCGTCACCGAACGGCCATTTGCCGCGGGAACTCCAGCCGCCAACGCTTCACCATATGAGTTCACCCTGATCGAGCTGCACCTGAATTCCAAGGGAGAAGGCGAAGGCAAGACCTCGGCTACTGGCAAAATTGCCGCCGACGCCGCGGCAAAGTCTCTCGGTCTCGAGAATTATGCCGCTGCTCCTGTGGTCTTAAAAAGCGTGAAACGGAGTAAATGACCGTGCGATATCTATTCGGTTGTGGTGTTGCCGTTTTGCTGGCAGCGGCAGGCCTGCTCGGTGCGCCCGGCAGCGATCTGGCTGATGCCGCGATGAGGGGAAACAAGGCGGCCGTACGCTCCTTGCTCGCGCAGAAGGCCAACGTCAACGTGCCGCAGATCGATGGCAGTACCGCGCTGCACTGGGCCGTGCGTGCGGACGACCTGGAAACGGTGGAACTGCTGCTCCGCGCCGGTGCTAACGTTACGGTGGCAAACCGCGAAGGAACCACCCCGCTGCTCCTCGCCGCCGTCAACGGCAACGCCGCGATGTTGGAAACGTTGCTTAAGGCCGGAGCTAATCCCAATTCCCCGCTGACGAAAACCGGAGATACGGCCCTCATGATGGCGGCGCGCACGGGAAAGACCGACGCCCTCAAAGTGCTCCTCGATCACGGCGCGCAGGTCAACGCGAAAGAATCCTGGGGCGATACGACGGCCTTGATGTGGGCCGTGGCCGAGCGCCATCCCGAAGCGGCGAAAATTCTGGTCGAGCATGGAGCGGACGTCAATGCCCGTTCCAAATTCGTGCCCTCCACAACCGGCCGCGGTTTTGAAGGAACGACCCCGGCGGCCGGCAAACCCGGGCAAGCCGCCGAGGAGTTTTCCAGCGGTTTGTTGACGCCGTTGATGTTTGCCGCCCGGGAAGGCGATCTGGAATCGGCGCGCATCCTGGTTGCCGCGGGAGCGGACGTCAATGCCACCGATGGCGACGGGAAAGACGCGCTCGGCCTGGCTATTTTCAATGGCGCCTACGATGTGGCTTCGCTCCTCATCGACAATCACTCCAACGTCAATCAGGCGGACGCGCAAAGATTTACGCCCCTCTTCTGGGCGGTGGATCGCCGCAACATGGAAACCGCACCGAACTTTCCCTGGATGGTCACCACCGATCCTCTCCCCCTCATCCGCAAACTCCTGGATGCCGGAGCGAACCCGAATGCTCTGATCAATAACACCCCCAGGGCCCGTATGCGCGAAGGATCGCCGCGAATCGTGTACGCCACGGCCCTGATGCGCGCCGCCTTCTCCGGCGATCTGGAACTGGTGAAGCTCCTGCTTTCCCGCGGCGCCGATCCGCACATCCAGTCCAAGGACCGCGAAACCACACTCATGGCGGCCTGCGGGACCGGCTTCATCAATGGCTACAACAAGGGAAGGTCTCCCGCGGAACGGCTGGAAGTCATCAAACTGCTGGTTCAGATCGGAGAAGACGTGAACGCGGCCGACAATTACGGGATCACGCCCCTGATGGTGGCCGCGAACATGGGCGAGGTGCCGATCATTCAGTACCTGATCGATCAGGGCGCGGATTTAGGAGCTTATGACCTGGGCAAGAAGAACGATGGTTCCTTTGGCGCCAGTGTGGAGCCGTTGATGCCCGTCGATTATGCGATCGGCGTGGGGACCTTCGTCCCGAACAATGCCGTCATCATGCACGAGGATGCCGTGAAACTGATGAGCCGCGTCATGCAGGAGCGGGGCATCAAGCACACCACCTCGGAATGCACCTTGCGTGGCTTCACCTGTTCCAGCGCCAACGTCGACCCGAAGACCGCCACTCCCGCCGAAATCGCCAAGATCCGAAAGATCCAAACCGGCAATCAGGTGGATGGCATCACCGGCGGCCTGGCGGTGAAAGAGGCGGAGAAGAGCCCGAAGTAAGGGCGGCACGCCCTTCGGTCCCGCTGCGCAGGGCCATGCCCTGCTTCACGAACGCTAATCGCCGAAGCTGCCGACTTCTTCGCGCTCTTCGGATTTCGACGCCGGCTGGATGCCGCCGATCTGCACCAGGTCGGGACCCGCTTCCTCTTTCAGCACGTGCTGCCGGTAGAGCTTCATCATACGGGCGTTCTCTTCGGCTTTGAGCTTGGCATCGCGGGCGCGGATCTTTTCCTCGCGCGCGGTCTTGGCGATTCCCAACCGGTCGAGATCGTGCTGCACTTCGTTGGTGATGATCTCTTCGCGCAACACCAGGTTGTGGTCCTTGGAGTTCAGCGGCACATGCTTGCCGCCGGCGAAAATCTCGTGCTTGCCGTGCTCCTCATACCACTTCGTCAGCGTGGCGGTCATGTGCATCTTCTCAATGATGTTGCGCCAGCCGACGCCGGTATTGTACGCGCAGAATGAGATCTCGCCTTCCTGCGTGGCATAGGGGATGATGCATTGCTCGGTGCGCCGGAAATCGTAATTGAAAAGATCCTGGAACCACATACCGGCAATGAAGAGGAAGTTCCACCGATCGTTGCGGCGCTGGTCGATATCCGCGCGCGAGCGCGTCTTGCCGACGTTTCCGTAGCTCTTGCCGGTGGCGCCGAAGGTCTTATCGAGCTTCTTATACCAGTCGGCCAGCTTGAAATGTGTAGGCGCCTGGAATGGATCGTAATTGCGGGCGGCCGCGAGAGCCATTCCGAAAATAGAGAGCCACTTGCCGCGGGCGGCGTCGTTGATCCGCGCTACATCCTTCGCCAGGCGATCGGCATTAATGAACGCCGTAACCGGGACCTTCTCGCCGGTCTCTTTGTCCACCATGACGGCCATGCCAACGCCGCAGTTCGGGTGGCAGCCGCAGCTTAACTGCCCCCAGCCATACTGCGGCCCGTGGACCAGATCGCTCCAATCCGAAAACGTGGAGATAAAGGAGATCGGGAACCAGTCCCGCGCCGGTTCTCCCAGGCCGGTCTGGTTCTTCACATCGTGAGCCAGGTGGGAAAGCGTGTAGCGCTGCGCTGCGCGCCGCTCGTCGGTCACTTCTTCGTCGCGCCCCGTGAAAGATACCGGCTGGAACGACAGGAAGGGAATCTTCTTGGGGTTATCGAGCGCAAATTGCACGATTCGCCCTACCTGCTCGTTGTTGATGCCATTCACGATCGTGATGACCGGGATGATGTCGACGCCGTTGGCGTACAGATTCTCGATGGCTCGCAGTTTTACATCGAACAGGTTGCCGATCTTCCGGTGGGAATTGGCGGCGTTCCCGATGCCATCGAACTGGAGATAGGCGTAGCGCAAGCCGGCTTCGGCTGCCTGGCGGCAGAACTCCGGGCTCTTCGCAAACTCAATCCCATTGGTGGCTGCTTGCACCGAAGTGTATCCGACCTCGCGCGCATAGCGCACGGCATCCAGGAAGAAAGGCGAAAGCGTAGGCTCGCCGCCCGAGAACTGCACCGACATCTGCCGCTTCGGCTTGATGGTGATGGCATTATCGAGCAGCGTCTTGATATCTTCCCAGGTCAATTCATGCACGAAACCGACCTGGTTGGCATCCATGAAGCAGGGGTCGCACATCATGTTGCAGCGGTTGGTCAGGTCGATCGTGAGGACCGAACCGCGCCCGTGAGTGATCGTGCTGGAGCCATGGCGATGCAGAGTCTCATCGTTGTGAGCGCGAATGTCGCGGCCGGGGAAAACGTCTTCCAGGTGCTTGAAGAAGGCCGTATCGACGGCCATCACGTCTTCGAAGTGGCCGTGGATGGGGCAATCCTTCACCATCAGGATCTTGCCGTCGCGTTCGATGACCTGGGCCTTGATTTCTCCGGGCCGTTGATTGTAAAGCACTTCCAGGGGAGTTTTGCCGTCGAGAATCTGCTGGCGGATCTCCGGCACACAGCGGGGGCAGAGGGAGTCGGTGTCCCGCGGCCATCCCAGCGGCGGCTTGGCCTTTTCCCACGACTTGAGGAGCGGCTTCTCCGACCACGCCGGTGTGAACCCCGGGTTCTGGCGAATCTGATTGAGCTTATCGAACACGGTCCACGCCGCACCGGCGGCGTAGGTTAAGGCTTTCTCCGCGTACTTTACAGGCTTATGCATTTGTCCGTGGTTCCCTCAGCGAAAGTATAGGGAAAGGGAGGACGAGGGCATATGGGTTGGCATTAAACTGTTGAATTTATTGGTTGTACGGCGAGTATTCGGATTGAACGGAAGCCTTCCGGGAAGGTATCTAAGTGGCTTGTAGCCGTATGAAAGCGAACGGTTTAGCCGAGATCCGATGGCTTACCGCGGGCCGGGTAGCGTGACCACCGTAGTGCCCCCATCGCCTGATTGCACCGCGGGCCTCCTCTTGGTCTCCGCAGGCTGGCTGCGGACCGGGGCCGGGGCCGGCGCGGGGGCGGGATGAGCCGTGGTCTTTTGCCGCTGCGCCTCGATGGCCTTTTGCAACTCTTCCTCGGTGAGAGCCAGCGCGATCTTGAGGGTGCCGGCATCGTTTTCGATGCTCAGCTTACCTGCCTGCCCCGAAGGCTGGGATGCCTTGAACATGATCTCCAGAAGCCGGAGCGACGACGTGAGTTCTTTGGTGTCCTGGTCCGACCGTGCATGGACTTCGGCCGCGATCTCCAGGCCATGGCTCAGCGCGAGGCCAAACTGGAACCGGTCGATCGAATCCCAGGGCTGCGGCCCCTTGGCATCCGACAGGCGCTGCGCCAGCCCGGCTGGGTTTTCCGCAATGCCCCAAATGTCGTAGCGCGCGCGGTAGTCGGCCAGGCGCGCCGCCAGCGCCGGCTCGATTTTCGCCGGGGAACTGCGCCGGTCGATGGCTGCTTTTACTTCCGCCAGGTCGCCGGTGAGCACAGTGGAGGAATCCAGGAAACCGAACGTGCCCGATTTCTGGCCGCCGTTCACGAGCGGCACACCGTGGTACGGTTTGGCGCCGGCAGCCAGCCGCGCCATGTCGAACCGTCCGCGGGCAACGATCAGCATGGGAGCCTCCTTGCCCTCGCCAGTCGACGCCAGCAGGACCTCATCGAGATCGTGGAGCGGATCGAAACCGGCGAAGGAGATGATTTGCTCCCAGCCGGCCGAGGCATTCTGAATCTCCGAGGTCAAACTCCGCGCCAGAGTGGATTCCAGAACTCCCCGAACGCGCAGTCCAAGGACGATCCGGGCGCCCGGAGGAAACAGGGCCAACGCCGCGGCGTCCTCCGCCGGAGCGACCCGCCCAATCGTAAGCAGAATTATTAGAGCGGAAGGCAGCCTCATGAGCCCCAGGTTACTCCCCAGGGTCCGCGCGGAACAGTTGCCGGAAGATAACTGGAGACTTACCGCGACGCGCTGCCTCCCTGCAGCCGTGTGCCGACAATCGGCGAGTGACTCGGGAATGCATCCGCTCAGCCAAGCCGTTCCCATTCGTCGGCATCGATGTGTGCTTGGCTCAGAATGCTCCGCAGCGTACCAACCGGAATCTCGTGCTTCCTCGGCACGATTGCGGTATCCACGACATTTCCAATTCGCCGCACGAATTTCACATGACTGCCCTTCTGGCTGGCCTCAATAAATCCGGCCGATTCAAGCCGGCGCTTGACGTCGCGGAAGGATTGCGGCTTAAGCCGCCCCAACCTCGACCTCGATCGTACGGACGTTCGGGGGACGGGTGGCTTGCGGCTCCTCGAAGTGAAGCTCCAGTGCCTCCCTTAAATTGGAAAGGGCCTCTTCTTCAGTTTCACCCTGGCTGGCAATATCGATTTCAAGACATTGCGAGACGTACCAGTTTCCTTCCCGCCAGACGGTCGCGGCAAATGGTCGCTTCATGACCACATTCTTTCACACCTACCAGACTCGCATGGTGGCGCCTTATCGTAGCCGATTGCCGCCCAGCATCCGGTGTATCTCCTCATAGAGCCTGCGGGTGAGTTCGTCGCGGTCCGACATCTTCAGATCCTTGGTGGGAATGGGCTCTCCGGCCTGAAGCCGCACTGTTCCGCTGCGAATGTGGATGGAGCCCATGGGCAGCAGGTCGCGCATGCCGATAATCGCCACCGGCACAACCGGCACTCCCGCCTTGATGGCAATGTACGCGGCGCCTTCCTTGAAATCCCGCAATCCCACGCGCGTCCGGCCGCCTTCGGGGAACAACAGCAGCGAAATGGGCCTGCGGCTGATCGCGCGCGCGCCCTCTGCCATGCTCTTCAGCGAATTCCGGGCATTAGAGCGATCCACCGGAAAATGACCTGCCCACCGCAGGTGCCAGCCTAAAAACGGGATTTTGTAGAGCCCTTTCTTGGCGAAGAACCGGAACTGCTGTGGCAATTGCGAGAGCAGCGCCGGAATGTCCATGTAGCTCGCATGGTTCGCGGCAAAGACGTAACTGCCGTGAGGGTCCAGTTTTTCCAGCCCGGCCGCGCGCACGCGGATGAAACTCGCGGCCAGCAACATCCGCGCCCAGACGCGGGCCACCCGGTGCGCGGTGTTGCCGGTCCGATCGAAGAAAGAGACGAACAGGGAAACCAAGTACATCCCCACTGTCGCAATGAGAATCAGCGGAATCGAAAACAGCACAGAGCGCACGTAACTCATCGCCCGGCCCCCAGTAAGCCCCGGGCTTCGCCGACCAGGTACAAAGACCCGGTGATGAAGATCGCGTCTTCGGGGCCCGCGTGGCGAACCAGACCCAGCGCCTCAGTGAGGGATCCAGTCACGCGCACATCGGGATGATCGGCAAGGTGCGCAATGGCTTCGGCGTGTAGCGCGCGCGGCTGCTGCGGCTCGGTCGCAATCACTTGCTGGGCGCGTGGAAACAGAATCCCGCAGACCTCTTCCACCGCCTTGTCGCGCATGGCGCCGTAAATCATTCGCACACGCCGGTGCTGATAGAAACGGTCGAGATAGGCGGCCAAAGCGCGCGCCCCGGCGGGATTGTGCGCTCCGTCGATCACAATTTCGGGCGTCTCGGATATCTTTTCCAGGCGCCCCGGCCACTGCGCTTGTGCAATTCCCTGCTCGATAGCTTCCCCGGACACACCAATCTGAAGCAGGGCAACGGCAGCCGTAACCGCGTTTTCCACCTGGTGCTCGCCGGCCAGGGGGCAGTGAATCGCCAGCTCTTCTCCCAGGCGGAAACGGCTGCCGTGCGCGTTCAGTTCGAGCTCGGAGACGGCCCACTCGCGGGTGTGCGCGACTTCGATTTTCAACTCGGCCGCGCGTCCCTCGAGCACCGGTTGCACTTCGGGCCTCTGGCGGGAAAAGACCGCCGGGACGCCGGCTTTCAAGATTCCGGCTTTCTCACCCGCGATGGCTTCCAGGCTCCGGCCCAAGTACGCTTCATGGTCAAAATCCACCTGCGTGATGACGCACAATGCGGGCCGGACGGTGTTGGTTGCATCCAGCCGCCCGCCCAAGCCGACCTCCAAGACGACAATATCCGTCTGCGCCTCCGCGAAGATCAGGAAGCCCATCGCGGTGACTGTCTCGAAGTACGTCGGATGCAGATCGATGGCGCGGCGATCGAGCAGTTCTTCGGCGGCGGCATGCACCCGGTTGAATGCCCCGGTGAAGGCAGCAACATCCACCGCCCGGCCGTCAATCGCAATGCGTTCGGTGGGTTCCAAGAGGTGGGGCGAAGTGAACAGCCCGGTGCGGCGCCCGGCAGCGCGCAAGCCGGACTCAATCATCGCGCAGGTGGACCCTTTCCCATTGGTGCCGGCAACGTGGACGAAGCGGCAGCGATCCTGCGGATTGCCCAACGCCTCCAGGACGACGCGGATACGTTCCAGGCCGAACTTGGCCGTCTTGATTTCGTTGCCCAGGGCGTAGAGGAACTGGACGGAATCGGGGTAGTTCACTCGTGTCCTGTCCCGCAAATGACCTGAGAGCCAGAGTGGGGCGGGCAATTCTGCCCGCAGCCGGCTTTCAGCCGGCTGGACCCGCTTGAAAGCGGGTCCGCAGCCATGATTGGCTGCCCCACGTAGGTATGTGCCAGACTGTCAAGAATTAGGCGGGATACCACACTAGGCCTGTTTGGCTGCACCCACGAAGAAATCCAGCGCGCGGGCAATATACGCTTTCATCTCCAGCCGGGGCACTACGGCATCCAGCATCCCGTGCCGGAGCAGGAACTCGCTGCGCTGGAATCCTTCCGGAAGCTTCTGGCGAATGGTCTGCTCGATGACGCGGGGGCCGGCAAATCCGATCAGCGCGCCGGGCTCGGCGATATTCAGGTCTCCCAGCATGGCGTAACTCGCCGTTACACCGCCGGTAGTGGGGTCCGTGAGGACGCTGATATACGGCAAGCGGGCCTCATCCAACCGCATGAGCCCAGCCGAGATTTTAGCCATTTGCATCAGGCTGACCGCGCCCTCCTGCATGCGCGCGCCGCCCGAAGCTGAGACGATGATCAGAGGAGTGCGCTGCGCGATGGCCCGCTCGATGGCGCGCGTAATCTTCTCCCCGACCACGCTGCCCATGCTTCCGCCGATGAATCGGGCTTCCATCGAGCAGATCTGTACGGGGCGGCCGTCCAGCCGCCCGCAGGCCGAAACCATGGCGTCGGAAAGGTTGGTGGCCTCCTGCATCGATCGCAGCCGGTCGCGGTAGGATTTGCTGTCGACGAAGCCCAGGGGATCCGAGGAAACCAGGCCGGCGTCGAACTGCTGGTATTCGCCGTTATCCAGGAGCATTTTCAAGCGGGTCACAGCATCGATCCGGGAGTGCGCCCCGCATTTGGGACAGACGTTCCAGTTTTCGTCAAACTCCTTCTTCCAGATGATCTGGCGGCAGCCCTCGCACTTCTGCCACAGGCCTTCGGTACGCACATGGCGCTCTTGACCGTCGACCTTCGGCGGCTTCCCGGGGTCGCTGGAATCCCGCTTAAACCAAGACATGCAAGAACAACGTTAGCGCGGGTAGGGATGGCCTCGCAAGGATGCAAAAGCACGGTAGATCTGCTCGGCCAGCATCACGCGAGCCAGCTCATGCGGAAACGTCAGCGCCGACAGAGACAGCAGCAGGTCGGCGCGGGCCGCCCAGCCCGCGGGAAGTCCGTCGTGGCCGCCTACCAGAAACACGAGGTCGCGCCCCTCCATTTCGCCCCGGCTGACCAGAGCGGCGAACCCCGCCGAATCCAGAGTTTTGCCCGCCGGGTCGCAGAAGATCTTGCGCGCGGCGGAGTGGCGCGTCCAAAGATCGGTTCGTTCGGGGCGGATTTCACGCATTATGGCGGGCGCATAACGGGAGGCCCGTTTTAGAAAATCTTCCGCCAGTGCGTTCGCATGGGGGTCCTTGGGCTTGCCGATGTAGTAGACGTAGACCTTCACGCGGCGGGAATGGCTACTGTTTTAGCGCTGCGCCAGAGGCGCTCCAGATCGTAGTATTCACGGGCCTTTGTGGAGAAGATATGCACCAGCAGGTCGCCGTAATCGGCTAAAATCCACTCGGCCTGGTTGTACCCTTCCAGGCTAATCGGCAGCTCGCCCGCCTGCTGTTTTAACTGGAGTCCCACTTCGTCGCTGATGGCTTGGATCTGGCGCTGGTTGCCGCCCGTGCAGATCACGAAAAAGTCGGCGAACGAGGTGATCCCAGTGAGGTCGAGGACCTTGATATCGCTAGCTTTCTTCGATTCGGCGGCGCGGACGGCGACGAGCCAGGTCGGCGTCGAAATTTCCTGAGGCTCCGGCAGATCGGCCTTTCGCAGAGGACGCTCCTGTCCGTATCGTACTACAATAGAGAAAATGCGTTTTTTCGCCGGGTTGATCTGTGTGTCTGCACTGTGCGTGTATTCATTGTTCGGGCAGGCCACGCCTGAAGACGCGCTAATCGCCAGCGCCCGGCAACGCCTGGAAAAGCTACAGGTTCTGGTGGAAGCCGGAGCGGCGCCGCGCGCCCAATTGGCGCAGATCGAAGAAGAAATAGCCGATGCGCAGGATGCCGCCTCTTTGCGGAAGACGCTCTATGGCCCCGATCTTACCGACGCGCAATCGGAAGAAATGCTCGCGGCCGCCGACCGCCGCTATGAGCGCCGTAAGGCGGCTTTCGATAAGACCAGGGAATTAGTGGCCGCCGGCGTCGCGACGGAAAGCTCTTTAGCGGACCGGCAACTGGAATTGGACCTGGCCCGGTCCGAGGCGGAACTCGCTTCGACACGCGCCAAGGTCGTTCACGAACTCACAACAATGGCAGAACAGGAGGCGGCGCTCGAGGAAAAGCTCCACACAGCACCCTCCGCCGCGCATGAGGCTGGGGAGCGGTTTGACGGCAACGGCCTGTTTAACTCCCACACCTTCGCCCGTGTCGAAAGCGCCTTCGAGAGCCGGTTCGGCAAGCCGCTGCCCGTCAGCGCGATGGGCGAGACGGCGGTGCACCGCGCGCTCGGGTTCAATCATATCGGCCGTGTGGATGTCGCCATCAACCCCGATCAGCCGGAGGGCATCTGGCTGCGCGAGTTTCTGGCGGAAAACCATATCCCCTATTTCGCATTCCGCCAGGCCGTTCCGGGCAAGGCCACCGGCGCCCATATCCATATCGGACCGCAAAGCACGCGCCTCGCCCACGGCGGATAATAGAAATCCATGACCGATTCCAAGTTGCGGGTGCTTCTCCCCTCGCATAAGATCCAGGCGCGCATCCGCGAGCTGGGAGAGGAAATTTCGCGCGATTACCCCGAGGGGAACTTGCATTTCATTTGCATTCTGAAAGGCGCCTGCTTCTTCCTCACGGATCTCGCGCGCGCCATGAAGCGCGACGTGTTTGTGGATTTCATGGGAATTTCGACGTACGGTAAAGGCAAGACCAGTTCGGGCGAAGTGAAGGTGACGAAGGACCTGGATATTTCGCTCGAAGGCGCCAATGTCGTGATCGTGGAAGATATCGTCGATAGCGGCGTTACTTTGAACTACCTGATGCACCTTCTGGAGCAGCGCCGGCCCAAATCGCTGCGTATCGCGACCCTGCTTGATAAACCGGAACGCCGGCAGCGGCCCGTGGAAGTCGGCTACGTGGGATTCACCATACCGGATAAATTCGTCGTCGGCTATGGACTCGATTTTGCGGAGAAGTATCGTAACCTGGACGACATCTGCATCCTGGAGGAAGCGGGAGAAACGGCCGTGACGGCCTGACCGGCCGTTTCAGGCTCTGTTAATTCCGGCCTGCCGCGGTCCCCTCGCGAATGGTTCTCAAGGCCATACCGTTGCTGCGCAGAGTCTCTTCCATGGCGTCGCAATACACGTCGATGTGCTTGCGGCTGTAGCGCACCAGGCCCAGGCGGCGGAGGTGGCTCATCTGTGAGCTGACGATCTCCCGCGAAGTCCCCACGTGTTCGGCAATCACGTTGTGCGTGAGGGATGCCATGCGAATTGCTCCGTCCGGCTGATTCTCTCCCAAGGTTCGCGCCAGTTGCAGAAGCGAGAGCATGACTCTTTGCGGCGTCTTATAACTGGCCATAGCTTGCATGCGCTCTTCCATGTCCATGGAAGCGATCACCAGTTCTTCCATCAGCGCCAGCCCCAGCCGCGGCTCCCGCTCGATCTGTTGTTCGATTTCCGCGGGTTTCCATGCCATGAGCTGGACGCGATCGAGCGCCACCGCGCGTTCCCCTCCGTGGTGGTTCACCAACGAGGAAGTACCAAACAGGCCTTCCGGCGGCACGATTTGAATGATGGCTTCGAGGCCATCGGAAGCCACACTGGTTACTTTCACTCGGCCCGCCGCGACAAGATAAAGCGCGGGACTGGACCCGGAATAAATAATGTCCCCTTTCGCATACTCATTGAGCGGCCTGCGGGGGAGGTAATTTAACGCATCATTCGGATGATTGTAAGGTTTGACCAAGGGAGGCCCCTCCTCTCTTCTATCCTCGACTGTACGCATCTGCGCAACTTTTTGGAATCGGGTTTTTGATTTACACGATTCGCCCTGAAGGAAGGGGCTGTGCCTAAAATCACGCGCAGCCCGCGGGCGTGCTGTGGCATACTGAGGAGCGATGCAGGGGAAGTGTTCCGGGATTCTGGCTGTCGCGATCTGCCTGGCTTCGGCGGCGTGCTCTTCCTCATCCTCGGGAAGTCCCGCTCCGGACGTATTCAAGGTGAATCTGGACACTTCAAAGGGGCCGGTCGTGATAGAAGTGCATCGCGACTGGGCGCCGTTAGGCGCGGACCACTTCTACCAGTTAATCAAGGCGGGCTATTACGATGGGAACCGCTTTTTTCGCGTAGTGCCCGGGTTTGTGATTCAGTTCGGCATCAGCGGCGACCCAGCCACCACCGCGAAGTGGAAAGACATGAGCCTCCAGGACGACCCGGTGAAACAGAGCAATACGGCCGGCACGCTCACCTATGCGACCGCGGGTCCGAACACCCGCACGACGCAGTTGTTCATCAACCTGGCGGACAACTCTCGGCTCGACGGCATGGGATTCGCGCCATTCGGGCGAGTCGTTTCCGGGATGGACGTCGTGCAAAAGATTTACAGCGGGTATGGGGAGAGGCCACAACAGCCCTTGATCGAAGCGCAGGGAAACAACTATGTGCAAAGCCAGTTTCCCATGCTCGACTTCATCAACAAAGCGACCATCCAATGATATAGTGTGGGATAGCCCCGGCGAGAAGGGGACCAAGAAGTTACCAATACAGGGTCAAATTGGATCGACGCGGCCCGGCGGGAGAGTCAACTCCCGCCGGGTTTTTCGTGTGTGCCCCTAACTCAAGACCTTCCATAGTGAGCATGGTATGCTCATATAGTGAGTAAGCGGCTGCAAGTCCTGCTTGCGGATCGGGAGATGTCGGAAATTCGGCGCTTGGCGCGCCAAGAAAAGCTCACGGTCGGAGAATGGGTTCGCCGGACGCTGCGCGAAGCGCGCGAGCGCAAGCCAATGAAAGATGTCGAAGCGAAACTAATGGCCATTCGCCGCGGGGCAGAGCATTCTTTTCCGAGTGCGGACGTGGGGCAGATGCTTGAGGAGACCGAAAGGGGTTATCAAGGCTGATTTTTTTGGACTCCAACATTCCGATGTACCTTATCGGAGCTGCCCACCCTCATAAAATCGAAGCACAGGTCCTGTTGGAGCGCCTTACTGCGGCAGGGCAACGCCTGGTTACGGACGCTGAAGTATTGCAGGAGATTCTTCATCGGTACACGGCAATTTCGAGGAGAGATGCGATTGTCCCGGCATTCCAGCTAATTCTGGACATCGTTGACGAGGTGTTTGGAATCGAGAAGGCGGACGTCTTGCGGGCTGGTGAGATTACGCAGAACAGTCTTTCGATGTCCGCCCGCGATGCATTACACATCGCAGTGATGGAGCGGCGGCAAATCCGCTCTATCCTCAGCTTCGATGCGGACTTCGATCGCTGGCCGGGCCTAAACCGGATTTATCGAATCTGAATGAAACCGTTCAGGATGGTTGTTATTGCAGCCCTGCTTTTCGCCGGCTGCAATCGAAATCGGGACACCGCTGTGGATCCGGCCATCGCCGCGGAGGTTCAGCGGATTCGGGCGATCGACAATCATGCGCATCCGGTGCGGCCAGTGCCGAACGGACCTCCGGATCGCGAATTCGATGCGCTGCCGGTGGACAACATGGAGCCCCAGTCAGACCCGCTCGCGCTGCGGTCAAACGCTCCCTTGACCCTGGAAGCCAACCGGCAGTTTCCGAATAAGCCCTTCTCGATGCGCGAGAAAGGAGACGCCTACCCGGGGTGGGTGCTCGATCAGATCGGTGTGGATATCATGCTCGCCAACCGCGTCGCGATGGGCGGCGGCATCGCGCCGCCGCGCTTTCGCTGGGTGCCGTACGCGGACGCACTTCTGTTTCCGCTCGACAACACGCTTCTGGCGGCGCGGAACTCCGACCGCAAAGCTTTCTTCGCGCTGGAGGATAATTTACGGGCCCGCTACTGGAAAGAGGCGGGCTTGCAAACGGTTCCCCCAACCCTTGGGGATTATCTTTCCCGCGTTGTGACTCCCACTTTGGAGCGCCACAGACAGGGCGGGGCAGTCGCCGAGAAGTTCGAAGCCGCTTACCTGCGGTCGCTGCAATTCGACAAGGTGGATCGCGTTCTTGCGGATCGTGTCTACCGGCAGAATCATCTCAGCGAGACGGAATACAAGCAGCTTCAGGATTTCCTTTTCCGCTACATCGCCGGCGAGTGCGGGCGGCTGGGCATGGCGGTGCATCTGCACACGTCCGCCGGCGCCGGCGGTTATTTCGATGTAGCGGGCGCCAACCCATTGCTCCTCGAATCCGTTCTGGAGGACCCCGAACTGCGGAAGACGCGGCTCGTCATGCTGCACGGAGGCTGGCCGTTCGTCCGCGAGATCACGGCCCTGCTGCAGAAACCGAATGCCTACCTGGACTTCTCAGAGCAATCGCTGCTGCTTCCGCCCACTACACTGGCCGGCAGCATTCGCGAATGGCTGGAATATGTGCCGGAGAAGGTTCTGTTCGCGACCGACGCCTATCCATATTCGGACCAGTTGGGCTGGGAAGAATCGGGCTGGATTGCGGCACGCAACGGACGCCAGGCGCTGGCGCTTGCTCTCACCGGAATGATGCGCGCGGGCGAGATCTCACGCGAGCGCGCGTTGGAACTGGCGCGCATGGTGCTCCGCGAGAATGCGCGCCGGCTTTATGGCCTATGAGGAAGAAGTTCACAGCCCGCGAGGCCGCGAGAAAACTCGCGCGGGTTCGCCCGACGGCCGAGATGGAAGCCCGTTTCCGGCGCGCCATCCGGCAAATCCCCAAGGGTAAAGTGGCGACTTACGGCCAGGTCGCGGCTGCCGCGGGCTATCCTCTATTTCACCGGCAGGTGGCCCAGATGCTCCGGAAATCGCACGGCACGCTGCCCTGGCAGCGCGTGATCGGGGCCGGCGGCGAAATCAAACTGAGATACGAGGCCGCCCTCGAGCAGCGTTTCCGCCTGGAAATGGAAGGCGTGCGTTTCCGCGGCAAGCGCGTAGACATGGCGGAGCACCAGCACGTGTTTCGGACTTGGGAGCTATAAGTACTTCGCCAGCCAGGCCTGCACTTCCTCGTAGAAGAAGCGGCTGTCTTCGCCCTTGCTGATCCAGTGGTTCTCTTCTTCCCAGACAATCAGCTTGCTGGGAATGCGCAGGCGCTGCAGGATGCTCCAGTTCTCGAGCGTCTGATTCAAGGGCACACGGAAATCCCGCTCTCCCACGCTGAGCAGGATGGGAGTATGAAAATTCTTGGCGTAGCGTATCGGGCTTTGCTCCTGCCAGACCTTGCCGTTTTCCCAAGGTGGGCCGCCCGCGTTCACTTCGCGATGATAGATGCCGTCGCTGGTGCCCCACTGCGACTGTAGATCGATTTCGCCCGCGTGGGCGATGAGGCACTTGTAGCGCGTCGTGGTGGCCTGGAGCCAGTTCACCAGGTGCCCGCCGTAACTCGCTCCGGCGGCCGCCTGCCGCGTGCCATCGATGAACGGGAACTGGCGGAGGGCTTCATCCGCGGCTTCGTTGATTTCCTCGCCGGGTCCTTTCAGCGGATCGAATTGGATCTCCTGCGCAAATTTCTCGCCATAACCCGTCGAACCGGTGTAATCCGTCAGCAGCACGACGTAACCCGGAGAGGCGAGCAAGTGGTAGTTCCAGCGCACGAAGAACTGGTCGCGCCACATGTTCGCGGCTCCCCCATGGATCAAAACCAGGAGCGGGTACTTCTTGTGCTCGTCGAAATTCGGCGGCAGCGCCACCATGCTGTGAATCCGCTTGCCGCGCTTACTGGTGAACCAGAGGTGCCGCAGCGGCTGCCAATCGAACTGGGCAGCGCGTTCGGTGCTGAAATCGGTGAGACTCTGGTGGCGCGCGGCCGCGGGATCGATCCGCACCAGTTCGCCGGGATTGACGGCGCTTTCCCAATCGGCCAGCAGGATGGTGGAGGAGGCTTTCGAGGGGATGGCGAGATTCGTGTAGCAGCCCACCTTCATGGGAAACGCCTCTCGCACCGTACCGCCATCGGCGGGCACCTGATAAAGTTTTTCCAGCCCCTGATCCTCGGCCAGGAAATAAATCGTGCGGCTATCCGGGGCGATAGCGTAGTTGCCTGTGGAATGCTCGGGGCCGGTAAGAATGGTTCGCTCGCCATTGGCTGGCCACGGCATCATGGCGATGCGATCCGAATAGTAGACCTTGTTGCCTTCTTCACTGGCAAGGGCATACAACGCTTTGCCATCGGGGCGGAATTGCGGGCGGCGAAAGCTTTCATTTCCCGCGGTGAGCGCCTTAGGCTCGCCACCGGAGGCGGGCGCCTGGTAGAGCCGAAAAATGACGTTGGCATAGGCCGCTTCCGTGCGGTTGCCGGTGGCCGCGAACACCAGCGACTGGCCGTCGGGGGCCCAGGCCGCTACCAGTTCCTCGCCGGAGTTGGTTTCGGTGCCGCCGAATCCCGGCGCAGCCACGAGTTTGGTCCCCGCCAGCAGATCGCGCGCAGCCGCGCCAGGCGTCAGTTCCTGGACGAACAAGTGGATCTGCCGGTCATCGAGCCAGTGGTCCCAGTAGCGGACCGGAAATCTCTCATACACGTGGGCGCGGTATTTCAGGGCTTTGCGCTCGGCGGCCGCCTTTTGGTTGGCGGCATCGTTGGCGGCCCCCGGATACACCATGCTGGTAAACGCCAGCGCCTGCCCATCCGGGCGCCAGCGCGGAGCCCCGGCTCCCGTGGAAAGCGACGTGACTCGCGTAGCCTCGCCTCCTCCTACGATGTCCAGTACATAGATCTGGTTAACCTCGTCACCCTCGCGGCGCGTGGAGAATGCGATGCGGCGGCTATCGGGACTCCATTGCACGCCGGTTTCGGGTGCTCTCGTGTTGGTCAGGCGGCGCGGCCGGGCGCTGCCATCCGCAGGAACGATCCACAAATCCGAGACCTGCTTCGACTCTTCGTAAGCAGGTTCGTTCACCGCGAAGACGACCCATTTCCCGTCAGGGCTTGGCGCGGGCGCCCCAACCTGTTTCATCAGGAAAACGTCTTCGTGGGTAATGGTGGTTTTGGCGGAAACGAAAGCCGTAAAGCAGAGGAGGGCGGCGGCAGTACGCATACCTGGAGTATAAAAGGTTGTCAGGTGATGGGCAAAATGCCCAATTTTTAGTGAAAACAAGTTAGGTAAAGCCTGCCCCACTTTGTTTATTTCTTCCCGGCCGCCGCGTCTTTGATGGCCTTCAAGTGGGGAAGGTCACGATCTTCTTCGTGGCAGGCGCCCTCCGTCAACTCAAATTTGTTGCGGTCGAGCGGAAGGGAGATGGTCCACGGCCGTGTGTACACGACCGGATCCGTGACGGGTGCCTCGTAATTCACCCTGTCCGGACCCACGGGCGTAAAGCGTTCCACCACGTGTTCGGCGTAGCTGACGATTTCGCCGGCCTCGTTCAGCCAGGTCTTGCCGTTGAGGTTGGTCGTATCGACCACCAGCGTGTCGCCCTCCCAGTGCCCTACCGAATCGCCCTGCCACAAACGAATGTTGTCCGGGAGGTGGGCGCCGCCATCCAAGCGAATAATGCGCCACGATACGCGCTCGTGCAGAAAAACGACGTACCCGGGTGTTTGAATGACATGGAATGCCGTCGGAACATACATCGACCGCGGAACACCGGCGGGGAAACAGTGCGCGGTCGGATCGTCGTAGCCTCGTTCGGGCCGGTTGCGATCCTTTTTCTCCTGCGCGGCCCACGGCTGCACCGGAAGCTTTCCATTGGGGGGATCGATGATGATGCCGCGTCCGGGAGGCGTGAGGTCGTCGGGAGTACGCGCGCGTGTTTCGAGACCGTAGTTCCCGCCTCCGGAATCGGGTTCGTAAAAACCTTGCAGATCCGGCTTGCCATCCGCCGTGCGCCGGATATTGGCAGCGGCCGCGCGCGGTGCGGCGGGCGCTCGAGGGGCAGCCGCGATGCCGGCGGCGGGCGGAGTTCCGTTGCCCGGATACCAGGTTCGCTCCTCACGCGTGAACAGGCCGTTTTCCTCTTCGAATTCCGCCTGACAAACATATTCGAACAGCCGGTCGCGATCGGTTCGCCGGTGCAGCGAGAGGCGGATGGTCCACGGTTGAGTGAAGACCTTGGAATCCTCGATGGTGGCTTCGTACTCGATCGAATCGTGGCCAGTCATGCGATACCGCTCGATGACGTGGAGCGCGCCGCTGTGAAAGTCTCCGGCCATGTCGAACCAGGTTTTGTCGTTGTGATTGGCGACGTCCACCACCAGCGTGTCCCCGTCCCAGCGGCCGCGCGAATCGCCCATCCAGGCATCGATGTCGCGAGGGTGCGAACTGCCATCCGTGTAGATCAGGCGATAAACCAGCGACCACTCGAAGGCCATGCCAATGGCCTTCGGCGTCTGGAAGATCTGGAACGGATAATCCAGATACATAATCCGCGGGACTCCGGGCATGTAGCATTGGTTCAGCGGATCGGCCTTCTGGCGATTCTGAAAATTCTCAGCCTTCTTCCGCGCGGCCCAGGGCTGGTACGGGATTTCGCCGCTGGCCAAAACCGAGCGGCCGGCCAGCATGTTCCATCGGGCGCCATGATCCTGAAGATCGGCTGCCGCGGTGCTGGAAGCCTGCCAGATGCCTTCCAGGTTCGGTTTACCGTCGGCCGTGCGCGGCAGCAATAGTTGGGAAGCATCCGTTTGCGGAGCAGCGAGAAGCGCGCCCGCGACGAGCGCAGTAATGGTGGCGAAACGGTACATGTGCATACGTAGGTGTGGGTCTATTTGCCGCAGCCGCGGCTCGCTTGCTCGATCTCCTGAAAGAGCCGCGCCGCTCCCTCGCCGGACAGAGTGCCGATTACATGGCTCTGTCCTTTTTCCACGGTGAGCTGCACGGTGTATCCTTTGGCTCGCAATTGCGCGGCCTGGCGCTGCATGTCTTCGAGCCAGCCCGTATCCAGCTCTCCCACGTGCATATTGATGCACATCTTCGCCAGCGCGTTCACGCGCTCGGGCGTGGCGTCGGGAAGATAGCCGGGAAAACCGGTGACGGACCAGAAGTATTGCGGATAGGACGCCGCAATGAAGAAGGCGCTGATGCCTCCGTTGGACATGCCGGCGATGTGAAACTTGTTGTCCTTAATTTTGTATTCGCCCAGTAGCTGGTCCAGAAAGGCCGGGAAAACGCGCGCGCCCTCCTCGAAGAACAAGCGCCCATTGGGGGCCGCGGGGATTACTACGATGTACCCGCGCCGCTGCGCTTCTGCGGCCCAGTTGCGCTGGAGCGTGGTCATCACCATGTCCATGGTCTGCGAGCCGGGCGGAAATGCGAGTACCGCCGGGTAGCTCTTTGCAGCATCGTAATCGGCGGGAAGGATCACCTTGTAGTGCAGCGGCAATCCGGCGATGTTCGTGTCCTTATCGAATACTTTGCCGGCAGCAGCGTGCCCTGCGAGCAAGAGAATGAGGGCGAACGGAAATACCTTCGGCATGACTGATTCTACCCGATCAATAGGCCTTGGCGATGACGACCCGCCGGTCCACAGACTCGCCCGTGAGAATGCACTTGCCGGGTCCGTCGCATTCGTCAGTCAACGGGATATTGCGAACCGTAGCCTTGAATTCCTTCAGGCGCGCGTCGCACTCCGGATCGTCTTTCAGGTGCGCCATCACAAACTTACCGCCGCCCTTTTCCGCTGTGACCTCGGCCAGGATCGACTCGACTTCGGCCATCGAGTTTGCCGGAACCGTATTGTTCCGGAGCCGCTCTCTGGCCGCGCTATGCAGGTCCTTCTGCATCTGGACGAGCACGGCCGGCAGCGCGTCGGCCACTTGCGATTGCGGCAACACCTGTTTGATTCCGTTATCGCGCCGCTTCAAAACGATATTGCCCGAAGCCAGATCGCGCGGACCCAGTTCCAGCACCACGGGCACGCCGCGCCTTTCCCAGTGGAAGAACTTGGCGCCGGGCGTTTGGCCTTCGCGATCGTCGAGCTTTGCGCCCAGGTCCGCGGCGATCCGCTGCGCGGCCTCGAGCACTTTGCTTCTCTCTTCATCTTTGCGGTAGATCGGCACCAGAACGGATTTGACCGGCGCCAGCTTGGGAGGAAGCACCAGACCCTTATCGTCGGAGTGGGTCATTACGAGCCCGCCAATCAGACGTGTGCTCACACCCCAGCTTGTCTGCCAGACGTATTCGAGCTGGCCTTCTTTGTTCTGGAACTGCACATTGAACGCCTTGCCGAAATTCTGGCCGAGATCGTGGCTGGTGCCCGATTGCAGCGCCAGGCCGTTCTGCATCATGGCTTCGATGGAGTAACTCCGCAGAGCGCCGGCGAATTTCTCAGCGCGCGTCTTGGCGCCCTTGATCACGGGCATGGCCATCACGTCCTCGGCCACTTCGGCGTAGACGTCGAGGATGCGCAACACCTCTTCCATCGCCTCTTCGTGAGTGACGTGGGCCGTGTGGCCCTCCTGCCACAGAAATTCCGTCGTCCGCAGGAACATCCGCGTGCGCAGCTCCCAGCGCACCACGTTGGCCCATTGATTGACCAGCACCGGCAGATCCCGCCAGCTTTGAATCCAGCGCGCGAAGAAATGGCCGATGATGGTTTCCGAGGTTGGGCGGATGACGTAAGGCTCTTCGAGCTCTTTCCCGCCGGCGATGGTGACCACGGCCAGTTCCGGCGAGAAGCCTTCCACGTGCTCCGCTTCTTTGTGCAGGAAGCTCTGCGGTATCAGCAGCGGAAAATACACGTTCTGGTGGCCAGTGGCTTTGAACCGGTTGTCGAGCTCGCGCTGCAGCAGTTCCCAAACGGCGTAACCATTGGGCTTGATCACCATGCAGCCTTTGACGATTTCCGCGGGCTCGGCCATGTCGCCTTGGAGAACCACGTCTTGATACCAGGCGGCGAAATCCTGCGCCCGGGGTGTAATGGGAGATTCGGCCATAGATCGATATTCCAGTGTAGCGGTGAAGGTAAGATTTCGTTAGATGATATACACGTGCTATGACATGATTCGCGACTGCCGGGCCAACCGTGCGGAGGGCTGGGCGTATTTCATCAGCAACTATGTGCCGGTGACCCGCACGATCCTCACTCACTATTTCCAGCCAGACGCGGCCGGGCGGGTGATGGAGCGGATCCTGCTGGCGTTGCGGCAGCCGGAGTCAAGCCTGTTCGCATCGGTCGAACCTGTGCCCGAGCGCCCGTTTGTGGCGGAATTGCGGCAGCACGTGCTGGCGCTGGCGGAGCGGTTCGAACCTGCGGCGGCGCCGGAAATCACGGTGGACCTGGAGACGCTCGCAACGGCGCTCGAACCCTTGAGTGTCGTGGAAAAGCAGGCCGCCTGGTTGGAAACCATGCGCTACGCGCCCGGGCAGAGCGGCACGCTATTGCGAATGGCGCCCGTTACAGTGGAGAAGATTCGCGAGCGCGCCGCGGAGTTGATTCGGCATAAGACCGATGCCTGGCGGCGAACTCTGTTGTGGGATAACGGGCTTCAGTTGGGCCGTGCCGCCGCGGCATCCTCTGGGAGCCAGTGCCTTCCGGCCAAGATATTCCTCGATGTACTGGACGGCCGCAGTACGTGGCGCGGGCGTGAGGATATGGAGCATCACGTGAGGGGCTGCTGGCACTGCATTGATCGCTTCTGCCGCCTGGTCGAAGTGGTGGAGTTGCTGCGCGCGAACCGGCCATTGACAGGCGGCGAGGCCGAGCCGCTCCGTAAGTTATTCGGCGTCGCGACGGAGAAGCGCCCGGCCTGGAAACGCCTGTTTGGCCAGGCGTAATCCGGTTATTATTGAGAGGGAACCGGCGCCTTTGAAGCGATTCGCTTTTCTCGACTGGATGCGCGGCCTGGCGGTACTCATCATGATCCAGTGCCACGCGTTCAATTCCTTTACCCGTTTGGATCTGCGGCAGAGCGGCAGCTACATGCTGACCCAGTTCATCGGCGGCATGGCGGCGCCCCTGTTTCTGTTCATGGCGGGAATGACCGCGGGATTTCAAATGGAAAGTCTCGAGGCGCGCAAGCGAAGACGCGTGGACCGCTGGGTGGCGGCGCTGCGGCGCGCGGTGTACATCCTGTTCATCGCCTACCTGTTTCGATTTACGAACTGGCTCGGAAGCTTGCCCAAACCCAGCATGGATGATTTTCTGAAGGTCGATATCCTCAACTGCATGGGGCTCGCCATGCTCGTCTTCGCGGCCGCGGCGCTCTTTGACTTTCACCAGCGCTTGCGAATTACGGTTCTGGGAGCGCTGGCCGTGGCTGCCGTGGCTCCGGTAATGAGCGGTCTCGATTGGAGCGGCGTGGCGCCGGTTCTGCGCGATTATCTCGTGCCCAGCCCCAATCGCGGACGATTCGCCTTTTTTCCCTGTGCTGCTTACCTGGGGTTCGGCATCGCCGCCGGATCGATAGTCAAGCGAACCGCGGTCGAGCGCATGGATCGTATGATGCAATGGGCCGTGCTCCTCGGATTCGTCCTGGTATTCGGAGCACAGTACTTCGCAAGCGTGCCTTATTCGATTTACGCGAACGCCGATTTCTGGAGGAACAGCCCGGCACTGATTCTGATCCGCGTGGGAATCGCGCTGCTGCTGCTGGCCGGCGCTTACGTTTGGACCGAGTTCTGCACGAAGTCCGGCTGGAGCTGGATGCAGAACCTCGGCAAGACATCGCTGATGGTGTATTGGGTCCACGTGATGCTGGTCTACGGGAGTCTTGCCGATCCGCTCAAAGGTTCGCTAACCGTGCCGTTGGCGGCCGTCGTCACGCTTCTGGTGATTGTCCTGATGGTGCTGCTGGCAGAACTCCGCTTGCGGTGGAAGTTGCGATATGGGGAGCGATGGCGAGCAGGCACCACGGTAGCCGGCCCTGCGCCGGTGTGAGGCGTTAGCGCCGAAAAAAGAACATGCTGAAAAGGCCAAAAACCGTGTCATGGAAGCCGCGACCGCAAGGAAGCGGTTTGGCGCCGATTCTGAAATACGTGATCGGAATGCGAAAGCATGTACTAAGCTACAATGTCTCTACTCGGAAAGGAGTCGTATGCCGAAGAAGATCGATCCTCTCAACAAGAAGCAGTACGGAGCTGTATCTGTGGCGATCACTGTGGCCGATATCAAGGCGGCCGCCAATTTCTATCAGAAGGCCCTGGGCTTCACCAAACGGGGAATGATGAACGGGCCCGACAAGAAGCCGATTCACGCCGAACTGCGACTTCGTGATACAACCCTGATGCTGGGGCCGGAGAATCCGGCGGGCGGCCGCTCCGCGAAAACTCTGGGAGGTTCTCCGGTAACTCTGTACCTGCTCACGGAAAACTCGGACAAGGTGGTCGCTAAAGCCGTGAAACTTGGCGCTACGCTGGTTGCCCCGGTGTCGGATCGCTTTTGGGGCGATCGCGTTGGAATTATTGCCGATCCCGACGGCAATACATGGATGATCGCAACTCATACAGCCGAGCTAGCGCCGCAGGAAATGAACAAGAAAATGAAGGAAGAGATTCAAGCGCAGGCGGCTGCGCAACCGGCGGTTGGCGCTTAAGACCGACAAGTTCGGAGTCCGGCGATGCGAGTTAGCATCGGCAGTTTTGCGCTGATCTCCTCTTTGCCGCTAATCGCGCCTATACTGTTGCTTGCCGCAGCCAGCCCGTACGACCTTGTCATTCGGAACGCGCACATCATCGACGGTACCGGATCGCCCTGGTATTCCGGCGATGTCGCCATTCGCGCGGGGCGGATCGCTGCCATCGGTAATCTGCGTGGCGCCTCGGCGAAAAGAACGATTGATGCGCATGGAATGGTGGTAGCGCCCGGGTTCATCGACATGCTCGGCCAATCCGAGCTGACGATTCTGGTGAATCCGCACTTGCCTTCGAAGATTTTCCAGGGCATCACGACGGAAATCACCGGCGAGGGCGGGTCGATCGCGCCGCTGACCCCCGCGCTCGTCCAGGCGGATCATCTCAGCTATGAGCATTACAAAGTAACGCCGGATTGGCGCACATTTCGCGAGTACTTTGCACGATTGCGCAAGCAGGGGATGGGCATCAACCTGGCGAGTTACGTAGGCGCGACGCAGGTCCGCCGCGTGGTCGTTGGCGAGGAGAATCGTCCACCGACTGCGGCGGAATTGGAGCGCATGAAAGCCCTGGTTCGGGAAGCCATGCGCGATGGCGCCGTGGGCCTTTCTACATCCCTGCAGTATGCGCCCGCGCCGTACGCGTCTACGGAGGAATTGATTGCGCTGGCTGCCGAAGCGGCGCGTTTCGGCGGCACGTATGCTTCACATATCCGCAATGAGGGCGACTCCATAGACGCGGCCCTCGATGAAGCCTTCCGCATAGGCCGCGAAGCACGAATCCCTGTGGAGATCTGGCACTTGAAAGCGGCCGGTAAAGCGAACTGGGGCCGTATGCCCGAAATCGTGGCGCGCATCGAGCAGGCGCGCAAATCGGGAGTGGACGTGGCCGCTGATACCTATGCCTACACCGCTGCCTTCAATTCCTTTTCGGCTGTTATTCCGCCGTGGGCGCACGAAGGCGGCGATGCCAAACTAGTCGAGCGGTTGAAGGACCCTGCCCTTCGCGCGCGGATCCGTAAGGAGTTGGAAACTCCCTCGGGGGAGTGGAACAACGAGTGGCTGGAGGTTACCGGTCCGGAGGCGTTCATCGTGGGCGCTGTGCAGAATCCCAAGCTCCTCCCCCTTCAAGGAAAGACCATTGCCGAAATCGCGAAGCTATGGAATAAGGATCCGGTCGATACGGTCTTCGATCTTTTGATCGAGGACCAGGCGTTTACCTCGGTGGCGTCTTTCGTGATGTCGGAACCCGATGTCGAGCTTGCGCTGCGCCAGCCGTGGGTTTCGTTATGCAACGATTCTCAGGGTACGGCACCCGATGGACTATTGGGGCAAGAGCATCCTCATCCACGTGCCTACGGCGCGTTCCCCCACGTTCTGAGGAAATATGTGAGAGAGGATAAGGTACTCTCACTGGAAGAAGCGATCCGGAAGTTTTCGGCTCTCCCTGCGCAGCGCATGCGCCTGTCCGATCGCGGCGTACTTAAAATTGGAATGTGGGGCGACGTGATCGTCTTCGATCCGGACACAATCCGCGACGTGGCGACCTTCGACAAACCGAACCAGCTCTCGGAGGGAATGCGGTTTGTGCTGGTGAACGGGATTCCGGTTATCGAAGATGGCAAGATGACCAACGCTTTACCAGGCAAGGTTCTCACACCACATTTATCGCAATAAACAGGATCGGCAAATAAGCCGTTCTCCTCACTGCTACCAGCCTGTCTCGGCGCCGCTGTTAGAATGTTCCGCATGTACCCGATCCAGTACAGCCTTCCACACAGCCGCATACCGCAAGCCTGGTACAACATCTTGCCGGATCTGCCAAAGCCTTTGGCGCCGGTTCTACACCCCGGCACTTTGAAACCCATCGGGCCGGACGACTTGGCGCCCCTTTTTCCGCTCAGCCTGATTCTTCAGGAGGTGAGTGCGGAACGCGAGATCGAGATCCCGGAAGAGGTGCGTCTGGTGTACGGCCAATGGCGTCCGACGCCCCTTTTTCGGGCGCGCCGCCTGGAAAAATTTCTGGATACGCCCGCGAAGATTTACTACAAATACGAAGGTGTGAGCCCGGCGGGTTCACACAAGCCGAACACCGCCGTCGCGCAAGCCTATTACAACAAGAAGGAAGGCACGAAGCGCCTGGCGACGGAAACCGGAGCTGGCCAGTGGGGTTCCTCTCTGGCAATGGCGTGCGCGTTCTTTGACCTGGAATGCACCGTCTACATGGTGCGCGTAAGCTACGATCAGAAACCGTATCGCCGCGCCCTGATGGAGGCATTCGGGGCATCCGTCGCGGCGAGCCCGAGCGATACTACGGAATCCGGCCGTGCCGTTCTGGCGCAAGACCCGCAATCCAACGGTTCGCTGGGCATCGCTATCTCCGAGGCGGTCGAAGTCGCGGCGAAAGACCCGAACACGAAATACGCGCTTGGCAGTGTTTTGAATCACGTGCTGTTGCACCAGACTGTAATCGGACTGGAGGCGAAGGAACAAATGAGCCTCGCCGGCGACGACCCTGACGTCATTGTCGGTTGCACGGGCGGTGGCTCGAATTTCGCCGGGCTGGTGATGCCTTACCTGAGTTCCAAGATCAAAGGTCAAAGCAGCGCGCGTGTGATTGCGGTCGAACCGGCGGCTTGCCCCAGCCTGACCAAGGGCAGGTTCACTTACGATTTCGGAGATACCGGACACTTGACGCCGCTCGTCAAAATGTTCACGCTCGGCAGCACTTTCATGCCCCCGGGTATTCACGCTGGCGGACTGCGCTATCACGGTATGGCTCCTCTGGTGTCACACGTGAAGGAGCTTGGACTGGTGGAAGCCATCGCCGTGCAGCAGCTCGAAGCGTTCGCCGCGGGGATTCAATTCGCCCGCGCCGAAGGAATCCTTCCGGCGCCCGAAGCAAATCATGCGATCGCCGGGGTCTTCCGCGAGGCCGTCCGCGCGAAAGAAGAGGGAAAACCAACGACTATCCTATTCAATCTCTGCGGTCACGGGCATTTCGACATGCAAGCGTACATCGACTATCAGGCGGGTAAGTTACAGAATTACGACTATCCGGCGGAAGAAATTGCGATGGCGTTAGCAGGCCTGCCCGCCACAAGCTGAGGAGAAAGCCCATGTCACCCATCAAGCCCTACACCGCGGTAGGGCTCATCCCCACCGTGCGGGGCATCCGCAAGCGCGCGGACATCCGCATCAACCTGGAGCATCTGCAGCACCTGATCAAGGCGGCGGCGTGGCTCTCGAGCCTGGATCTGCCAGTGCGGCTGATCGCCATTCCTGAGGGCGCCCTGCAGGGATTCAACGACGAAGTTCTGGATCTGGATCATGCTCTGTTTGCGCGTGAGGGGGCCATCGATATTCCCGGCGAGGAGACCGGTTTCCTCGGCCGGCTTGCCCGCGAATACGACACCTACATCATTGCCCAGGCCAAAGCCCGGCACCCCGACTGGAAGGACCGGTTCTTCAATGTGGGTTTCATCATCGATCCCACGGGCGAAGTGATCCTGCAACACTACAAAGTATCGCCTCTGTTTCCCGTCGAGCATTCGATGTGCCCGCACGACGTGTTCGACTGGTGGGTCCAGAAATACGGGCGCACATTACAGGCTTTCTGGCCCGTTGTCGACACCGGGATCGGACGGTTGGGAATCATGATGGCCAACGAAGGGTCTTATCCGGAAAACGCGCGGGCGCTCGCGTTGAATGGCGCCGAGGTGATTTACCGCGCATCCTATCCTCATCCTGCAACGGGAAACGACTATTTCGAGATTCAGAGCCGGGCGAGGGCACTCGACAACAACGTTTACGTCGTTGCGCCCAACATGGGCACGTATTACCTGTTCGCGGAAGAAAACACGCCGATCGATACCTTTGGCGGGCGCTCCTTCATCATCAACTACAGGGGCCAGATTGTCGGAAGGCAAGACTACGGAGCGGGTTCCACTTACGTGGGTGGGGTTATCGACATCGAGGCGCTGCGCGATCATCGAGCGCGCGCGCAATGGGATAACTGGCTAAAAGACCTTCGCACCGAGTTGTACCAGATCCTTTATGAGGCGCCTATTTACCCGAAGAATCTCTACCTGGAGCAGGCGCCCATGAAGCACGCGGAATACCGGAACGAAGTGATCGTGAAACAGATCGCCCGGATGCACGATCGCGGCGTTTGGGCAAAGCCGGGACGATAGTCCCTAAAAGACAAACTTCATAGCCAACTGGATGACGCGATAATCGCCGGCTCCGATCCCGTTGTTCCCACTAATGTCATTGGTAATACGCCCGAAATTGGGAGAATTCAAAGCAAGTGGAACACCAATACCGTTCCCGGGCGGAAGTGGATTCAAGTGATTGGGAAGATTGAAAGCTTCGCCACGCACTTGAAATATCCGCCTCTCTCCAAGCTGAAAGTTCCGCGACAATGCCAGATTCAACTGGACCACCCCTGGACCTTTGAGGTTGTAGTATCCCAAATTCCCGTAAGTGCCCGGGGCAGCAGGAACGAAAGCCGGCGCCGAATCTTTAATCGGCGCGGCGGGCGCGGTCGTGATGAGCCAATGGTCAACGCTTTGATTGCTCGGATACGGATTTTGCATAACCAGATTCGGTGTCTGGTTCCCCTGCCCGCTGACCGCGTTATCCACGCCGCTGGTTACCGTAAATAACTGTGCGGACTTGATGGACAGGATGGGCGCCACTTGCCATTGGCTGGCAACAATCCGCAGGGCCCTATTGGAGAACTTCGGAGTGGTAGCCACCACATTTAGCGTGAACAGTTGTCTCACATCCGGGCCCACGCAGTTGCTCCTCCATCGCCGGCGGTCTCCTGGAAGTGCGACTCCGGCGCCGGCAGGGGGATTTTGATTGTATGGATCGCCGATACAGTGCGCCCATGTGTAATTGGTCCCCGCCGTGAATCCCCGGCTAAGCTGCCTCCTGGCTGACAGGTTCAGGCCGTCGTAGGTCTGCGTCCCGCCATCGTCTATCTGTCCAATACCCGAATAGCTCTGCCCCTGTACCGGATTTTGAAGATAGAGTGCGCGCCGTTGGTTGATGTTGGCCGTAGTGGAGCAAAGGCCTGGCGCTCTCAAGCCATACTGACCGGCGTCGCACGCGCCCGGAATGTAAGTGGCTAAATTGATGTTCTCGCCACTAACCATGTGAATCGCGCTGTTGCCCACGTAGTTCGCGCTCAGCAACCAATTTTGTCCTACCTGCTTTTCAATGCTGACGTTCCACTGGTTCATGTAAACCGGCTTGAAGCCCTTCAAGGGAGAATTGACATAGCCGCCGAAGGCCGGGAAGGGAAGGCTATGATTGTAGACACCAATTCCCGCGAGCGAGGCCAGTGTCGGCATCGGATTCTGTCCTGCCGGCAGGCCTGTAGCGCCGGGGTAGTTGGCCCAGGGATTCTGAATATCCACCCCCGACAAATTTAAGGTGTTCCCGAACGGCGGGTCGAAGTACATGGCGCTTCCGGCCAGCATCATGGCTCTATCGCCGTACATGCCATAGCCGGCGCGAATAGTCAGGCGGCCCTTACCTTGGGGATCCCAAGCCAGTCCGACTCGCGGGAAGAATTTGTCCCAACGGGGGCAGTTGAAGTAATCGCCACAGGTATACTGCGCGTCGCCGGGGAACACCAGCCCCGCCGGAGCATTCGTAAAGACCTGACTATGTAGATTCTGAGCGAAAAGCGTGGCATCGAAATGTTGATTCTCGCCGCGGTTGTTATATGGCGCCAGGTAAGGTTCCCACCGGACACCATAATTTAGAGTCAACCTTCGACTGATCTTCCAGGAATCTTGCGCATAGAGCGACATATAGTACTGTCGTGTATAGAACCCGTAGTTAGTACCCTGGCTGAAGGTCACCGCGCGACCCAGAACAAAGTCGGCCAGCGGCAATCCGGTAACACTTCCATCAAAGGTTGCAACACCGACTGCGTTGGTGCCGGACCAGTAGTTCAGACGCTGTTGGAAGATGCTGCCGCCGAACCCGAACTGATGGGATCCTTTGACCCAGCTCAGGTCCTCTAGGACTGACCATAGCGGTCCGTTGTGCTGAGCTCCGGGCGATGCGTTTCCCCCTCCGAAAACAATTCCCGTACCTGACACATTCAGGCCGATGATGTTGCCCGCCAGCGGTGTGATGTTCGCACCCAGACTGGACCACGAAACGTAGTCGTCGTTGACCTTTGGGACATTGGTCCGATTAGCGCCCACTCGCAGCGAGCTCACCAGGTTCGAGCTCAGCAACCAGGTCTCGCCTAAAGCAAAACCGAAATCCCGCGGATGGACTCCGAAAAAATTAATGGAAAGCGGGTTCTTTCCGTCATAAGTCGAACGCTTATCGAGATTCGCATCCAGGTATCGTCCGTAAAAAGCGTGCTTCGCGCTGATTTGCCAATCGACTTTTGCGGTTACCAGGTCCTCGTCCTGGCCGCCAACCTGCCCGGAGAGGGTTCTTCCCGATGAATCGAGCGGCACGGGAAACGTCTTTACTATGTTTCGCGTCACGGGGCTAATCAACGAGAGTGGAATCTGGTTATTGGGGAACAAGGTCTGGCCGGTCGGATCTCTGGGATCCTTCAACCGAACGGAGGTCGCGCCAAAATCGCCTGACATCATTGCGGGCGTGGGAACGAAGGCCGTATTCTGGACCGGGTCCGAGCGTAATGAGGTCCTCTGATAACCCGCAAAGAAAAACAGCTTGTCTTTCCGGATGGGTCCGCCAACTGTTCCCCCGAATTGGTTGCGCTTCAGGGTATCTCGTTTGATTGCGAAGAAGTCGCGCGCGTTCAAGTCCCCGTTTCGCAGGAACTCGAAGAGGTCGCCGTGATATTGGTTCGTACCGGATTTCGTGACGGCATTGACCGTTGCAGTGGCATGGTATCCGTATTGGGCCGGCACGGCACTGGTCTCCACCTTGAATTCCTGCAAAGCATCCGGAAACGGTAACGGAAGGCTCAAGCTGTTATAGGGATCCTGATGGATCACGCCATCCAACAGGTAAGCGACGCCATCGCCGTTGCCCCCGGCTACGGAAACAACCACGGTAGGGTAGTTTCGGATGCTGTTCATAGAACCATCGCCCGGATATGTCGCCATACCCGCTAAGAAGACGAGTTCGTGGGCATCACGGCCATTTAGCGGCATCTCCATAATCTGCCTGTTGTCCACGACACCGCCGACGCTGGTAGTGTGCGTCTCCACTTGAAGGGCGCCGGCTTCTACGGTGACCTGTTCGTTCACCGAGCCGATCCGCATGTTGATATCTACCGTAGGATTGGTATCAACTTGCAAAACGATACCGCTTTGCACGTATTTGCTGAATCCATCTTTAGTGACTTCCACCAGGTAGGGGCCAATGGGAAGATTGGGGAGCACATAGCCGCCATCGGCGCCGCTTGTAGTGGAGCGTACAACTCCCGTGGCAGTCTGTGTTGCTTTGACTGCGGCTCCGGCGATCGAGAGACCGCTTGCATCTCGCACCGTACCGCTGATCTGAGACGTTTGTGCAGATACTGCGGCACACGTCACAAGGACACTGAAAACAATTCGCGTGGCAGCGTTCATCTTCCCTCCCCGTTGGGACTGATCTCACGGCACTCTATCAGTGGTGCGTCCCAACGTCAAGGGGATAGGAGGAGTTAGGCTCCAGTGTGCGGAACGCGCGCCGATTTCCGATGCCGACTTAATACAGAAGGCGTAAGCTGAACTGAATGTCCCGGGGCGTTCCGACCGTAGCCGTGATCACGCCCGCGCTGGGGCTGCCGATAGTCGGGCCAGGCAGATCGAACTGCGGGTGGTTCAAAACGTTGAAGAACTCGGCGCGTAGTTGTAAGTGAACTTTTTCGGCAGCGGCGAACTGCTTGAAGACTGAGAAATCCGCATTGGTGCGGCCCGGTCCCCGCAGAATACCTCGCCCTGCATTGCCATAAGTAAACTGTGCCGGGGTGCCCCACGGCGCTCCCGGAGTGTTTAAGGCCGTGTTGAACCAGTGAGTGATCGTGGGATTTGGGATGTGCCAGTCAGCGAGTAGGTTTGGCCGGCTGGAGGTGCCTGTGTTCGCGACAGAGTTTGCGAGCACCGGCGCAAACGGTAGGCCAGTCTGCTTGGTGAAAATCAAGTTGACCTGCCACCCGCCAACCAACGTGTCAGCCCATTTTTGCCCGGTTCGAAATCTCCGCCCCTGGCCGACCGGTAAATTGTATAGCAAGGTTTGTGTGAAGCGGTGCCGGACATCGAAGAGGCTGCTGCCGCGATCGAGAAACCGGTAACGTGGGTCCTGCGGAATCGGCCCCTCGCCATTTCCCCCCTGCTGCAAGGGAACGTTATCGATCGAATGACCGTAAGTGTAAGCGCTCAAGAAACTGAGTCCGTTGGAGAACCGCTTTTCGGCGCTTAACTGCATGGAGTGGTAATTGGAATTGCCATCGGTCGCGGTGATGGTATCTCCGACCACACCGGGTGCGATCTTAGAAAGCGGGAACCGGGGAGCGACCGCGCCAGGACCCGGGACGGCCTGGTTGTAGTTGTAGTTGATATCCAGCCGCCGGCCAAGATTCCCCAAATAAAACGCCTTCAGAACGATGTTGGTTCGGAGTTCATGCTCCACGCCAAAATTGAACTGCTGCGCGTAGGCGTTACCGTAGTTCGAGGGTACTGTCAGAAAGCTGCCGGCGGGATTATTGGAAACAGTTGCGAAATCGGTTACAGGTGCGGGCGGAAGCCCTTCTTGAACTTTGCCATAGTTGGGCGCGAGTTCGTTAACCGTTATGGCATTTGAGGCCGCAAAGGGCAGATATCGATGCATGCGATACAGTCCGCCGCCGGTGCCTGAGGCGTTATAGAAAAGGCCGAAGCCGCCTCTAACTACGGTGCTATGGAAGAGCTGATAGGCAAAACCAAAACGCGGCGCGAATAGTTTCCACTGCGTCTGAATTCCAACGTGCCTGCCGGTATTGAAGCCCGCAATCATTACCTTGCCGGTCTGATTGTTCAAATTCATCATGCGATTGGCAACCTCGACCGGCGGCGGCAGAAATTCGTAACGCAAGCCGGTATTTACCGTCAGCCGGGTCGTGACTCTCCAGTCGTCTGCGAAGTAGCTCCCGATTTCCAACACGCGGTAGCCCGCCCAAACCAGTTGGAGGTCTTGCGATAGCGAGCTGTACGCTCCCAAGAGCAAGCCCGCCATGCCGTCGCCGGTTCCCGCGGGCTTATTGGGGTCAGCGGTGAAATTGGTATCGAAGTTGAAAAGACCGTTGCCCTGGTTCATCTGGAAGTCGATGATCTGCCGGCGTACTAAACTACTTCCGAACTTCAAGGTGTGCTCGCCGCGCACATTTGTAAAGTTGGCTACCGGGTTGAACGTATTTTCCAGGCGAATCGTCGGGATCGATGCCGGGCCGCCGATACCGGTGTAACCGCTGGGGCTGAAGATAGGCATGCCATTGGCTTGCGGTAACTGATTCGAATAGGGCACGCCGAGCAGCGTGCCGAGTCCGGGTCCACTCGAAGGCGCCTGAGCGTCGAGGTTGTGCATGTTGAAGCGCGAAAACCCCATGCGGAAATCCACCAAAAAGGCAGGACTGAATGTGTGCGTGAGGGCTGCCACTGCGTTGTATGCGGTCTGGTTGTTCGTCCCTGCATATGTGCTGCTATTGCCAAGATTCAGAGGAATCGACACACCAGGGACATTGCGAAAGCCGAAAGTAGACGGAGTCTGGGTACGCGTGTCCTGGCGGGAGAAGCGCCCAAAGACCGTGTCGCGCGAGTTGATGGCGTAATCGATACGAGCATCGCCCTGGTCGTATTGCTGTCCCAGCACGGGATTGGTGAATTGATTGCCAACTAATCCCGCACCGGTGGGGAGAGGGTAAGCCTGAATCAGACGGGAGGTGACTGAATCGAACCGGGCGGCCGGGATGCGATCACCTGGAAACTCGGTACGTGTGTAGCCGCTGGGTGTGCCCGGTGTGGGGACTACGCTGGCCGGATCGTAGATCGGCCTCACAGCGCTGAAGTCGCCCGTACGCTCAGCCGCGGTGGGAACCGTATTCACGCTCGTAACGGTGCCCTGCTGTTTCCGGAAACCTTCGTAATCGGTAAAAAAGAAAATCCTATTGTGAATGATCGGGCCGCCCAGGCTCGTGCCGAACTGATTCTGGTGATAGGGCGGCTGGAGCGTCGAACCTTTCGCATTAAAGAAATTCCGCGCGTCCAGATCGTTGTTGCGTAGGTATTCGAAGACGCTTCCATGGAAGTTATTACTTCCGCTCTTAGTGATCACGTTCACGGTTGCGCCTGAGTTGCGCCCCTGCTCGGCCCCGAACAG
>PSRJ01000045.1 GCA_003175985.1 Terriglobia bacterium
TTATTTGCTCCTTTTTACGGCACGATGACGGGCTACAACGACAATGGAGTCTCGCGATACAATTCGTTCCAGACTTCGCTGATCAAACGCTACTCACGCGGCTTCACGGTCCAAATCAACTACACCTTTTCTAAGAGCATGGATGACATCGGCAGTGGGTTGCAGGGTAATACCGCGGGTGGGGACCAGGTGCTGCCCTGGACCAATCCCTATTTCGACCGGATGATCAATGGGCCTTCCGATTTCGATCACGCGCACCGGATTGTCACATCGTACGTGTGGGACATTCCAGTCGGTAATCACGCAAAGGGTCTTGTAAAGGGGATTGTTGGAGGTTGGGAGTTGACGGGCGTACAACAATACCAGACAGGCTCGCCGATGACGGTGGTGAGCGGGAAGGACAATTCGCTCACCGGCCTGGGCCGTGATCGGGCCATCGCCACGGGCGTGAACGTCAGCCGTGCGTCCGGCGTCGATCCGTTGACGCAGTGGTTCAACGGGGCCGCTTTCGCTTTGAATCCGGTTGGTACGCCGGGGACGTTAGGGAAGGGAATACTGCGCGGGCCGGCCATGTTCGCTTGGGATATGGGCGCTTTCAAAAAGATCCCACTCAAGGGCGAGCGAGTCAGTATGCAATTCCGTACTGAGCTCTTCAACATCTTCAATCATCCGATGTTCAATAATCCGCCTACCAACCTGAGTGATGCCAACTACAGCAAGATCAAGGCGACGTTGGCCAACGCCGGCTCGACTCAAGGCGACATTACGTCAGGCGGGCCGCGCATTATTCAATTGGCGCTGAAGCTGGTGTTTTGAGTGTGCCATGTTCTCGAGGAACTTCATCACGACTCGCATGCGGCATCCGCAATAGGCAGCGGTCTGTAGTAGCGTAGGGTAGTGATCTTTCCTTTGCTACTGCTCTTTGCGGGCAGCGGCTGCGCGGCGCTCATCTACGAGATCGTCTGGTTCCAGTTGCTGCAACTGGTGATCGGCTCGTCCGCGGTATCGCTTGGACTCCTGCTGGCGGCCTATATGGGCGGACTCTGCGGAGGAAGCCTGCTTTTACCGCGTTTCGTGTCCCTAAGGCATCATCCGGTTCGGGTTTATGCTCTACTCGAAGCGGGCATTGGTGGTCTCGGTCTTCTCGCGTTGTTCACTGTGCCCCTGGCCGGCCGCATGTACATTCTCGGTCCGGCGCAAGGTTTGGGCGGCCTGATTTTAAGAGGCCTGGTGGCGGCCGTTTGCCTGTTGCCGCCTACTCTGCTGATGGGGGCATCGCTTCCCGCGCTGGCCCGCTGGATCGAGACGACGCCGCGCGGTGTCTCCTGGCTTGGCTACCTGTATAGCGCCAATATCGCGGGAGCGGTTACCGGTTGTCTGGTCGCAGGATTCTATTTGCTCCGGGTTTATGACATGGCCGTCGCAACCTATGCCGCGGCGGCTCTCAATTTCGCCGTGGCGCTGGTCAGCTTTGGACTGTCGGCCCGTATTCCTCACAAGGCCGCGGCTGCGCCTGGCCCACCGGTCCGCGCCGCGCGCGCCGCGGTGATTTACTTCGTGATTGCCATCTCCGGATTGAGCGCGCTGGGGGCCGAGGTGGTGTGGACGCGCCTGCTGTCGCTGTTGCTGGGCGCCACCGTCTATACGTTCTCGATCATCCTCGCGGTTTTTCTGATTGGCTTGTGGGCCGGCAGCGGCGCGGGTTCGTATCTCTCCCGTCGCCTTTCCGACCCTGCCGCCGCGCTGGCGGCCTGCCAGATTCTCCTGGCTATCGCCATTGGCTGGACTGCATACACTCTGGCGCATTCGCTCCCGTTCTGGCCAGTGGACCCCTGGCTCTCCACCGACCCCTGGTTCAATTTCGAGCTTGACCTGATGCGCTGCTTTTGGGCGATCTTTCCCGCGACGCTCTTGTGGGGTGCGAGTTTCCCCTTAGCCTTGGCAAGCGCCGCGGCGCCCGGAGAGGATCCTGGCCGGCTCTCGGGTGAAGTGTACGCCGCCAATACGGCCGGTTCTATCGTGGGCGCCCTCGCGTTCAGCCTGGCGCTGATACCTGCCGCGGGCACCAACGGCTCCGAACAAATGTTGATCGGCGCTGCAGCAATAGCTGCAATCGCGGCGGCTATGGTTTTGCCGGGCCGGTTGCGCATCGCCGGGATCGCCATTGCTGCCTTGCTCGCAGGCGGGCTCATATTCACCGTTACCGATGTGCCCTGGCAGGTGATCGCGTACGGACGCCGCATGGCCCCGATCCTTCGCGGGGCGCAGATCTACGATCAGAACAATCCCACGGCCGTGCTTTATCGCGGGGAAGGCATCAATTCCTCGATACTCATCGCCGAGCGAGCCGGCCAACGGCACTTCTATGTAAGCGGAAAGGCGGAAGCTTCCACGGCGCCGCTCGATATGCGGCTGGAACGCATGATGGGCCACGTGCCGGCGCTGGTAAGCCAAAAGCCGGCCTCGGTTCTCGTAGTGGGTTTCGGCGCGGGCGTCACTGCCGGGTCGTTCGTGCCCTACCAGGAGGTGGAGAGCATTGTGATTTGCGAATTGGAACCGCTGATCCCGCCCGCTTCCACCCAATACTTTGGTAAGCAGAACAACTGGGTCGCGAGCGACCGCCGGACGCGAATCGTGTATGACGACGCGCGCCACTACATCTTTACCAGCAGGGACCGCTTCGACGTCATCACTACCGATCCCATTCACCCGTGGGTGAAGGGCACCTCCACGCTGTATTCGAAAGAATATTATGAGCTTGTGAAGGAGCACTTGAATCCGGGCGGTGTCGTGGCGCAATGGCTGCCGATTTACGACAGCGACCTGGAAACGGTGAAGACCGAGCTTGCCACGTTCTTTGAAGTCTTTCCCGAAGGCACGATCTGGACCAACTACGTCAACGGAGACGGCTACGATCTGGTGCTGTTGGGACAGGCGAGCCCCATGCCGATCAGTGTCGATCAGATGCAGCAGCGCCTGGACCGCCCGGACTACACGGCGGTAAGCGCTTCGCTCAGCGAAGTCGGGTTCCATTCCGCGGTCGAGTTTCTGGCGACCTATGCCGGGCGCGCAAGCGATTTGCGCCCGCTGTTGACGGACGCGCAAATTAACGGCGATTGGAACATGCGTTTGCAATATCTGGCTGGGCTGGGATTGAATTCCATGGCCACGCCGCAGATCTATCGCACGATCCTCTCTTACCGGCGCTTTCCCGAGGGACTCTTAACCGGGACCGGAGGCCGCATGGACGCGCTCCGAACGCTGCTTCCCGCCATGGCAAAGGGGAGGGTCGCGCCAGGAGTACGCCAATGAGCGATGCGGGCGAAGTCACCAGGCTGATATCCGAAATGCGGAATGGCAACGCGCAGGCCGCCGAGCGGCTCATGCCGCTCGTGTACAAGGAACTGCGGAGTCTGGCCGCGGCGGTGATGCAGCGCGAGCGGCCCGGGCACACGCTGCAGCCCACCGCCGTCGTCCATGAGGCGTACCTCCGCCTGGTAGCGGGCTCTGAGCTCAGCCTCGAGAACCGGGCGCATTTTTTTGCCCTGGCGGCCCGCTCCATGCGCCAGGTTCTGGTGGACCACGCCCGCCGCAAGTTGGCCGGCAAGCGCGGCGGTGAGGTACAACATCGTGTCGAACTGGAAGATCATCTGGCGCTCACTGAGCAGCAGTCCGAGGAAGTCCTAGGGCTTCACGAAGCGCTCGATCGGTTGGATCAGCTCGATTCCCGGCAGGCGCAAATCGTCGAGATGCATTACTTCGCCGGAAACCCGGTGGAAGAGATCGCGGCCGTTTTGCAGGTGAGCGAACGTACCGTGAAACGGGAATTGCAAACGGCGCGGCTCTTCCTGAAGAAGCAACTGAAGGGAACCGGCGCCGGCTCGCCGTAGGCGCCGGCCCCTCTTCACGCGCGAACGATTTCCAGAAACGCGACGTTGTTTTCCGGCTCAACAAAGGTACGCCGGGAGGCGATCTTGGCCGCGTCGATCTGGTCTCCCAACGTGTTGAGCTGGTCTTCGGACCGGTAGGTTAGCCACCAATCCATTACTGCTTCCATGTAAGCCACCGTCCAAATATCGGGAACGAAATTGGCGATCCACACCTTGCCGCCGGGATTGAGCATCTCTACCATGGTTGCCAGTAGCCTTGCCGCGGCTTTATCGGAAAGGTAGTCGTACAGCCCCAGCGAGTAGATGAAATCGAATTTGCCCAGCGTGGAAAGGCCGCGGCGGATCAGCATACGCGCGTCGCACTGACGCGCCTCGACACCGAGGTGGCTCCACTCGCGCCGGACAAGTTCCAGAGATAAGGGGTCCTGATCGGCGCCCACGAACCTGCCGAGAGTACCGTTGCGCAACGATTCCAGCATCCCCGCTTCACGCAAATGGCCGCACGCAACGGAAAGGACATGAGGGCGCATGCCCGTTCCGGCCATGCGGTCCACTTCCGCCGCGGCCATCCGCAGGCGATTGCGCACCGCGGACGGCGCGGGCGTATCCCGATCAAATGCGTAAAGGTGCCGCCCCAGTTCGGAAGCGCCGTCGATCATGGGCCGCACATTGATGCTGCCGTAGATGTAATCCAGCAGTTCCGCGTCGCCCGGATAGCCTCGAGGCCGCACGGCGGAGTGGCGAACGAAGGGGTCCTCCAGCAGAAGCGGATAAACGGGATGGCGGCGGATGCCGGACTCGCACCAGTTTCGCCATTCCGGCGCCGCGGCCATTGTCCGGAAAGAGTGCAAGTTGCTGATCAATTCGCAAACCGGCGTTTCCACATCTTCGGCCTTTCGCAATTGGTTCCAGGCAGCATCGAGTTGCGCGTTCATTGTAGTGTCTCCTGCCCACATAAGCGCAGGAGACGGGGTTGAGGGGCCAGGATTTTCGAGGTTCGATAGGGGTTGAAGCGGAGAGCCGTTCGGAGGTCAGGAGCGACTCGCTCGCCACGCGGCGGCTTTCTCCGGCTTGCCCCAGGCCTGATAAAGTTTGATGATCCATTCGCGGGCACGATCTAGCTCATACCAATCCGGGGCGCCCGTCCGGTCCTTCCGCTTCGCCATTCCCTGATAGCCATCCAACAGCAGCGTTTCGGCTTGCGCGTATGTTTTCTGTCCGGCGAGACTGGCCCCGACCAGTGTCTCAGCGCGGAACCGTAACCAGTCTTCCGGCTCCTTCTTGCGAGAAAAATCCAAAGCTTCGCGGGCTAACACTTCACTCTCCGCGAACTTGCCCTGTGACAGGTAGGCCTGTGCCAGATCAGCGGCGGATGTCATGGTGTCGGGGTGATCAGAGCCCAGGGATTTTCGCCTTCCAGCGAGCACCTGCCGGATATACGTCTCTGCTGCCTCATACCTTCCTTGCCTTAAGTACAACGACCCGAAATCGCTGAGAAAAACAAGAGTATAAGGATGCTCCGCACCCAACACGCGCCGGCCGATTTCGAGCGTTCGGTTGAATAGCGCCTCGCCCTGCGCGTACTTGCCGCCGTTCCCGTAGACGCCCGCCAGATTGTTCATGGTAATCAGCGTGTCGGGATTCTCGAAACCCAGAATGCGGCGCTGGATCGCGAGGGTTTGCGTCAGTAGCGCCTCGGCTTGGGCGTACTTGCCCTGCTGGGTGTAGTTGTTCGCCAGATTGTTCATTGTCAGCAGCGTGTTGGAATGTTCCGAACCCAATACACGGCGCTGAATTTCCAGTGTCTCGTTTTGGATCGCTTCCGCTTCTGCGTACTTCCCCTGCATTTCGTAGTCATTCCCCAGGTAGGTCATCGAAATCAGCGTGTCGCGATGTTCCAAACCCAACACACGGCGATGAATTTCGAGATTTTGCCGGTGAAGTGCCTCAGCCTGGGCGTACTTGCCCTGAGCGTAGTAAGAATTAGCCACGCCGTTCAGGGACGCTAGGGTATTGGGGTGCTCCGGACCGAGCACACGGCTGCGGATCTCGAGCGCTTGTTTGTAGAGAGTCTCAGCCTGCGAGTACTTCCCCTGTCGATAGTAGGCAAGCGCTAGATTGTGCAGGGAAGCGAGTGTGTCAGGATTTTCCGGACCCAGGACGCGACGCTGGCTCTCCAGGTTCTGGACGTACAGCGCTTCGGCCTCTGCGGATTTGCCTTGGACATCATAGACGCTTGCCAGACCGCTCATCGAAGATAAGGTGTCGGGATGCTCCGGACCTAACAAGCGTCGCTGGACTTGCAAGGCTTGTGTGAATAGCTTCTCAGCCTCGGGATACTTGCCCTGGAGATATGCAGTGCGTCCAAGCCGGGCGACCGTTTTGAGAGTCTTCGAATTATTTGCGCCGAGCATCCGGCGATGCAATTCGATCGCACGCTCCAAATGCCCCCGTGCTTCCGGATAGAGCCCCAGGTCCATGTAACTCTGGCCCATGGTGTCACGAATCGCCGCCTCCACCTCGGGCTGCCCCGCGAACTTCCCCCCAACCCGCGCCGACGCGCGGTCCAGGGCTGTACGCACTTCCAGGTGGGGATCGGGCTTGGTTTGCGGCCCCGCCTGCGCATTGGCGCTGGCCTGCGCCAGCAGGTCGTTTTGCAGAAAATCGTTCACCGCTTGCGCTGTCTGCTCGGCGCGGCGCGCCCGCACCGCCTCCCGCGTGGTCACCACGATGCCCGCTACCAGCACCGCAAATACTACCGCCACCCCGCCCACCAGAGCCCTGTG
>PSRJ01000315.1 GCA_003175985.1 Terriglobia bacterium
TAGGCCCGGCTGGACTCGAACCAGCGACCCCCTGCTTAGAAGGCAGGTGCTCTATCCACCTGAGCTACGGGCCCTTGCTAACACGAGTTTACCCTACAGCTTGGCTCCGGCAGGTTCCGAATTCGGCCCCGCCGCAACAGGAAGTGGCGCTGGAGAACAGGAGTGGGAACAGGGAATCGGAACAGGAGCGGGGCCGAGTCTAATGATAAACGGAAACTGATCCGCGGAATAGACCCATGGTACCGATGGTCCCAGCCGCAGCCGGCCGGTTCGAGTCCGGCAGCAGCAGCTTCCAGGCCCTGCTTTCCACCCCCTGTTATACTCGTATTTTCCGTGTTCCATTCCCTGGAAAAGCAAGTCTCGCAAGCCTTTCGCGCGCATATCCAAGCCCGCCACGGGATCGACCTGGCGGTCGCCATCGAGCAGCCCAGGCAGAGCGAATTCGGGGAAATGGCAGTACCGGCCGCCTTCCAGTTGGCCCGCCAGCTCCGGCAGGCTCCCAAGAAGATCGCATCGGAACTGGTGGAAGAGATCGGCTCCATACCAGGCATTGCGGCGATGGAGATCGCGGGCAACGGGTACATCAACCTTCGGCTCGATCGGGGCGCTTACGGGGCTGCCCTCCTGCGCGGCGAACTCGAAGCTGGTGTTTCTACCGGCGAAAAGATCATCGTCGAGCACACCAACATCAACCCCAATAAAGCCGCTCATATCGGGCACCTCCGCAACGCCACGCTGGGCGACACTTTTGTCCGCATGCTGCGCGCGTTAGGGCAGAACGTTGAAGTCCAGAACTACATCGACAATACCGGCGTTCAAGTGGCGGACGTCGTCGCCGGTTTCCATCACCTGGAAAAAAAAACTCCCGTGCAGGTGAGGGCACTCATCGCCGACCCGGCGACGCGCTTTGATTATTACTGCTGGGACCTCTACGCGCGCACTTCGGCCTATTACACGGAAAACGCGGAGGCCCTCCAATGGCGGGCCCAGACGCTACATGCCATCGAGGCCGGCGAGGGCGAACTCGCGGAGCTCGCTCATCTGGTTGCCGATGCCATCGTGGAAGCGCACCTGGCCACCATGCTGCGGCTGGATATCGAATATGACGTACTGCCGCGCGAGAGCGAGATTCTGCACCTGCAATTCTGGGCATCGGCCTTCGAGCAATTGAAACAGCGCAAAGCCATCTACCTCGAGACCGAAGGTAAGAATGCCGGCTGCTGGGTCATGCCCGGGCTATCCGAAGAGGGAAAGGTGATCGTGCGGTCCGATGGCACCGTCACCTACGTCGGCAAGGATATCGCCTACCAGCTTTGGAAATTCGGGCTGCTCGGCAAAGACTTCTACTACCGCCCGTTCCGAACCTACATGGATGGGCGAGTGCTGTGGATCACCACCGATGTGCCCGCGGGCTCCGATCACCATTTCGGCCATGGCTCCCAGGTCTACAACGTGATTGACGCGCGCCAGTCGTATTTGCAGGAGGTGGTGGCGGCCGGCCTCCGCGGCCTGGGTTATGAACAACAGGCGGGCCGCTCCATCCATTTCTCCTACGAAATGGTGGCTCTCTCGCCGCGCTGCTGCGCCGATCTTGGTATTCCGCTCTCCGAAGAAGATCGCAAAAAGCCGTATGTCGAGGTTTCCGGCCGCAAAGGATTGGGCGTTAAGGCCGACGACCTGGTCGATAGCCTGATCGCCAAGGCATTGGAGGAAGTGGCTTCACGCCATTCCGAAGCGGCGCCGGAAGAGCAGAGGCATGTAGCGACCCAAATCGCCATTGGCGCGCTGCGCTACTTCCTCCTCAAATATACGCGCAATTCGGTTATCGCATTCGATTTGCAAGAGGCCCTGAGCTTTGAAGGGGAGACCGGACCGTACGTGCAATACGCCGCGGTGCGCGCCCGCAACATCCTGCGCAAACTCGAGGAACGCGGCGAAACGCTGCCCGATTTCACCGCCGAACTCTCGCCGGAAGTGTTCACGCGCCAACTCCACGCGGAGGACTTCTGGCAGGTGCTCCTGGCGGCCTCCAAGGCCGATTCGGCTGTCGAACGCGCAGTCACAGCAGGTGAACCGGCACACGTTGCCAAGTACGCGTTTCAACTCGCTCAGGCTTTCAATAACTTCTACCATCTGTACCCGATCCTTCAGGAACCGGATCGCGAGAAGCGCGTGTTCCTGCTGTGGATGACCGATTTCTTCCGCCGGCAACTCGAACGCACGGCAGGGATTCTCGGGATTCCGGTTCCTCCGTATATGTAGGTACAATCGCCAGGGTGGGGGTTCCACGCTATGGGCCCGTAAAAGGACCGTTGCGTGCAATCGTCTCCCCTGGAAGAATACTGCTGTGGCGGAACGCATGCGCATACGGGTGCTAGGTATTGTATTAGCCGGAGGCAAGGGAACGCGCCTCTTTCCACTCACCAAGGAGCGGGCTAAACCCGCGGTCCCCTTCGGTGGGAAGTATCGAATCATCGACTTCGTTCTTAGTAATTTCATCAACTCCGGCATCTATTCGGTGTATGTTCTGACGCAGTTCCGCAGCCAGTCGCTACTGCAGCATCTAAGCGAGGGATGGCAGTTCGGCGGGCTGCTGAAGACGCAATTCGTGATCCCCGTTCCGGCGCAGATGCGATCGTCGGATGAGACGTGGTACCGCGGGACTGCGGACGCCATCTACCAGAACATCAATCTGGTGGAACAGGCCGACCCGCGCGTGGTCGCCATTTTCGGCGGCGACCATATCTACCGCATGAATATCGCCAGTATGGTGGAATATCATGTGCAAAAGAACGCCGAAGTCACGGTGGCGGCCATTCCCGTGCCGAAGAAAGAGGCCGCCGAATTCGGGGTCATAGAAACTTCCGAGGACGGTCACATTCTGGGGTTCCATGAAAAGAACCCGGACGCGCCCACCATGCCCGGCGATCCGCGCCGCGTGCATGCTTCCATGGGCAATTACATCTTTTCCACACGCACGCTGCTCCGCCTGCTTCACGACGACGCCGCCAACCCTGGCAGCCATCATGATTTCGGACGTGACATTTTGCCGAAGCTGGCCGGCAACACCGAGATCTACGCCTATGATTTTCAAACCAACCGCATTCCCGGAGAGGCTGCAGACGCTGTCCCCTATTGGCGCGACGTGGGGACACTCGACGCCTATTACGAAGCCAACATGGATTTGCGGTCAGTGAACCCCGCGCTCAACCTGTACAATCGCCAGTGGCCGGTGCGGACCACCAGTTATCCCGATCCTCCCGCGAAATTCACCTTTGACGAGGAGAACCGGCGCGGGCAGGCGATCGATTCGATTATTTCGGGCGGCTCCATTCTCTCCGGCGGCATTGTGCGCACTTCCGTGGTGGGGCGCGGAGTCAGAGTTCATGCCGGCGCCCTGGTGGAAGAGAGCGTCATTCTGGACAACTGCGATATCGGCCGCCGGGCCAGGATCCGCCGCGCCATCCTCGATAAAAACGTGCGCATCCCCGAAGATGCGTGTATCGGCTATGATCCCGACCGGGACCGCCGCTACCACTATGTAACCGATACGGGCCTTGTGGTGGTGGAAGGCAATCGCACGCCAGTCGAAATCACGGATCTGGCGGTTTAGTGGAACAACAGGTTCTTGCGTGGATCACGCAATACGGATATCTGGCCATCTTCTTCCTGCTGGTGTTCGGAATCATCGGCTTGCCCATTCCCGATGAAACATTGCTTACGTTCACCGGCTATCTGATCTACCGGGGCAATCTCTCACTGCCTCTCGCCTTCGCCACAGCGCTGGCCGGCAGTGCCTCCGGGATCACCATCAGCTATGCGTTGGGCCGCAGCTTTGGTCTGGCGGTTTTACACCGTTACGGCAAGTATCTGCACCTTACGCAGGACCGCCTGAACCGCGCGCACGCCTGGTTCGAGCGCATCGGACACTGGGCCCTCACGTTTGGTTACTTCATTCCGGGCGTCCGCCACCTCACAGCCTATGCGGCCGGTATGACCGAAGTCGCACCGCACCAGTTCGCTCTGTTTGCCTACAGCGGCTCAGTGCTTTGGGTTTCAAGCTTTCTGGCCCTGGGCTACTTTCTCGGCGAACGGTGGCAGGCTGTCGAGGAAAATGTCGATCGCTACCTGGTTGGCATTTCAATCGCTCTTGCAGTAGCGATTATGGCCTATCTGCTCTGGCGAAAGTGGCGCAAGCGCTAATGGCAAATCCGCGGTGATGCGGATATCATCTTGGCATGGCTCTTGCGCATACAGGTGCTGCGCTTCTTATCGCCGTGTTCACCGTAATGGCTGATCCCGATTCCGGCCGGCTGGACTGGCGAGAACATGAAGTCGGTCGGCTATAGCGGCCTCGAGGGGCGCGGCGGCGCGTTTAAAATCGTGGTACGGCGCTCCGGCGAAAAGTGGTACGCCTACCTGGGGAATTTCTGGCTCTCCGGCTGGGACATTGTGGACGTAACCGATGCCGCCAACCCGAAGTTCGTGAAGTTCATTCCTGGCCCGGAAAACACGAACACCTATCAGGTCGAGTTTCATGACAACCTCCTGATCACCGCACTCCAGAAGCGGCCTGCCAATTGGGGCGGCGATCCCAATAAGCCGAACGATGAGGGCGCGCTCATCTGGGATATCAGCGACCCCGTGAATTGGAAACTGCTCTCCCACTGGAAGACGGGAGCCAACGGAATCCATCGCATCGGGTATCCGGGCGGCGCGTATTTCAATGCCGCGGCGACCATGCCGGGGTATCGCGGGCAGATCCTCGTCTTCGTCGATATCCGCGACCCCAGGAATCCGAAGGAAGCAGGGCGCTGGTGGATGCCCGGCCAGAAAGAAGGGGAGACTCCCATCCGCAACGACATCTCGTTTCACGGGCCCGCCATTATCAGCGCGGATGGACAGAAGGCCTACCTGGGATATGGACGGTCGGTCGTGATTCTCGATATCAGCGATATCGCGAAACCCAAACCGATCGGCGAGCTTCCGATCAGCCCTCCCTTCGGCGCGCTGCCCGCGCACGATGTGCTGCCGATTCCGGGCAAGCCCCTGCTCTTCGTGCACGGCGAAGCCACCGGCGGCGGGGATCAGCCGGATGGTTCGCCGCCGGCCTGCTCATCCCCCCTCACCGCTGCGGCGATGATCGATATCCGCAAAGAATCGGCGCCGAGGCTCATATCCGTCTTTCCGGAGCCTGTACCGCCCAAGGGCGTTCCGTATACGGACTTTTGCGACAAGGGCGGACGGTTCGGGCCGCACAACACCAGTCTCGAATATCACCTTCCCGATGTTCAGAAACAGGGCGACCTGATCTATCTCACCTATTTCAATGCCGGCCTGCGCATCTTCGATGTCAGCGACCCGCGCCTGCCGAAAGAGACCGGGTGGTTTATCCCTCCGGCGCCGGTGAAGCGTTACGGCCCTCTGCCCTATGACAAACTGGTCAGCCAGACCGAAGACGTGCTCGTCGATACGCGGGGCAACATTTACATTACCGACAAGAATTGGGGCCTGTTCATTCTCCGGTATACCGCGGCTAAACAGGAACAACAGGCCCGGTCAGTGCATTAGAATTGCAGCTTCAATCCGAGTTGGATCGAGCGCGCCGCCCCGCTTCCTACCTCGGGATTGGAGATCTGGACATCGGGAGTAGCTCTCGAGCTGCCCAACAGCGGATTGGTGCGGCTCGCGGGATTGCCGTTCACCGCGGGCGTATATTGCGTCTTGTTGAGGATGTTGAACACTTCGAAACGGAACTGACCGCCGAGCCGCTCCGTGAACTTCAGCTCCTTCGAGAGAGACATATCAAGCAGCTTCAGTCCCCTGCCGCGGAACAGATTGCGCGCCATGTTTCCATAGGCTCCGATGGCCGGTGCAAGGAGCATCGACCCACTCCTGGCCCAGCATCCGTATTTCGCCAGCGAGCTCGAGTAAGTGTAGCCGGGGTAGAGAGGGGTTCGCCCGCCGTCCAGCGCCGCGGCCTTGGCTACGCAGTCCGCGTTAGTCGTTCCCGAGTAATACGGAACTGCCGCATAGCCTAAACCGCTAAATGCCGAGGGGTTGCCGTAAAAGTCCCACTTATCGGTCTTGCCGCCAACGCCGCTGATATCGTCTGTAGTATCGGCCACGCTCCACGGCAGCGCACTCTGCAGATTAGCCACCGCATTGAGTTTCCAGCCTTCGGCTAACTGCGCAAAGCCCTTCTTCTCGGGTAAGGCATAAGTCATGGATAACGTCATGCGGTGCCGGACGTCGTCGGCGCTGTTGCCGTAATCCGATCGGACATTGAACAGATTGGAAGGAAGCGCCGCGCCGTTCCAATCGCCGCCCGCCTCATCCAGTGCGTGCGCCCAGGTATAACCGAGCAGGTAAGAGAGGCCGTGCCACGGCCGCTGCGTCACGGTTACTTGCATTCCGTTGTAATTACTGAAGTCCTGGTTGGAGATGTAGTTGATGTTCGAGAAGTAAGGGAAGCGGCCGAAATAGGGCCTGTTCAGGTTTTCACAGTTGGCGCTGGAGGCCGCGGAACCGGTGATCTGAGCCGTTGTGTACGGAGTGTTGCAGGCTGCTCCAGTGAGCCAACCGGCGCCCGGCTGAGGCGCATTGATATCGTTCAATCCGATGAGCCCGGTCCCATGCGTCCCGACATAAGCGATTTGCAGGCTCAGGTTGTTGGAAATCGCGCGCTGCAGGCTGAAGTTCCAGGAACTCGCGTAGGGCCTGCGTAGGTTGGGGTCAACTCCGGTGATCGCACAGGGCTTATTCGCGCCGGCCGGTGTCGTATTCAACGGGGAATCGCAACGCACCACACCGCTGCTGGGAAAAACCGGGCCGGCGAGGTTCCAATTGACTCCGGACGTAAACTGCACGCTGGCCGTCGTGATGTCTCCAGGTCCTTGCGCGCCATTCAACAGAGCCCCAGTTGGAATCGCATTTACACCCAGCGCGGAGACTCCCTGCTGGGAAACGAACACGTTGAACCCTTCGATCACATAGATGATACTTGCGCCCCCGCGGATCACCCACTTCCCCTTGCCTCCGATATCCCAGGCGAAACCCAGACGCGGCGAGAAATCGTTAGTGCGGCGCCAGAGCGAACCAAGCCCATGGCCAAGTTGCACCAGGCCGGTGGGCGACTTCGGATCGAAGTTTGCTAACTGGTTGTTCTGTTCAGCGATCGGAGTGACTGTCTCGTACCTCAGTCCGGCATTCAATGTGAACTGGCTGGTGATCCGCCAGTCATCTTGAGCGAACCCCGCTACCGCCCATTCGTGGATGTTCCGCGCGGGCTGGCCCAAGAGCACGGCGGGAGGAGTTGCCGGATTTAGCGTGCCGGTCAGAAAGTTCGTCAGACTCGTGAAATTGAAGCTGCCACGAGTTCCCGAGTAAGTGCCGCCATTGTAAGTCAGGTGGCGCTGTTCGCCGCCGAATTTGAGCGAATGCCGACCGCGAATGTAAGACAGATTGTCGATGATCTGCTGCGTCCAATCGGGCCCTTGGATCTTGGGGAAGGTGCTGCAACACCCGGTAACGCTAAAAGGCGTGATGGTGATCGAAGGAAATCCGCAGTTGGCCGGCAGTCCCGCGCCTGTGCGCGACGAGTTGGAATTCATATTGGCGAGATAACTGTAGTCCGGGTGGGCGATGTCGTTGCAGTCGCCCGGATAACTCAATTGGTTCTCGCGGTTGAATCCTCCACGGAGCTCATTTACCACGCTGGAAGTGGGCAGCCAGGTCCAGTGGAGACCCGTTACCATCGATTTAGCGTGCGTGAATGTGGACCAGTAATCCTGAGCCGCCGCGTTGTTCTGCGGTCCCAAACCTTCGTAATTTCCGATGAAGTATTCGCCCGCGATCGTGTGCTTGGAATTGATCTGGTAATCGATCTTGGCCAGTCCGTTATGGAGGTTGGCAATTCCGATCGGCGCCACCGAGTAGGTAACAGTGTTGCGGTCTTGAAACACACCTGTGTTACCGGGGTCCTTGGCGCAGTTGCCCGGGCCGTTGTAGACCAGGCCGGCCATTTTCAAACTCAGGTTAGAAGGCGGGTTGGAAGCGGGCAGGGCGTTGCAGGCATCGAGCACGCTCTGGCCGGTGTTTCCCAAAGGCGCGCGGGTCGGCAAAGTCAGCGATCCGGAGGGAGCGCCGATAGTGTTGCGCTGGCCTTCGTATCCCACGAAGAAAAATAGCTTGTCTCTCTTGATGGGGCCCCCGGCAGTGGCGCCGAAATCCTCGATCTGCGTCAACTGCTTTGGCGAGCCGGACTGAATAAACGGATTTCTCGCATCCAATGCGTCGGTGCGTCCGAAGGCATAAGCTGTTCCATGCAGCGTGTTCGAGCCGGATCGTAATCCGACATTCACGACTGCTCCGGGCTTCCAGCCGTACTCCGCTTTGGGGACCTGCTGGGTATTGAACTCCTGGATGGCGTCGATGGGCACGATCGACGTGGCGTCGCCGAAAATCGGCGTGGCATTCACCACGCTCTGCGAGGAGAAGCCCTCGATGGTATCCATGCCGTTCAGGATGTACACATTGTGTTCGCGGCGCATTCCGTTGGAGCTCAAACTCCACTTGCCGCTGCCTGGCGCCAGGTACGTGCCGGGTCGCAGTTCCAGCAGCTTTTGAAAATTGCGTCCTTGCACCGGCAGGTCCAGAATGAGCTGATTGCTGATGGTGCCGCCCAGCACGCCGCTGGTCGTTTCAACCGGAGCCACATCCGCCGCTACCGTGACCTGTTCGGATTGCGCGCCCGGTTCGACTACGAGGTCTATGCGATACTCTTTGCCTACCTCGACCAGAATATTCCGCCGCTCTGTCGACTTGAATCCAGGAAACTGCGCCCTCACGATGTACGTGCCGGGAATCAGTTCCGGGGCATTATAGGCGCCCGCCTGATCCGTCGTGAGCGTTCGTGTGGTGCCTCTTTCGGTATCGGTGACCGACACGGTCGCGCCAGAGATCACGCCTCCGGTAGTGTCATTCACTGCTCCCGCGATTCGCCCTGTGCTGCCCCCTTGTGAAAACGCGGGACCGCAGGCAAGAAGAACCGCCACAATCACATCCAGCACGGTTACGGCATTACGCACCCGTTTCGCGACATCTGACATTACGAACAACCCCCTTGTGGGGAGCGACATTATCACAGTCTGATGCCAGAGGCAAGCGCGGCAAGGTGCCCGCAACGAAGCGAGTTCTTTTCGTTCTGACGGAGCTTCACGCCGTGATTGCCGTCACGCGATCGAACCCTTCTGCAATCGACGGCGGTATGAGTCTGGCTGCCATTCGTGCCATCGCGTCCTCCGGCACCACACGGTGGCGCCGCGCATTGCGCTCCTGGCAAACGGCCAGTGCCACATCGAAAAATACCGCCTCCAGTTCACAACCGTACGATTTTCCGATGCCTATGTACGGGCGGCGCTCTTCCGGCGTAAGGTTCGTGGCATCGATGTACGTGGCCGGCCTGCCCAAAACCAGCCGTTGCCGAAGCAGATATCGTATGGTCTCGAAGACCCGGTCATGAATACTCTGGTCGGTCTCGTCGTCCGCCAGCACTTTACGGATCGCGTCCGAAGAGAGCGCCGTGAAACCCATTCTCTCCAGGTAAGTGGATTTTCCAGACCCCGGCAACCCGACTAGCACCACAACCCGCATTTCAAAAAGGGTAACCCATTTACTGATCCCCACCGGTACCTCTGTCGGCCTTTACAACAGTTGTTTCAGATAAAATTATCTTATATATGCGCCTTAAAGCTCTGCTCGCACTGGTCCTTTGCGCTGTTCCCGCACTTGCCCAGTTGACACCAGAACAGAAGGTGATCGATTTTCAAGAACTCGCCGCGCTGTTTTCCAAACGCTACGCTTTTTACGAATGGAAGAAGACCGCTTTTTCCTATGACAGCCTCGACCTGACGCCCTGGATTGCCCGCGTGCAGCAGTCCAAAGACGATCTCACCTTCTTTGAGATCTGCTCGGAATACGTGGCGCGCAACCAGGACGGCCACACCAGTTTCCTGTTGCCCTCCACATTCCGTGCTCAGCTTCCTTTCAGTATCGATCTTTACGACGGGACCTTCCGGATCGACCGGATCGATCGCAAAGCCCTGCCGGTGTCCGCCTACCCGTTCGAGATTGGCGATGAAGTTGTCTCTATCGACGGAGTCAGCCCCGCCGATGGGGTGGAGAATCTGCTTCACCTCATTGGCGATGGGAATCTACGCAGCCGACGGCGGGACGCAACCACGTTCCTTACACTGAGACCTCAAACCTTGATCCCGCGCGGACACCAAATCGAAGACGGTGCGAACATCACGATCCGCAGCGAGAAGAACGGTCTCGCGGCGTATACGATTCCGTGGGTGAAGCAGGGCATCCCGTATACACAGGCCGGCCCTTCACCCGTTCCGCGCGACAGAGAGGCCGCGTATTCCGCTTACACAGAGCCGACAGACCCGATGGACTACCTGAAGCGTCTGCGGCGTTACCAGACTTTTCAGCTTCCCATGGCCCGCTTCAGTGTTGGCCGGGGAGAGGTGCATCCGGTTTTCGACTTGCCGGCATCGTTCGTGCAGCGCCTTGGGGCTGGCAAGTACGACGATATTTTCTCGGGCACATTCCAGGATTCCGGCTTACGATTTGGATTTCTGCGGATTCCCACGTTCCTGTACTTCAGCAACACGGAGCTTACCGCGGAGATCACTTACTTACAGGCCAACACAGACGGCTTGATTATTGATATCATGCGCAACCCTGGAGGGTACGGATGCGCCGCTGAACAGGCGCTGAGCTATCTTTTTCCGGGAGGATTTCACAGCGCGGGAAACCAGGTCCGCGTGACCTGGGACATGTTAGAGGGCTTTCAAGACGATCTGGACGCCGCCACAAGGTATGGCGGAACCGCGGACGAAATCGCCTCCTTGCAGAATATGCTGCGTTCCGCCCAGGAGGCATACCGGGAGAACCGCGGGTTTACGGTTCCTCTTCCACTTTGCGGTACGTCCCTCGATATTGCGCCCGCACGGAACAAGGCGGGAGCCGAAGTCACCTACAGCAAGCCCATCATGGTTCTTACTGACGAACTATCCGCTTCCGCTGCGGAGATTTTCGCGGCCGTAATCCAGGATGAGGGCCGGGCTCTTCTCTATGGCATGCGGACGGATGGCGCCGGCGGGGCCGTCTTTTATTTTGATGTTGGTGTCTACATGGAGGGCGGCGCGTCGCTCGCGCAAACCCGCCTCATCAGGAAGAACATCATCAAAACCTCCGAGTATCCCCCTGCTGATTACGTTGAGAATATCGGCGTGCGGCCCGATATCGTCGCCGATTACATGACACTGGACAATCTGCGCCAAAACGGCAAACCGTTTGTCGACGGGTTCGTGGCCGCCATGGTGGAATATGTAAAGTCGAAGCGCTAACGCACACGCCAACGGACTACCCTGAAGACGTGTCTGGAAACTGGGATGAACGTTACCGGCTGGCCGAGAAGCTCGATTCCACGCCCGTGCCTTTACTGGTAGAGGTGGCCGATCTGTTACCGCCCGGCCGCGCCCTCGATCTCGCTTGCGGCGCCGGCCGCAACGCGTTATACCTTGCCGGACTGGGGTGGAGCGTGGTCGCCGTGGATTCTTCCCAGGCGGCGCTCGACATCGTGCGGAATCGCGCCGCGGCCGCGCGCCTCGCTATCGACATCCGCCAGGGGGATCTCGAAGCGGACGCCTGTGCCGTGGAGCCGGACGCTTATGACCTCATCTGCGATTTCTTCTACTTGCAGCGCAATCTGTTCCCACGAATTCGGGCAGCCGTCCGCCCCGGAGGCCTGTTCACCGCCGAAATTCATCTCCGTGACGCCCAGCCGCACCGGTTTGTGCTCGAACCGGGCGAATTACGGCAGGAGTTCGCTTCCTGGAAAATTCTATATTATTCGGAGTCGACCCGCCCTGGCCATGCACGGCCCACGGCCCAGATTATCGCCCGGCGCGCCTAGCGCTACCCCATCAAGCCCGCCGCTGCCAAACCGCCGCGGATAAACACCAGCACTGCCCAGGGCAGGGCAACCGCAAATAAGGCTCCGCCGAAAGAAAGGCGCTTTCCCCCGGCCGCTTTCAAACCCATCGCCGCCAGAATCAGGACCCAAAATGTGAATACATCAAGCGAACTGGCCAAGGTATAGAGGAACTTCGAAGAGTTTTGCGGGTCCATCAGCGCGCCCGGATTGGAAAAGAAGCCGTTCTGGACGTCAAAATTCTCCGGATCCTTCGTCAGGAACATCACGATCGTGGCGAGCACGGAATAAAGGATCCGCGGCAGCCCCGCGTAACATAACGCCGCAAAAGCCTGCTTGAAACGGATGGGCGCCCCCAGGAGTCCTTTGACAATCCCCAGGGCGATTCCCGCCCATAAGAGCAACATAACCGGCGCGCCGACCACCACGCTGACCATGCTGGAAATGGGCACGAACTTCAACTGCGTATCGAGGATGCGCTGCCGCTGCTCCGGGGGCAATTGCTGGACCCGCGGGTTGTTGTCCATGACCCGGTGCATGTAGCTTTCCCAGCCGATGCGCGTACTGAAGGCGTAAAGGTAACCGACGGAAAACAGGATCCCGATCACTAGTGGTACGAGCCACCGGGGCCGCTGGGCGATATCCGCGAACGTCTTTCCCGGCTCGAAGAAGACGCCTGTCAGCCGGGAAACTTCACTCAGCGGTTTCGGCTCGCTTTCTGTGCTCGCAACGATGTCGGGTGACATACCAGCCGATTGTACTCCTCCCTCATTACGGAACAAAACCGCCGCCAGTTCCGTAATTCTTGGATTGAGGAGAAAGCAATGACCGCAACGCTTGCTTCTTTGGTGCTGGCTCCCTGCCTGCTGGCTCTTACCGGCTGCGACCTGGAGGACCTTGGAGGCGCACGCTATCACAAGGACTTTCACTACAGCTATCCGCTGAATGCCGGCGGAAAGTTGGCCATCGAAACGTTCAACGGTTCGGTCGAGCTAGCCGGTTGGGACCAGGACATGGTCGATATCAGCGGAACCAAGTACGGGCCCAGTCCGGAGGCCGCCGACGCGCTCCAGGTGGCGATCGCCAACGCGCCCGATTCGATCGACATACGGGTAGCGCGTCCCTCCGAATTCCGCGGCAATCGCGGGGCCCGTTTCACGGTGAGAATGCCCCGCCGCGCGCTGCTGGACCGGATCACCAGCTCCAATGGCCCCATACAGGTGACCGAGGGCTCGGGCCCTGGCCGGTTCCGGACCTCCAATGGAGCTGTCCGCATTCAGAGTTTCGAGGGCAGCCTCGATATTCATACGTCCAATGGTTCGATCGAGCTGATCAACGTCTCCGGCGAAGTTTCCGCCAGGACTTCCAACGGCCGCATTCGCGCCGAGAACTTGAAGGGACCGCTGGAAGCTACCAGCTCAAACGGCGGGATTACCGCGATCCTTGCCACCTCGCCCGCGGATCGCGCTATCCGGCTTGAGACCTCTAACGGCCCTGTGGATCTCACCGTACCCGCGAACTTCTCCAGCAGTGTCCGCGCCACGAGCAGTAATGGGCCCATCACGCTCCATCTGCCCACCGCGGCAAATGCCCGCGTTGTGGCCCACACCAGCAATGCCTCCATCTCCTCCGATTTCGAGATGAAAGTGGTGGGTGAGATCGGAAAGAACAACATGGATGGAACCATCGGCAGCGGCGGCCCGGTGCTGGATCTCAGCACTTCGAACGCTCCCATACGCCTATTGAAGATGTAAGCCGGGTCAGCGTGAAAATGAAACCGCGAGCCCGGTGCTATAGAGAAAGTCGTTGCGCTTGCGGCCCGGTACGGGATTGCTCAGGTAACGATCGCTCAGCGAAACCGTCCAGTTCAGCCATTTCTTAATCGGTGTCGCCGCCACGACATCGAAATTCATACGGTACTCCCCCGTCTGGGAGAGGTTATCGAACATCCGGAACGCTTCCGTCAGATTAGTTCCGCGAAGCAGCCTGTAGCTGAAGTCATCGCCCCAATAAGCCCCGCCCGAGTTCCTGGTGAAGGCGGGCAGAGAGGCTGACGCGCTGAATGCGTCCCGGTTCCAGGCGCCTCCTCCGAGGAAGCTGAGATGGTTGGACTCGCGAGACCAAACGTGGTAGCCGGCGCCCGCACCGAGCACCACTCGGAGATCCAGTGACTGGAACCTGTCATATTCGTAATCGTTGAACCCGTCCAGAAAGACTCTTCGCGTGAGGTTGCGATCGTAAGCCCACCCACCGCGGACTGCATTGGCGGTTTGGGCACTCACCCCATTGACTCTGGCAGTCGAACGAATCGAATTGAAGTAAGCCTTCGTTCGGCTGGTGTTCGAGTTCCGCTCAAACGTGAAAGGTGTAGTCAGCGTGGAGGTCTCCGCGTTGCCGTTGGTACCGGCAATGTTCAAACCGCCCGTAATCGTCCACAGGTCCAGGAGCCCGGGATGCTGAAGCCGTTCGAAGGCATGCTCTTCCGCATCATTGCGCAATGCCACGATCGTAGACGCCGGAACGGTCTCCGGCGCGGCCGGAGCCACGATTTGAATCCCCCCATCCTGTGTTTGGAGGCTGGCTTTCACACTTCTGCCGCCGGACAACACGACAATAAGGGGCTGGTCGGTTCTGATGGCGCCGATGTCGTCCCACTTCAGCGTGACGGTGCCGAAGTTCTTGCTCTTCATCGTTACCGTTTGCCCGTCCTTCTTGACGATTTCGCCGGTAATGCGGTCTCCATCCTTCATCGTGATCTGGTCGGCCCGACCCCCGGGGATTAGCAAGAAGGTGCACGCGGCGGTGTACAGAATACGAATGAGTTTCATGTTGGTTCTCCTGAACACGGTGCTTCAGCGGCCAAGGACGATTGTCCCATTCGGTCGGACGGCCCCACAACGAGGCAGTTCGTCGTCGGCGAGCGCACTGAGATCGAAATCCCAGTGACACTCTTCAACTGTCACACCGGCGCCATCCTCTCAAACAAGCTCAATCGTAACGCGGCGGCCTACGATCGCCGCGGCATCCTGGTGCAGGTGCCCGACGTCGACGCAGGCGCGGTACGTCGCAAGGTCGGCCAGCCGTAATGTCGGTCTGGTATTCTTGAATTGCCATGGGCCGCCCGGCGGACAAATCGAAGACCACGACACCGTCCGACGGGAAGCGGTCGGAAGCGTCTCGCAAGATGCCCCGCATCGCGCGAATCGCGCAGCGCCTCGGCCGCAGGATTCCTGACGAGGAATTGCGGCGAATCCCAAGGGATCTCTCCAGCCAGATCGACCACTACGTTTACGGAACGCCAAAACGGTGAGGCGGATCTTCGCCGACACGCTCTACTGGCTGGCCATCTTTCTTCCCCGCGATGCATGGGCTGACACCGCCAAGGCCGCGGACTGTTCGGACGCCCTGCTGATCACCACGGAAGAGGTGTTGAGCGAATTCCTGGCCGCGGTTTCGGGTCACGGAGACCACACGCGACGGTTGGCTTGCAGGCTGGTACGGGAGATTCTCAACGATCCGGGCATCGAAGTAGTCGCCCAGTCGCATGAATCGTTTCTCGCCGGGCTGGCCCTCTATGAGAGGCGCCCCGATAAACAGTACAGCCTAGTAGACTGCATCTCCATGAACGTCATGCGACAGAAACACGTCCAGGAAATCCTGACGCATGATTGGCACTTCTCGCAGGAAGGGTTCGTTCGGCTCCTTGATCGGCAGGTCTGACCCGCCGCAAAGGCGTATCCTGTGGGGCGG
>PSRJ01000398.1 GCA_003175985.1 Terriglobia bacterium
GGCCGGGTATACGCCACTTCACTGGGCTTCCTCCCAATGGGAGAATTTCACCACGAATCCGGTGTACGGCTTTGAAGACCCCATGGCGGGGATTACGGACCGGCAGGCCAAGTTGCGGCTGGTAAAAGCCTTGCTGGCCCACGGCGCCGATGTGAACGCGCGCATGACCAAACCGCAGCCGACCTTCGCCGGCGGATACCTGGATGCTGTGGGAGCGACACCGTTCCTGCTGGCAGCCTCGGCCAACGACCTGGAGATGATGCGCATTCTGCTCGCGGCCGGCGCCGATCCGAAAATTCGCACGGCCACCAATGCATCGGCCATCATGGCGGCTACGGGGCTGAACCATTCCATCGGAGAGGATCTCGTTACAGAGGCCCAGGCGCTGGAGACCGTAAATTTCCTGTTGGCTCTCGGCGTGGAGCCGAAGGGAGAGACAACGTTCGGAGAAAACGCTTTGTTCGGTCCTGCGTACCGCGGATGGAACAGGCTGCTTGCCCAACTGATCGACCTGGGTGTCAACGTGAATGCGGTGAGCAAGGCGGGCGTGACTCCGTGGCTTGCGGCCAACGGACAGGGCGACCGGCTGGGCGGCGTCCTATATAACAAGGAAGGCGCAGAACTGCTTCAGAAGCACGGCGCCGATCCCAAACTGGGGCATCCCTGCGAGGCTCAGAACAAGTGCCGCGCGGAGCAGTGAGGCTGGAGAAATGACAAGACCGCTGTGGATGCTCGGAGCGCTCTGTTTGGCGGCTCACGTAGCTTCCACGTCTCCCGTGAGCGAACTGGTTGCCAATTACTGCGTCGGGTGTCATAACCAGAAGCTGAAGACCGCGGGCCTCGCGTTGGATCGCGCCGACACCGAGCACGTTGCCGGCGCCGCTGAGACCTGGGAGAAGGTGATCGTAAAGTTGCGCAGCCGCGCCATGCCGCCGCCGGGCCTCCGGCGCCCGGATAACGCCGAGTACGACCGGGTTGCTTCCTGGCTCGAATCGGAAATCGACCGCGCCGCTGCGTCTCACGCGAACCCGGGACGTTCTGCCAGCCTGCACCGGCTGAACCGGGCAGAATATGCCAACGCGGTTCGCGATCTGATGGGAGTGGAAGTGGACGCGCAAGCGATGCTGCCGCCCGATGAGCAAGCCTTCGGATTCGAGAACAATGCCGAGGCGCTGTCGATCCAGCCTGCGTTGTTGGACCGGTACGTATCCGCGGCGGCTGCCATTGCGCGGCGGGCTGTGGGCGATCCGACTATCCCACCGGCATTCGTGCGCTACGGCGCCATGAAGGGCAACGCGAACGACCAGACGTATCTTCGCCAGGCAGAGCGCCTGAGTGAGGACTTTCCTCTGGGATCGAAAGGCGGCGTGGCAGCGAGTCATTATTTCCCTGTTGACGCCGAGTATGTCTTAAAGATTCGATTGCAGCGCACCTGGGACACCATAATCCGCGGCCTGAACGCGCCCACGCAATTTGAAATACGCTTAGACGGTAAGCGCGCCGGGCAATTCACGCTGGGCGGAGAAAAATCGCCGCCGAGGACTTTTCAGTTCGATGCCGACGAAGCGTTGCAGGTGCGCGTGCCTGTGACCGCGGGATCACACCGGGTCATGGCGACCATGCTCAAAACCGACGATGCCGAGGCGGAGGGCGTGGGCCCCGACCGCCTGCCGCTCTTCACTCGCGCATCGGATAACGCGAACTCGCCGATTGCTATTGCCGCACTGTTGATCGGAGGTCCCTACGGCGCCCGCGCGCCGGCCGATTCGCCGAGCCGGCAACTTTTGTTTGTGTGCCAGCCGGCAACAGCCGCGGACGAACTTCCGTGTGCGACGAAAATCCTGTCGCGGCTGGCGCTGCGGGCATATCGCCGTCCCACAAGCAGCGACGACGTAGAAACTCTGCTCGGTTTCTACAAGCGCGCGCGGGCGGCGGGAACCTTCGACAATGGGATTCGCGCTGCGCTCGAGCGTGTGCTGGTGAGCCCCGATTTTCTGTTTCGTATAGAGGCCGGACCGCCGAGCGCCGCTTCGAACGGCGTATATCGTGTTTCCGATATCGAGCTGGCATCGCGATTGTCGTTTGCTTTGTGGAGCAGTATCCCGGATGACACCTTGCTCGACTTGGCCATCCGCGGCGAATTGCATAAACCGGAAATTCTGGAGCAACAGGTCTCGCGCCTGTTCGCCGACTCGCGCGCACGCGCGTCGCTCGTCGAAAATTTCTTCTCCGACTGGCTGCAGATCCGCAACGTTTGGCTGCTTAATCCCGACGGCACTAAGTTTCCCTGGTTCGATGACAATCTGCGCTCCGCATTCGTAACCGAAATGGAGCTGTTTCTCGACGCTCAGTTGAAAGAGAACCATAGCGTCATCGACCTCTTGACTTCGAATGAGACCTTTATCAACGAGCAATTGGCGCGCCATTACGGAATACCCGGTGTGTATGGGAGCCATTTCCGGCGCGTAAGGCTTACCGATGAGAACCGTTTTGGATTGCTGGGAAAGGCTAGCGTGCTGGCGGTAACGTCCTACGCGACGCGCACCTCGCCGACGATTCGCGGGAAATGGCTGCTGGAAAATATTCTCGCCGCGCCTCCTCCGGCGCCTCCTCCGAATGTGCCGCCGCTGGAATCGAGCAATAAAGACGGCAAGCCGTTATCGGTGCGGCAAATGCTGGAAATGCACCGCGCGAATGCGGTGTGCGCCAGTTGCCACGCGCGCATGGACCCGCTGGGATTGAGCCTGGAGAATTTCGATGGCATCGGGCAGTGGCGCACTCACGATGCGGGCCAGGCCATAGACGCATCGGGTGTATTGCTGGATGGCACGAAAGTCGGCGGGCCGCGCGAGTTGCGCCAGGCATTGCTGGTCCAGAAGGCGCAGTTTGTGAAGGCGGTAACTGAGAAACTGCTCACGTACGCTCTGGGCCGGGGGCTGGAATATTACGATGCGCCCACCGTTCGTGCAATCGTCCGCGCGGCGGAGGCCGATGATTACCGCTGGTCCTCGCTCATTTCAGCTATCGTAAAAAGCGCGCCCTTTCAGATGCGAACCGCCGGTGGAACGGCGGTTGCGAGGAATTGAGGAGAACGCAGTATGTTCGTAACCAGGAAGGCCATTTCGCGCCGCACCTTGCTCCGCGGAGCGGGTACGGCAGTCGCACTGCCGCTGCTCGACGCCATGATTCCGGCCTTCGCTCCGGCCGCTTCCACTACCCCCGTGCGCCGCTTCGGCGTGGTCTATCATCCCAACGGCGTGATTTACGACCAATGGCTGCCGAAAGGCGCTGGTTCGGCATTTGAGCTTTCGCCGACGCTGAAGGGCTTGGAGCCGTTCAAAGACAAGCTGATCGTCATCACGGGACTGTTCAGCGACCAGGCGGAGGCGCTCGGCGATGGCGGCGGCGACCACTCGCGCGCGTGCGGTTCCTATCTCACGGGCGTGCACGTGAAGAAGTCGGACAGCAATGTCGAGAATGCGGTTTCCATGGACCAGATCGCGGCCAAGGCCTTCGCGCGCGAGACGCAGCTCTCCTCGCTGCAAATGACGGCCGACGAAAACAGTCTGCTGGGTTCCTGCGATCTGGGCTACAGTTGCGCCTACAGCAGCACGCTTTCCTGGCTGACGCCGACGCTGCCGCTGATGGCCGAAAACAATCCGCGCGTGCTGTTCGAACGGATGTTCGGTTCGAGCGACAGCACCGACCCGCGCGTGCGGGCGTCGCGCCTGAGTCAGGACCGGAACCTGCTCGATTCCGTCACCGATCGCGTGAATCAACTGCGGCGGCAACTCGGCGCCGGCGACAATCGCAAAGTGGACGACTATCTCACCTCGCTGCGGGACGTGGAGAGACGCATTCAAAAGGCGGAAGAACAGAGCTCGAAAACGTTGCCCGACGTCGCCCAGCCCGCCGGCATCCCCGATAACTTCCCGGACCACGCGCGGTTGCTTTACGATATGCAGTTGCTGGCATATCAATCCGACCTGACGCGGGTGATCACCTTCATGTATGGCCGCGAGCAGACGAGCCGGCCCTATCCCCAGATCGGGATCCCCGAGCCGCATCATCCCCTCACACATCACCAGGGCGTCGCGGAGAAGATGGAAAAATGCGCAAAGATCCAGCGCCACCACATCGCACTGTTTGCCGAGTACCTGGAGAAGCTGCATAAGACCCCCGACGGCGATGGCTCCCTGCTGGATCACTCGATTCTTCTTTATGGCGCTGGCATCAGCAATAGCGACCGGCACACGCACGGCCCGCTGCCAGTGCTGCTCGCAGGCGGAGGCGCCGGGACTCTGAAGGGCGGCCGCCACCTGGTCTATCCGGAGCACACACCTCTCACGAATCTGCAGCTCACCCTGCTCAACAAGCTGGGTGTGCCCGCTGAAAAGCTGGGCGACAGCAGCGGACAGTTCCGGGAGTTGTCGGAGCTCTAATAAAACAACGAGCTGTCTCAACGCCCCTACATGCCCGTTGCATAACTCTTGACACGACCGACCGGTCGTGCTATTTTCAAACTTGTGGAGAAGGCCAAATCGACGCGCGAGCGCATCATGCAACAGGGCCTGGCGCTCATGAGTCAATCCGGCCTGGAGGGGATTACGCTGGGCGTGCTCGCGCACCAGGTGGGAATGTCCAAGAGCGGGCTGTTCGCTCATTTTCAGTCCAAGGAAGATGTGCAGATCGGCCTGCTGGACTATATGGCGGAGTTGGCGAACGCACGCGTTGTGGCGCCCGCGATGAGGGCGGCAGAGGGCCTGCCACAACTCAACGTCCTGGTGGCGAACTGGCTCGGCTGGGCGCAACGGGCTGGATTGCCGGGCGGGTGCCCGGTGGCCGCGGGGTTGTTTGAATTCGACGATGTCGAGAGCCCCGTGCGGGACAAGATCCAGGAATTGGAGGGCCGGTGGAGGAATCTGCTGACCCGGATTGTGGAGCGGGCCGCTTCTCTCGGGCATCTTCGACCCGACCTGGATGTTGACCAGTTCGTCTGGGAATTGTCGGGGATATATCTGGGTCATCATGCGGCCCATCGTTTTCTAAGAGCGGCGGACGCCGACCGGCGTGCGCAAATCGCATTCCAGGCCCTGCTGGAAAGGGCTGGAGCCGCTGCCGCCAAAACTCCTCCCAAGCCAAAGAAGCGGAAGAGCTCTCGGTAGCGCATCGCAAAGAAGGAGCGTTTATGCAAATACATTCGACAGCGGAGTTTCAAACGACCATCCAGTGGATCGCCCCCGTAGTGATTGCGATCGGGATCATTCTGCCCGTTTCGATCATCAAGGAACCAAACCGGAGATTCTTGATGGCGATTCTACTGGGAGGCGCCGGTGCAGCGTATCTGAGTGGCGGCGGGTTCGGCAAGTGGGAGTTGGCTTTTTGCGCCGCCATATCGTTTTGCTCCTACCTTGGACTGCGGTCCTATTCTCTGATCGGCATCGGCTGGCTGTTGCACACGGCGTGGGATATTCTGCACCACCTGTACGGAAACCCCATTCTGGCGTTTGATGCGACTTCCTCTCTAGGGTGCGCAATCTGTGATCCGGTGATCGCGGTCTGGTGTTTCGCCGGCGCGCCTTCACTATACGAAGCGGTCCGGCGAAGGCGCGCGATCTTAGGGTAAGGTGTAAGGCGTTGGGGAAAAGATGTCTCTAAAAAGTTTGAGTGAGTTGTGGGAAGAGCACACGGCGCACGAATTCTCTACGCGCGATACGGAGCTCACACTGGCCACCATGGTGGATGACGCTTACGTCAATCACGTGCCTGTGATGACCGGCGGGAGCGGGAAGGCCGAACTGCGAACCTTCTACTCAACCGACTTTATCCCGAAGATGCCGCCCGATACCAGGCTCACGCCGGTCTCGCGGACAGTTGGGGAAAACCAGCTCGTGGACGAACTGATCTTTTCTTTCACCCACACAGAAGAAATGCCGTGGATGCTCCCCGGTGTCAAGCCAACGAACCAACACGTGGAGATTCCTCTAGTCGTTATCGTGAAATTTCGCGATGGCCGGCTCGCTCACGAACACATTTATTGGGATCAGGCCTCGGTGCTGAAACAGATCGGCCTGCTGACCGACCCCGGCCTGCCGGTATTCGGGTCCGAGACGGCGGACAAAGTACTGACCGGCCGAAAATCGCCCTAAATTGACGTAATCGCCTTGACTTCTTTTCACCCCCGATATATATTGGCCGGCATTTGACATGCGCTAAATAAGGGGCGATATGAAGCAATTGGCGTGGGTATTTGTTCTTTGCGCTGCAGTCTTCGCGCAGAGTGACCGCGGAAGTATCACGGGCGTGATCAGTGACCCTGGCGGGGCGGTAGTCCCCGCGGCGGAGATCGAGGCGAAAAACACAGCTACCGGCGGGGTCTATCGGGCCGTCAGCACGGCGACCGGGAATTACACGCTCAGCGAGCTTCCAACAGGACCCTACGAACTCTCAGTGACCGTAGCGGGTTTCAAAAAATTTGTGCGGCAGGGTCTGGACTTGCAAGTAGGCCAAACCTTGCGGATTGACGCGGCGCTCGAAGTGGGCGCGGCTTCGGAATCCGTTACGGTAAGTGCATCGGCTCCTTTGCTGAAAACCGAGAGCGGCGAGTTGAGCCACAACGTCACCGCGCAGCGCGTGGATGAGCTCCCCGTGGGGCAGATCGGCGGCATCCGGAATATATTGACGGTGTCGCAGTTGTTGCCGGGGGTCGTGTACAGCCCCGGTTCGGTTCGCCTGAACGGCGCTCCTACGAACACGCAAAACACCCGCATCGAGGGACAGGACGCGACTTACGGCCTGGGCCAGATCCTCAATTCCGTGACCCAGCCGAGCGTGGATGCCATCCAGGAGTACGCGGTGCAAACCAGCAACTACGCCGCCGAATTCGGCCAGGCCGGCGGCGGCGTCTTCAACGTCACCATGCGGTCGGGCACCAATCAATTCCATGGGAGCGCGTACGACTACTTCGCGAATGAAGCGCTCAACGCGTATGGCTCGTTCACCCACACGCGGGGAAGGTTTCGCAGGAACGACTACGGCTTCACGGCGGGTGGTCCGGCGTGGATTCCCAAAGTGTATGACGGCCACAACAAGAGTTTCTTCTTTTTCTCCTGGGAGGATCTTCCCCAATCCACGCTCAATACCACGACGTTCAACACCGTTCCGACGCAAGCCTATCGCAACGGCGATTTCAGCGCCGCCACGGCAGCCGTCGGGAACAAAGTATTGTCAACCGACATCCTGGGGCGCCCCATCATCCAAAACTCGATTTACGATCCCAACACGGAGCGAACAGTAAACGTCGGCGGTCTGAATTATATAGTTCGGGATCCCTTCCCGGGCAACAAAATCGGGCCAGACCGGTTTGACCCGGTAGCGGCGAAAATCCAATCGCTGGTGCCGCTGCCGGCGGGTCCATTCGCCGGCCTTTTGGTGAACAATGGGCTTTATCCCTTTCCCACTGACAACCGGAATTTCATTTCGTCTCTCAAGCTCGACCACCTGCTGAGTGCGCGCCACAAGCTGAGCTTCTTCTGGTCGCGGACACATTCGGATTCCAATTACTCCCCCGGTGCTCCGATTGGCGGCGGCGCGGAGGGCTTGCCTCAGCCTATTTCGGAAGCCTCCAGCACGCGTTTCTACGGGCATCGGTACACGCTGAATTATGACCTGACTGTGACGCCGACAATTCTGCTGCATTTGGGGGGCGGTTACCAGGACTCCGGGCTGTACACCTTCGCTCAAACCACCAACTACGACCCCACGAAGGAACTCGGTTTGAAGGGACCCTTCCAGCCGTATACGTTTCCCAATTTCTTCGGTATGGTGAGCACGGCATATGGCGGTTTGAAAAACCTGGGGGAGATCATTCAAGGGAAACAAAACACGCTGATGCAAAAGCCCACCGCGGTCGCCGGCGTGACGTGGGTGAAGAATAACCATACTTATAAGTTGGGCGCGGAGATGCGCCTTCAGGGATATCCGAACTACAACGTTCTGGGCACCAACGGCGGATATACATTCAACGCCGCGGAGACGGGGCTCCCTTACCTGAACACGACCACGGTCGCCGGCGGCACCATCGGGTTTCCCTACGCCAGTTTTCTCCTCGGCCTGGTGGATAGTGCCAATATTCGCGTTCCTGCCGTAGCGCGCCTGGGGAACCAGCAGTGGGGTATGTATGCTCAGGACACCTGGAAGGTGACGCGCAGATTCACGTTGGACTACGGCCTGCGCTACGATTACTCGACCTATCAAAAGGAGCAGTACGGCCGGCAGGCGGATTTCTCGGCCACGACGCCGAATCCGAGCGCGGGCGGGCGGCTGGGCGCCGCGATCTACGAAGGCTCGCTGCCGGGGCGATGCAATTGCAGCTTCGCGCACAATTATCCGTGGGCTTTTGGGCCGCGTATGGGATTCGCTTACCAGATCACGACGAAGACCGTAGTGCGGGGAGGCGTGGGCATCATCTATAACGGAACTGCAAACAACAACATTGCCACGCGCGCTGTCACATCTTCGAACCCCTTCAGTTCGCCCAGTTTCGGGCAGCCGGCGATGGTCCTGAATCAAGGCGTGCCGTTAACCGCCGCGCAGATCGCGTGGCCGAATTTCAGCCCGGGATACTATCCGCTGCCCGGTCTCGCAGGCCCTCCGATTTACATCGACCCGAACGCCGGCCGGCCTGCCCGCCAGTATGAATGGAGTATTGGGCTGCAGCGTGAGATCGTCCGCGATCTCGTGGTGGAGGCCACTTACGTGGGGAACCGCGGGATTTGGTGGCCCGCGGGCGTACTGACCAATTACAACGCGAATACTCCGGATCAGCTCAAAGCGTACGGCCTTGACATCACGAATGCGGCCGACCGCGCCGTCCTCAACGCTCCGCTGAATTCACCCACCGCGGGCCGGTTCCAGAACAGGCTGCCGTACGCGGGCTTTCCAGCCGGTTCGACCGTAGCGCAGTCGTTGCGTCCGTTTCCCCAGTTCAGTTCGGGGCTCACACCGACTTGGGCGCCGCTGGGCAACACCTGGTACGACTCCCTGCAGGTAAAGGCGACCAAACGGCTGTCTCACGGGCTGGACTTCACCTGGGCATTCACTTATCAAAAGTCGCTCAACCTGGGCTCAGAGAGCGATGGCGGCGCCGGGCAAGTCAACGACGTGTTCAACCGGCCGCAGAACAAAGTCCTTTCCGTGATGGACCAGAAGTATGCAACCGTGATCGCCGCCAATTACTCCCTGCCGAAATGGGGAAGCAACCGGGTTTTGTCCTACGTTGTGAGAGACTGGCAGATCGGCGCGATTCTCAACTACGCAAGCGGCTTCCCGATTCTGGCGCCGGCTGCGCAGAACAACCTGAATACGATGCTGTTCCGTGCTACTCCCGGCACCGCGATCAGCTTTGCCAATCGCGTGCCGGGCGAACCGCTGTTTACGCACGATCTCAACTGTCGTTGTTTCGATCCGGACAAGACATTTGTTCTGAATCCTAAGGCGTGGACCGATCCGGCGCCGGGCCAATGGGGTACGGCGGCCCCCTACTACAGCGATTATCGCGGGCGGCGCCGCCCGCAGGAGAGCTTCGAATTCGGGCGCCTGTTCAGAATCAGGGAAGGAATCAGCCTCAGCGTTCGGGCGGAATTCACGAATATCTTCAATCGCACTGTGCTGCCCTTCGGCACCGGCCTCGTCTCGACCAATGCCCTGCTGCCGCAGACCAGGGTCAACAACAATGATCCGAACAGCAAGGTTACCGGCGGCTTCGGCTGGCTCAATACCACGCTTGCCGGCACGCCGCGGCAGGGACAGATCGTAGCGCGCTTCCGGTTCTGATGGGGCTGCAAAATCCGGGGATGGGCGGCGGATGAGGTAAGAAGTTTGCGGGAAGGTGTGAAAGAAAAAGATCGCATCAGTTTCGCGGCGCGGCGGTGGCCGGCCCTAGCTCTGTACGGGATATTGTCCGGCCGGCGATAGGTGTAAAATTGTCCCTTGCTACACTTCCTATCGATCACGGAGATTTAACGGTGCGAAAACGTTCTCTCTTGTTCCTTTCGTTGCTGGTTCCAGCCTTTTTAGTCCTCGGCGGATATGCCGTCCTCAAAGCGCAGCAAAAGACTTCGACGGGAAATTCGAAGCGCTGGTCCGATGCAGCCACCTGGCCTGACAAAAAGGTGCCGACCAAAGATGCTGTGGTCACCATTGAAAAGGATATGAACGTCGTC
>PSRJ01000003.1 GCA_003175985.1 Terriglobia bacterium
AAGCCGAGATCTCGGCACTGCACCAACGTCTGCATGCGCATGATCGTTGGGGAGCGCTCATGGAGCCGCTAATCTACGATCTCCAGGCCGAATTCGTGTGGCTGGCCGGCCGTAATCTGAAGCTGAGCCTCGCAGTGCTGTTCGCGGCCGTATCACTCGTCCTCCTGATCTGTTGCGTGAATGTGGCGAACCTGCTGCTCGCGCGATCGGCTGCACGGCGGCGCGAAATGGCGATTCGCGCGGCGCTCGGTTCCGGCCGGGCACGCCTCATCCGGCAACTTCTGACGGAGAGCCTGTTACTTTCGCTGCTTGCATCGCTATCCGGGATCGCGCTGGCAGCCGGTGCGGTCCAGGGTTTCAAGAAAGCAAATCCGATCGAGCTTCCACCTACCAGCGTCGTCGAATTGAATGGCAAGGTCCTCGCATTTACGCTGCTGCTGAGCGGAGTGACCGCGATTCTGTTTGGCCTGGTGCCCGCATGGAGGGCCTCTCGCATCGAACTGAACGAGGCGCTAAAGACTGGCGGCCGTGGTATATCGCCCGATGGCCGCCGGATGGGCTTCGGCAAAGCGCTGACTGTCGCCGAAGTAGCGCTCACTGTGGTCCTGCTGGCGGGAGCTGGGTTGCTGATCCGCAGCGTGGCCAATTTTCGGGCGGCGCCTCTCGGGTTCGCACCAGAGGGCGTGGTGGCGGCCAGCCTGGAATTACCGCAAACTTCCTACGCAACCCCCGGGCAGCGAGGCGCATTCTACCAGCGCGTCGCGGAACGCCTCGGCGCGCTTCCGGGAATTGCGGAACTGGCGCTCTCCACAACTGTACCTACTCGCGGAACCGGCGCGGTGAGCGTCCTGGCCGTGGAGGGAAGACCGGATCCCACAACTGATCAAATCCTCGACGTGGGTCAGCAGGGCATCAGCCCGGAATACTTCCGCGTGATGCGGATTCCCCTCGAACAAGGCCGCTTCTTCCGTTCTCAGGATACGGAGCGAAGCGAGCCGGTTGCTATTATCAACCAGGCCCTGGCCGCCAAGTACTTCCCTGGTGAAGATCCGGCCGGGAAGCACATTCGGGAATTCGAGGGCTCCGAAACCAACAGGCCCTGGCTCACGATCGTGGGTGTGGTGGCTAATGAGCAGCGCACCACGGTTTCCGAAGAGATGCGATGGGGCGAATTGCCCGTTGTCTACCGCCCGCTGTCACAGACTGCGCCACTTTCGGTGAGCCTGCTTTTGCGCATGGCGTCGCCTGGGCGAGTTGCCGGCGACTCCATCCGGCGCACGATTGCCGCCTCCGATCCGGATGTATCGGTGGGGACAGCCGAACCGTTGTCGCAGACGATTTCGAAAGTGCTTGCGTATCCGCGTTTCCGAGCAGTCATACTGGCGGTTTTTGCGGGCTTGGCGATGATCCTGGCAGTTGTCGGACTATACGGCGTGCTCTCGCATCTGGTCGGCCAGCGCACGCATGAGATCGGCGTGCGCATGGCTCTCGGCGCCCAACCGATCGATGTGGTATGGATGGTGTCGCGGCAGGGCGCCTTCTTAGCCGCGTCGGGTATTTTACTGGGCTTGGTTGCGGCGTTGGCCCTCGGACGCTATCTCGGCGCGTTACTGTATGGAGTGCGCCCCTCCGATCCCGCTCTGCTGGTGGGGGTTTCGGTGGCGCTTGCCGCCTCCGCTCTGGCCGCGACGTATGTTCCCGCGCGGAGAGCCAGTGTGGTCGATCCGATGGTCGCGCTGCGCGAGGAGTAGGGAACCGGCTGCGCCGCGATCGTTTCCGCCTCCGCCGACCGGAGGGTCACGATCGCGCTCGGAAACAATCCACCCAGCGCCACAAACAGCACGCCTGTGGCAAGAATCCATCGTTCGCGCGGCAGCGCATCGGCCATCACCGTAAATCCCGTCCGCCGCTTGCCGAGGAACAGACGGGTGAATAAGCGGAAGAAGCTCACCGCATTCATCGCAGTGGCCACTGGCAGCAGCAGCCCGGTAAGCGGATGCGATTGCAAAGTTCCGTGGATCAGCAGGTCTTGCGAACAGAAGCTCAGCGTGCCCGGCAAACCAACCAGGGCGAGGCCGAACACCGCGAAGAACACTGCCAGGCGCGGAGCATGTTGGGCCAAACCAAGATGCCTGCTAGCGGTAAGATTCTCGCCGAAACGGACCTCCAGCAAGCGCACAATGCCCAGCAGTCCCATGGTGGACGTGGTTACCACCATCCAGTGCACCAGCGCGCCGGTAACTCCTTCGCTGGTGCGGCTCTCCAACCCCGCCAGAATGCACGCCGACTGGCTGAGCGCCACCAGCGCGATGAGACGCCGCGGCGCATTCTCCGAAAGCGCCCGGACTGCCACGTATAGCGCGGTGGCGAGCGCCAGGTAGGAGAGCACTGGAAAAAACGTGCGGGCCGTATCGGGAAACAGCGGCACGATTAATTTCGCCACGAGCAACGCACCGAAATGGGTATTGAGCAGAAGAGCAGTGGGAACAGCCGAGCCGCCTTCCGCCGCGTCGGGCACCCAAGCGTGAATAGGGCAGATTCCCTTGCGAAAGATCACCGCGAGCACGAGGAGCCCGAATGCCGCCATTCCGCCAGGAGCGTGCCCTTTTAGCTGGCCGATGGACATCGGCTGACCCTGGGCTGCGATCAGTGCTATGGCGATTGCCAGGGCAATGCTGGAAGCGAGCAGGCTCACTCGCGGGCGCCACAGACCGGCACGAAACAACCACGCGAGAAAGGGGATCGTGGTCAGAACCCACGCCGCCAGCAGAACCAATAAGTTCTCGGTGGAATACGCCAGCAGCGTCGATCCGAGAAGGAAAAGCATTCCGCTAACTGTGGTGGAGTTGCAGTCGCGCCGGGGCAGCACCAGCATGGCGCCTGATGTGAGGCAGGAGAACAGCACCATGAGTGCTTCGTCCAGCGACTCCCGGGCCGGCGCGGTTTGTAGCAGAAGTGTGCTCGCCAGCACTGCCAGGAACGATGCGATGAACCCGATCACACGCGTTTGCCGCCGGCTTACCGCTGCCGCGATTGCACCAAGCCAGGGAATGAAAATGGCAGCCAGGGTCAGGATCAGCTTGGGATCGGCCGGCATCAATGGCCCCCTACCCGTGCCGAAGTCTCGAGCGAGATCGCCGTCTCTCCACGCCGGCCCGCCACTCCGCGCCACCCGATGGCGTCCAGCTTTGCGAAGAAACGCGAGAGGCGCATCAGGGGATAAACCACCAGGCGATCGAGAATTGTGTCGAGGTGGCCGCGATCGAGAGCCCACCGGTAGAGTCCCAACTGCAATCGCTCGGGAAGGAGTTCCTCCCAATGCACTCCGACGCCAGACAGTTCGCCTCCCGTAGCGGAGCGCATTTGATGATAGTCGTGAAGCATGGAAGGCGCTCGCAGGAACTGCAATGTGCGTACCGTCGCGTGCCCCAGAATGTGCGCCACCGCGATCCATCTCCAACCCATTCCAATCTCCACGAAGACCGCGCCCACCTGCGTAAGCGATGCATATGCGAGGGACGTCTTCGCATCCGCACTGGCGCGGCCCACGATCGCGCCGTGTATCGCGGTGACTGCCCCGATCGCCACGACCAGCGTGGAGGCCAGCTTGGACTGGGCCAGGATCGGTTGCACACGGAGCAGCAGATACGCGCCGGCATGTATCGAGATCGCGCCGTAAAAGATCGCGCTCGAAGGAGTGGGGCCCTCCATGGCGCGCGGAAGCCATCCGGAGAACGGGACCTGCGCGGCTTTGCCCGCAGCAGCCAGCAGCAACAGCAGGCAGACGATCACGGCCTGCGTTTCCGTCAAATGTGGAAGTCCCCCGGCAAACGAAGCCGTGCCTGCCCAGTGATGCATCGCGAATACACCCACCAGCAGCCCGATATCGCAGGCCCGGTATACCGCAAAAACACGCAGCCCGTTTTCCACCGGAGCTGCCCGCTGCTGGAAGAAGGCAATCAGCAAGACCGAAGTGATGCCCACGATTTCCCAGCCGCCGGCCAGCAAATCGAACGAACCAGCGGCGAACGCGAGCAACGACCCGAAAGCGAAAAGGTGCAGCAGCAGAAAGAACCGCAGGAAGCCGCCGTCCCTGTGCAGATAGGTCGCGGAGAATTGCCCCACTAGTCCCGACAACACGACGGTCAAGCCCAGAAAAGGCAGGGACAATCGATCGGCCAGCAGCACCAGAGGGAACTCATAGCGGCCCACGGCGAACCAGTTGCCGAGACGCAATGCGATGGAAGGGCTCCCGGTTAGGGCGAGCCTCCAGACAATTGCCGCGATCGCCAAAACCGATGCCGAGAACGTTACTCCCGTAATGCGCGAAACGAAACGCTCGGAGGGGATCCAGCCCAGCAGCCAGCCGAGCGAGATGGCGCTGAAGACTACACCGGGCGCCAGCACGGCGAACAGCAGGAGGCTTTGCCAAAGATCCACGGTTATCGGCCTCCCGCCGCGGCTTGAATCCATGCCATGGGGAGATGTTCGAGCTTACCCCGATACCACTCCTCTGAAGAGAGCGCGACAGGGAGGCGATCCACGGACCCATCGAACTCTTCAAAGCCGCCATCCCGGCGTACCTGAACTGCGCCCGACACCGGATCGATTGTGGCCAGGCGAATCCACCGGTTCTCGACCAACTGCTTTAGCATCGGGTTGTTGTTCACGACTTTCATGAGGCGATCGGGCGCGGTCTCGACGACAAACAGAATGCGTACCGGCTCGTGGATCTCCACCATTTGCCAGGGCAATCCTGTTCGCAAGTCGCTGGCATGGCCATCCATGACGCCTACCAGCCCCGTCACGTTATGCGGTAGTTTTGTGCCGCAGCCGTAGCGATCGTTGTCGACGAAGGAAAAGTAGTATTCGAGACTGATGCCCGCGCAGACGGGGACCACCGCGGCCATCAACTGCGCCAGCGACTGGCCATCGCCATCCTGGTTTGCATCGTAGGAAACCAGAAACGCGCGCCGGTCCAGAAACAGTCCCCGCGTCAGGGCTCGCCGCCCCACTACGCAGACAGCATTCGTGCAGTGTCCGTACTCGGGCCGCGGTTCGGCGAGGTGTTCGCTGCGCTCTTCCACATGGCGGAGCGCATCGGCCGCTGAAATGTTCTCCGGAGGCCCCTCGAATCGCCGCGCGCGCTCGAGGGCATTTAGCGTCCTCGCCCTGTCGAGCGATTCGCGAACGCGTCCCAGGTCGGCTTGATGCGTCTCGGGAAGCGACTCCAGGTCGTACAGTTGCACGTCGTCGCTGCAGGTGTCGTGATAGCCGCCGACGAAACAGGTGTCGTCCGGAATCTCGATACCCCGCTCGCGCAGGCCCGCGCGCACTTCGGGCCGGTTTGCCATGGCGGCAAACAGCCTCGCGTTCGGCCCCCCGCGCCTTCCGCCGCACGCTCCGCAATCGTGCGCCGATTCATGCGGGTTGTTGAGACTGGTCGATCCGTGTCCGAGGACCACCACGATACGGGCGAACCGGCGGTGAAGACCGGCCGGACCCAAAACGCTGGCAACTCGTTCCACCTTTTCCGCGGGTGCGAATCCTACCAGCAGGCCCGCCACCGCTCCCTGCGATTGCGCCGTGTTCCGCATAAACGTCAGCTCGGTTCGCGGTTCCGGCAGAAACGACTTGTTGAGCCACTCCCGGAGTTGCGCATAACGGCGGGGCGCCAGCAGATGACCAATGAGAGGAATCGCCGAGAGCAATCCGAGCGCGCTGGTCGAGAGCCACCCGCGCACGAGAGTCTTCGAGGACACGAGCGAACTGTGCATCAGGATTCCCAGAAGGCGCCTGCGCAAACGGCGCCTCTCCAACAAACCGGCGTCCTCCGCTTTCGGCTGTTCCATCACCGTATGCTCGGGCTTCACCACAACGGGACAGAACGCGGCCGCGTGCGCATCGTCGATTCCCTTGTAATCCACCGCCACACCGAAATACCCGGCGGCGCTGAAGGTCTCCACGTCGGCGTCTACTTCTTCGAGCGCCCGCCGGATCGATTCCTCGCGCTCATCGATGCAGAAGAACACCTGGGCCGCGGGTCTTGCTTCGATTTCCAATAAGCCCCGATATCTGCAATGGCCGGCCAGCCCGCGCAGAATCTCGCGCTCGTGCCAGCGCTCATAAGCCAGGTGCAGGATGCGGCGGCGCTCCAGCCCGTTGCAGGCCTTTACCTCACTCGCGAATGCCTTCCATTCCGCATCGGAGAGCCGGGTGATTTCGGCGGCCGAGAGTGACACGACGCGGGCGGCATCATAGACGCGAGCCGTACGGCTCAGCCGCCGGCGTTCCGCGGTCTTCAGCGGGCTCTCGTGCGGGCCGGGCTCGCCCGCGCCCATGCGCGCGGCGGCGCGAGCCATCGTCAGGCGCACCGCAAGGAAGTCCACCAGCGAGCAGGGTATCGATTCGTGAGGCGCCAGCCTGGGGTCTTCCTCCAGCCTGCGGATCAATCCTGCCCAGCCAGGCAGTGCGAGTAACTCGGCCGCCAGAACGTCCGGCCAGTCGGCTTCGCGGAAGCATTGGGAGTCGAGACAGTCGAGCACCGCGTCCGCTGCGGAAAAGGAAAAGTACTCCTGCCGGCGAAACTCTTCGTCCAAGCCGGTCAGGTATCTGGGGAAGATGCCCCCGGGCTGGGAGAGCAACGTCCGCACGCTCCGGTAGAATCCCTGTTCGCGCCCGGGCATGCGCCAGTAGGCGATGCCCTGATCGAGAAACACCGAGCACAACCGGATCAACCACGGATGAATGACCTCGTCTACCGGCCGCGGTTCCGGCACTTCTTCTTCATGCGCCACCGTACGCGCGAAACAGGCATCAAATAACGCGCGGAGCGCCGCCTGGCGGAAGTCTCGGGCCAAGTCTCCCTGTTCCGACCGCCACAAGACGGTGGCTGCGTCAAACTCCCTCACGCCGGGCGTGATCATGGCTCTGCGCAGTGAACGCCGGCTCAGGCCGGGGAAGACTACTCCGTCCGGCTCGCTATCGAGCACTGCCCCGATGTCGCCCGCGTGGATGCGGCCCCGCGCCAGTTCGGACCGGTACGCCGCCTCGCTCATGAATGGTTCGGCGCCGAAGATCTGCGCAGCCTCAATCACGGCCCGCTCGAACGGCAAATCTTCGAACGCATGCAGGGTGTTGTGATGGACGAAGACTCCGATCGGCCCCTGCATCGGAAGCAGATGCGCGGCGCGGTCGATCGCGTCTCGCAACCGCTCTTGGCGCGATCCGGCGGAGTGATCGCTAGCGCCCATCGTTTCGGAGTTTCACGGGAGACAAAATGGGGCAACAGGCAACGCTGTTGACCCGTGGGCTCACTTTCGGATTTTGTTTTTTCAGTATACACCCGGCCGGCAATATCGCGTGCTGTCGCAGGCTATGCCTACACCACACGGTCCAGTTCCAGAAACTCGCGAATGTGCGGATGGTCGGATTTTTCCAGATCTGCGGTCGGACCGAAGAAGATTACGCTGCCGTCGAACAGGAAGACTACCCGGTCCGCGACTTTGTACATCAGATCGAGATCATGGGTCACGACGACGGAAGTCAAGTGCAGTTGCCTCTTCAAACGCAGCATGAGATCGCCCAGCCCATCAGACATGATCGGATCCACCATCGTGGTGGGTTCGTCATAAAGGACGCATTGCGGCTGGGCCGCCAAAGCGCGGGCAATCGCCACGGCCCGCTTATAGCCCATCGAAAGATCGGCCGGATAGGCATCGCGGGCCTCTGCGATATCGACCATTTCCAGCAGGCCCTGGACTACGTCTTCCTTGTTTTTCGCGTCATAATCCTCCCGGAGTTCGAGCGAAAACAGCACGTTTTCGGCTACCGTCAACGAATCGAACAAGGCCCCGGACTGGAACACCATCGTGACCTTCTTCCGGATGCGCCGCAGTTCGTTCTCCGGAAAGTCCGTGGTGTCTTCATGCGCCACAATCACGCGCCCGCTGTCCGGTTTTAGGAAGCCCATGATATGGGAAAGGGTTACCGACTTGCCTACGCCGCTGCGGCCGATGATCGCCACCGTTTCGCCGGCATTCACATAGAAATTGGAATCGACCAAAACCGGATGGTCGAACGTCTTATAAACATGCCGGAATTCAATGTAGTGGGGGAAGGATTCATTCTCGGGCATAAGCGGCCCAGTCCTCCGGCGTATTCAGATTGCGAAAAAGGGCCGGCTCGTCGATGGGAAACCTGACCATGCGCATGCCCGCAAGCGCTGTCATGATCTTGCGCTCCCCGTGCTGGAAGGCCGTCTCCAGTCCCAGGAGCGAATTCCGATGATAAACGGCGCACAGAGGCTCGGGTCGTTCCGGCTGTCTGACGGGAATCAGCGCCTCACCCCCCGAGTTTTCCGCGGCTTCCAGAAGCCTGACCAGAAATGCGGACGTAATCCCCGGCATGTCGCAGGCGACTACCAGGTTCCAGTCGCGCGTGGAGTGTTGGAGGGCGGTCAGAATCCCCCCGAGCGGGCCTTCGCCCGGATAGCGATCGGGAATCACCGGATATCCAAAGCTAGCGTACCGGCTCGGGTCGCCAATCAATGTGGCGTCGCCCGCCGCGGCAGCCACTTGATCGCCAATAAATTGCGCCAAAACGCCGCCGCGAAACGGCAAAAATGCCTTATCCCGGCCCATGCGGGAACTGCGGCCCCCTACCAGCACGTAACCCGCCCGGCGCACAGAGAAATGATACCATTGAGGTTGCGTCGCCCTTCCGCGTCCCCGGGGCAGGAAACAACCCTTGCTTACGAGAAGGCGATCCCTATAATAGAGGGTGTAACATTTTGATGCGGTTTTGTTTCAGAATGGGAGGGCTTGCGGGGCTGCTGACTCTTGGTTTATGCGCGGAGAGTCTGCCGGAAACTCCGGCGCACCACGTGAGTAGTGTCGTGCGTCTCGACCGCCGCTCCGGAAAATTGGTCAGGACCCTGGTTACGCAACCGCAACCCGCAGCCAGAACCGCTGCGCCGGACGCCCGCCATCCGGCTGCCGCCTTCACCGGGACCGTAGATCGCATCGCCGCCGAAACGTCGGTGCCGCCCGCGTTGCTGCATTCCGTAATCAAGGTCGAGAGCAATTTCAATCCGTTTGCCATCTCACCCAAAGGCGCGCGCGGGTTGATGCAGTTGATCCCCGCAACCGCCCGCCGCTTCGGCGTAGCCGATCCCTTCGATCCCGCCGACAATATCCAGGGCGGGGCGCGATATTTAAAGTATCTGTTGGACCTCTACCACGGCGATTATCCGCTGGCTCTTGCGGCTTATAACGCCGGCGAAGAAGCGGTGGCGCGCTACGCCGGCGTGCCGCCCTATCGTGAAACGCAGAATTATGTGGTTCAGGTACAAAAGCAGTTACAGGTTACGGCGAAAAGCACGGCGGACGCGACTGCGAAGCCTCCGGAATCCACGCCTCCGCCGGAGGAACCTTCCGGTCCGCGGCATCTTCAGGGAATCGTGGAACCGGATGGCAGTGTACGATACGTCTCACGTTAAGGACCCGATATGACGCGGATCGCAGCGAGTGCGGTTTTCATCCCGGTGCTGTTCAGCGCCGGACTCGCGGCGCAAACCGGACGTGCCCCGCAGCACTCGGTGACGGCCGTACGGCATTGGAAGCTGGGAGAGGTGACGCGCGTTGCCATCGAGGTCTCCGGCGAGTTCCAGTATCGTTCCGATCGCTTGCACGATCCCGAGCGCGTCTACTTCGATATTCTGAATGCGCGCCCTAAGTTCGAATCGCGCCGTATTTACACGGAAGATACCAACGATCGTTTGCTGCTGCGGGTTCGCGTGGCGGAAACACAGCCTGGGGTCACGAGAGTGGTGCTCGATCTGGGCGATTCGGTGGAAGCCACTCCTTCGCAGCTCTCGAATCCGAACCGGCTGATGATCGAACTGCGTAGCACATCGCCGGCGGGTCCCATTCCGCCGCCACCGGTTATCACGTCGGCCGTCACCCCGCCGCCCGCAGTGAAGCCGCCGGTTGTGAAAGCGGAAGTGCCGCGTGTGGAAGCACCGGCAATCGCTCCGAAGCCCGTGCCCGTTGCTCCCGTCGAGCCGCCGTTCACGGCCGAACCTTCCAAAGCGCAGGTTTCTCAGGAGGCTCCGGCAACGCCTGCATCGGAGGCCTCACTGGCAGCCAAAATCGAGCCGCCTCGGACGATCGAACCGCTTCCCTCGCCTCCCCCTTCTGCCATCGCGGAATCGGCCAAGTCCGCGCGCCATACCAGCACCGGGGAGAACTCGCTCACCCGCGCGCTCGGTTTGAAGATCAATCGCGTCGTGATCGACCCCGGGCACGGAGGCCACGATCAGGGCACCTCGGGACCCAAGGGCCTCCTCGAAAAGGACCTCGTCCTGGATGTAGCGAAGCGCCTGGGTAAGTTGATCGAGGACGGCTTGAGCGCCGAAGTGATTTATACCCGCACGGACGATACCTTCATTCCCCTCGAAGGCCGCACGGAGCTGGCGAATGAGAAGAAAGCCGACCTGTTCCTGTCGATCCACGCGAATTCCTCATCGGTGCCGCGCGTGGCCGGAATTGAGACCTATTACCTGAATTTCACGGATTCGAAAGATGCCCTGGATGTGGCTGCGCGCGAAAACGCAAGCTCGCAAAAATCGGTCTTCGAGCTGCGCGATCTCATCCAGAAGATCACAGCTCACGATAAGGCCGAAGAATCCCGTGAGTTTGCCGGGCGCATCCAGACGGCACTGTATTCCTTCTCGGCCCGCAATCTGCCGGGCGAGAAGAATCGCGGTGTGCGCAGGGCCCCCTTCGTCGTATTAATCGGCGCGAATATGCCGTCCGTGCTGGCCGAGATCGGATTCCTCAGCAATCCCAAAGAGGAGGCGCTGCTCAAGAAGCCGGAATACCGGCAAAAACTCGCCGAAGCCCTGTACCGCGGCGTCTCCCGCTACGCCGAGGGCCTCAGCCACTTCCAGGTCGCTCAAAAATAGCCCCATGCGGGTGGTCGTTTTCCGGCATGCCCGCTTCGAAGGCTTGGGCCTGATTGCTCCGCAGTTGGATGCAAGCGGCATCTCCGTCGAATTTGCCGATCTCTATCGCCCGGGCGCCGCTCTGCCCGACATTTCGAACGCTTCGGGTCTGATCTTCATGGGCGGCCCCATGTCCGCCAACGACGATCTGCCTTATTTGAAGCAAGAGTTGGAATTCATCCGCGCGGCAGTGAAGAGCGGACAGCCGGTTCTTGGTGTCTGCCTGGGCGCCCAATTGATCGCCACGGCGCTGGACGCTCGCGTCTATCGGAACCCGGTCAAGGAGATTGGTTGGTTCGATATTCAATTCACCACGGAAGGACTCCGCGATCGGCTCTTTGCGGGTCTCGATCCCACCCAGACCGTATTTCATTGGCATGGCGAAACGTTCGATTTGCCAGGTGGCGCAGTCTGGCTCGCATTCTCGGCCGGATGCCGCCATCAGGCCTTCCGCTTCGGGCCGAATGTCTATGCTCTGCAATTCCATCTGGAAGTCACTCCCGAAATGATCTCCGAGTGGTGCCTGGAAGAAGCAAATTGCGGCGATGTGAAAGAACTCACCACACCCATCGACCCGCACCTGCATGCGCAGCGCCTCGCGCAACTGGCGGCGCAGGTGTTCCGTCAGTGGTGTGGCTTACTACCAGCATCGGAAAAGCGTGCGATTCCCTTCATTTGAGCTTCGCCAGCGGGTGTTCAGACCCGTTTCCTTCTGCCATACTACCTGCGAGGTGCATCCCCGGCGGAAATGGTAATGGACAAAGGCTTCCCGGAATCAGCGTCTGAGTCGGCTGCCGGTACGGCTCGCAGCATCTCCGCGGAGATGCCTCGTTGCCCCAACTGTGGATGGCAGGACGTCCGGTTCTCGATGATGCGGTCCGCGCTGGACGTCGCCCTGTCGAAATTCTCGCTAGCACCGTTTCGTTGCCGCTCCTGCAACAACCGCTTCTACCGCTTTTTCAAACGCGCGCGAAACCGGTAACCCCCACATTTCATTTGCTTCATCCCCCTATTGGGGGGATTGCACTCAGAGAGCCGCCCACCACACAATTGAGATGTTGGTAAGAAACTTCGAACCCGTGGCGTTGGCCGACCTGGTTCGCTCTGGGCCGCACAGCAGGAGCTTGGTGGTCGTAGAGGATCTGCTCATTTCGAGATTAGTCCGAGCGGTGCTTCGCAAAGAAGGCTTTTCAGTGCTGGTGACCGATCCTTCGGAAGCCGCGGGATTGTTCCGTGGTTCCGAAGCGGAGGATCACATTCTGGTCACCAATTCGCCGGCGCTCTTTCTCGAATTTGCCCAGACGGTGCCCTTGCTTTACTTAACCAGCGCTCCCGATCCACGGCTGGAAGCGCGGTTCCGCAACTGCCGTGTCGTCAGGAAACCGTTCGTGCCCAGTGAACTGCTGGAGGCTGCCGAAGAATTATCGGCCTTACCGGCTATCGAGTAACTGGCGCAGGATCCTTCGCTTCCTCGCTTTGCAACTGAGCCGCAGCCACCGCCTCTGCATAACTGGCCGGGTCCCCCACCGTGTACCATCTGCCTGTCGAAAGAGCCACGGCGCATACCGGCTTGGCCTGTTGCAATCGGCGAATCACCCCATCGACGAACCAAACTTCGTTGTCCTTTCCCGCCGATATACCGAGCAGATTCTCCATCAGCTCTGGGGTCACCAGGTATCGCCCATAGGCGGCCAGGTTGGAGATGGTTTCTTGCGGGCGCGGCTTTTCCAGGAGGCGCGTCACGTACTGAATGCCATCCTCCGTGCGGCATTCCACAATCCCGAATTGGCCCTGCTTCGACATCGGCACCGGCTGTACGGCCAGGACCGGACAGCCGGTCCGGCTGAAGGCCGCGGTGAGGCCTGCCGTCGCATTCTCGCCAAAGACCACGTCGTCTCCGAACGCATAAATACAGGGCTCATCGCCGATCAGTTCCGCCGATTGGATCAGCGGTGTCGCATTTCCATAGTTCCCCGATTGCAGCGCGAGAGTAATTTCCACCTCCGCCAGCAACTTCTGGAAGCGGCGCACCACGGGATCGTTGACCAGCTTGGGTGGCGGCTCGCCAGAGCCGTCGAACAGGGCTTGCATGAGGGGCAGCGCCTGTTGGGAGACAACGAGAATCACCCGCTGGATTCCCGCATCCGCCAGTTCCCAAATCAATTGAACAATGGCGGGCGCCTTGCCTAGCGGGAAAAGTTCCTTGGGAACCACCTTGCTCGCCGGCCACATCCGGGTCGCCTGCCCGGCCGCTGCAATAACCGCGGTTCTGACAAGTGAAGCCATACCTTCGCCTGCCAATTATCGCAGAAAGCGCCGGCCACCCGGCTGCGTTCCCGTTGGCGAACTGGTTGTATACTAACCCGTCAGACCTATGACAGAGCGCGATTTCCATCATATTCCTACCTTCGATCAGCTACCCGTTAAGAGCGGTGCGCCTCCCGAGTCCTGCTGGGGCGTCTTCGGAGACGACGATCCGTTCGGCTGCTTGAATTTCCTGACGCGCGAGGGCGTTGTGGAAGCCGCGCGGCTGGTGCAGTCCGGCAAGATCTTCCGCCTGGACGCCAAAATCGGTTTCGCCACGCCGCCGCTGTTCGGCCGCGCGACGGTCCGGCACAACGTGATTCCCCTCGGCCCCTTGGCCCACGACGATCTGCTCGATCAGTTCAACACTCAGGAGGGAAGCCAGTGGGATGGGCTCGCGCACGTGGGTCACATTCGTCACCAGGCCTTTTACAACGGCGTGCGCGTGAGCGAAATTCGCGAGGGCCACAACACGCGGCTCGGCATTCATCATTGGGCGGCCAAGTTCGTGGGACGCGGCGCCCTGATCGATGCGCTGGCGTTTCGCAGAGCGCAGGGGCGCGATGTGAATCCGTTGGAATCCGGCTGCTACAGCCTTCAGGAACTCCAAGAGGCTCTGCACGCGCAGCACACGGAACTCAAGCCCGGCACGATCCTGCTGATCCGGACTGGCTGGATGGAGGCCTACGAAGCCTGCGATGCCGAAAAGAAGCGAGCCATGGCGCCGATGGAGAACATTCGCGCCATTGGCGTCGAAGCCAGCCGCGAAATGGCGGCCTGGCTGTGGAATAACCGCATCGCCGCAATTGCGACCGACAGCCCCGCCGTGGAGCCTCTTCCCATCGACTTTCGGGACGAAGGCGCCCTCCACTACCGCGCGCTGCCCTTGCTGGGCCTGCCGCTCGGCGAACTCTTTGTGCTTGCGCCCCTGGCCGAGGATTGCGCCCGTGACCGGCGTTACGAGTTCATGGTCGTTTCTACGCCGCTGCATGTGGAAGGCGGGATCGCGTCACCACCCAATGCTGTGGCCATCAAGTAGCCAATCAGCGCGCCACGCTGCTCAACGCCGCAGCCGCGCTCTGAATTGTCTCTCCCGCGTTTTCCAGCACCCTTCCGGCTCGGGCGATCTGTTCCTCGGCTACCTTCCACTGCTTCTGCTCGATGCTCTCGCGCACGCCTGGCAGTGTCTTCACACCGTAGCCGGTGTAAAACCCCGGAGCATAGATCTGGTGCTGGTACCAGGGGCGGTTCGGCAGCCCGTCCTTGAGCGTGAGCGAGCGTTCCACGGCGATCAGCTTCGCGTTCGCCTCGCGTAAGGAGGCATTGGCCAGTTTCGCGCCGCCAGCAGCGCTGGCTTGTGCCAGTGCCTGATTGTATTGTTCGGCTGCGCGCTGTAGTGCTGCGAAGCCGTTTTCGAGCGGCGCGAAGTTCAAAAATGGCGGCGTCTGTTCCTTGGGCGGCGGCAGCAGCTTCTCACGCGGATTTTCGATCGCCGCGAAAAGCCCTTCGTCGAGCCGCCGGTTGCGCTCCACGATCTGTTCCCGCGAATCCTGCGCCAGCTTCTCCACCTCGTTCACATACCGCCGGATAGTATCGGTGAAGTCACTGAAATCGTAGGGCAGCAACTCGGCGTCCGCCAGGCGCATGACAGCGCTCCCGCCGAGTTGGGCCAGAGCCCGTCCGTACGTGAAATCCGGGTCGCCAAATTTCGAATACCACGTGAAATCGTCGTAGATCGAATGGTAGATGCCTCCTTCGCTCTCCCCTCCGAATCCGATGTTCAGCGACGCCACACCGAGGTGGTCGATGAAGGCGCTGTAATCGGAGCCGGAACCCAAAGCGCCGATGCGCAGATCCGCGCGCGTGCGGGCTTCCTGCCGATCGGCGGCGTTTGCCGGAGGGTTCGCAATCCGAAAGAATTGCAGGCGCTTCCACACACTGAGTTTGGCTTCGGGGTCCTCTATGTCGCGCGCAACGCCGTTGATGAACTTTTCGAGCGTGTGCGAGCCGGCCACGCCGAGGTAGCCCCGGTCGTTACCGTCCGTGTTGATGTACACCGCGGCCTTCTGCTGCAACTCCGCCGCGTGCTGCTCGGCCCACTCCGTCGAGCCCAGCAGCCCCTCTTCCTCGCCATCCCAGAAACAAAGCACGATCGTGCGGCTCGGCTTCCAACCCTGCTTGAGCAGCGCGGCCAGACCGCGCGCCTCTTCCAGGAGCGCGGCGGCCCCCGAAACCGGATCCTGGGCGCCGTTCACCCAGGCGTCATGATGATTTCCTCGGATGATCCACTCATCCGGATTGGCGCTTCCCGGAATCCGGGCGATCACGTCATACAGAGGCTTGGTATCCCAGTTGAATGCCGCCTTTAGGTGAACGCGCGCGGGTCCCGGACCCACGTGATACGTGATGGGCAGCGACCCGCGCCAGCTTTCGGGAGCCACTCGCCCGGAGACCGCCGCCAGCAGCGGCTGCGCATCGGCATACGAAATCGGCAGCACCGGTATCTTAGTCAGCGTCTCGGCCTCGTTGATCGCCAGCCGCCGCGCGCCCCTGGTAGCTCCGACCCCGGGTGTCAGCGGGTCGCCGGGATAGATCGGCATATCCATCACGCTGCCTCTCTGTACTCCGTCTCTGGGCCGGAAGGGACCATCCGGAAAAACTTCGCCGCGGAAATAGCCGTCCTCGTGCGGGTCGGAGTAGATCAGGCAGCCCACCGCTCCGTGCTCGGCCGCCACTTTGGGCTTGATGCCGCGCCAGGAGCCGCCATACCGCGCAATCACGATCGCCCCCTTCACCGAAACCCCCAGCCGGTCGAGCATCTCGTAGTCCTCGGGGACGCCGAAGTTCACATACACCAGGGGCGCCGTCACGTCGCCATCGCTCGAATAGGCGTTATACGTGGGAAGCTGCTCGGCGTGCTGGCCCGAAGTCGGATCGCTGGCGACGGCAGGCTCTTCCAGTTTCGCCGCGAATCGCGTAGGCGCCACCAGTTCGAGCGCGCGCTCCTTCGGCGTGGGGAACAACACATCGAAGTTTTCGATAGTGGCATCCAAACCCCATTCCTTTAGTTTGCCGAGGATCCACTCCGCGTTGTCTTTGTCGTAGGCTGCACCTACGTGGTGAGGCCGAGCCGTGAGCCGCTGCATGTAAGCGCGCAGGTTCGCGGGATCGGGTATGGCGCGGAACTTAGCTTCCCAATCCTGCTCGGATTTGGCCGAGGCCGCGGCATAACCGGACAAGCCATCGCCATCAGCGGACCACCCAACGGGCGTCAGAAGAGTGAGGCAGAGGGTGAACACCCCCAAGCGTTGTAGCATGTACGATTGTACCGTGGGGGCGCACCCTACCCTACCCGATAGATCCCATCGAAATCGGCAAAGTAACTTTCTACATCCAGCGACGGCTCGGCCTTGCGCGCGAATGCCGCGGCCCGGGCGATGTCCGCCGCGACAATCTCCGGCGCCACACCCGGGTACGCGCCGCAATCGTTGTGGGCTATGAGCACCAGGCGGCGCGGCGCGTGCAACCGAATGGAGGTGCGGAGCGCACGCAGCAGATACTCGGCATCTGCATCTCCCTCCGGCGCTGCCCACGGTTTCGCCGACCCGGCGATTTTCACGTGATCGAACAAGCCGATACCCAGACGCTTGAGAAATTTGCGCAGGGCCTGGTCGAAGCGCGCGTCGAAGCACGTAATCACGCAGGCATCGGCCGTATAGACTTCCCGCGGCGAGTCGAAGTGAAAGACTTTCTCCACGCCGCGGTTATCCTGCCTTCCGTTTGGCCTTGAGCTCCTCCAGCAGGCGGTTGATTTCATCCTGCTTTTCCATTGCCGCGAATTGCTGCTCGACATCGTCCGCGGCTAATTCGGATTCTGCTTGCGCGGTGGCCTCGCTGTGCCGCACTTTCTCCTTCATGCGCTCGAATGCCGCGGTGTTCGATTCCTCGCCCATCGTCCTTCCTGCCTCTCCCGCTTTGCCCATGGCGCGCGCCCGCCGGTGTTTCGCGATCAGCAGGTCGCTCTTGGCTTTGGCTTCGTCCAGCTTCTGCTGCAGTTTCAACAGCGCCGCCTTAAGGTTCTCCACCTGGGTTTTCTGATCCTCCACCTGCTGGCGGAAGCTTGCGGCGGTGCTCTTGTAACTCATCGAGCGTTCCAGCGCCGAGCGGGCCAGCGCGTCGTCCTTCTTATCCACCGCCAGTTCGGCGCGGCGTACCCACTGCCTCTCGTTGTCTTCGCATTCCTTGAGTTTGTTCTCCAGCACGTGCTGGTCGGCGATCGAAATCGCGACTTGCGTCTTTACCTGCAGCAATTGATTCTCCATGTCGAGAATCACCTGCTTGATCATTTTCTCGGGATCTTCGGCCTTATCGACCAGGTCGTTGAGATTGGCCCGGATTAATGTCGAGACTCGTTCTAAGAGTGCCATAATGTTCCCTTTCTTAGCCCTCAGCCATCGGCCTCACTGCGCCGCTCCTTTGCTTTTCCCGTCCAGCTTCGGTCCTTTGTCGCCGATGGTTCGCACTTTTGCGAACAACTCGTTGAGCGGCATGCCGGAGAGCGTTTCGAAAAGCGCGGGAATCTGGGCGGCCATCTTGGTCAGGTCGCCCGTGATCTTGTTCAAGCCGGCCGCATCGCCGTTGCCCGTGGAGATCACCGTGATCTTGTCCACGTTGGCCAGCGGCGCAGCCAGCGCCTTCACCACCTCCGGCATATTGCTGATGAGCTTGTCGACAATCGCCGCCTGGTTGAATTCCTGGTAGGCCTCGGCTTTTACGTTCATCGCCTTGGCTTCGGCTTCGCCCTTCTTGAAGATGATTTCCGCCTCGGCATCGCCCTGCGCACGGATGGCCGCGGCCCGGCCTTCCGCTTCCTTGATGAGCCGCTGGCGCTCGGCTTCCGCCAGGGTTTCAATCCGCCTCCGCTCGAACTCCGCCTGCTTGAGAACGGTGGCGGTCAGTTCGCGGTCGCGCCGCTCGATCTCCGCTTCCTGCACCTTCACTTCGTGTTCCTTTTCCACCTGGTGAACGGTGACTTCCTCGGCGCGCACCTGCTGCTGCATGATGTTGGTCTGAATCTCGTAGGCTTTATCCGCCTGCGCCTGGGCCTTTTTCATCATTTCGTTGTATTCCGCCTTCTTCAATTCCAGGTCGCGCTGCGCCTCCGCCTGTTTGGCCAGCGAGAGCGTCTCGGCAAGCACGCGCTCCTGGTCGGCCTGCGCCTTGGCGACCGCCGCCTCGCGCGCTGCCAGCGCCCTCTTGATCGCAGTATCGCGGTCGGCTTCGGCCGCGGCGACGTCGGCGTCGCGCTTGATGCGCGCCACATCCGGCCGGCCCATATTCGTGATGTACTCGTTCTTGTCGCGCACTTCCTTGATGGTGAACGAGATCACTTCCAGCCCCATCTTGTTCATGTCATCGGCGCAGGTGGAACGCATGCGGTCGCCCACCATCTCCGGCTGCTTCACAATCTCTTCCACCGTGAGCTGCCCGATGATGCCGCGCAGGTGGCCTTCCATCACCAGCCGGATCAGATCTTCGCGCTCCTTCGGCGCCTTCGTCAGGAACTGCTCGGCGGCGGTGAGAATCGATTCCGGGTCGGATTTCACCTTGATCTGCGCCACCGCCTCCACAGTGACGGCCACTCCCTGCCGGGTGTAGAGGTCCTGCTGCGGCGCCACGTCGAACGACATCAGCTCCAGCGAAAGACCCTTGCAGTTCTCCACCATCGGGAAGATCACGGTGCCGCGGCCCTTCACCACGCGCGTGCCGCGAAAGCCGTACACGATGATGGCCTCGTGCGGCCCGGCCTTGCGGAACAGCTTGGCGAACACGGCCATGAGAAACAGAATCGCCAGCACCATGAGGCCGGCAATCACAATCGTTGGGTTATACATGGAGCATTTCTCCTCTCAGCGCCCGAGCTCGAATTCGTCCGCCGGGTCCTGCCACGGCCGGACGTACGCGATGCCCTTTTCGTAGCGCGTCACCAGCACCTCGGCGCCTTTGGGAATCGCAACCGCTTCCTCGGCGCGCGCACCCGCCACGCGGCGGGTCCCTTCCTGCGAATAGATGATCTCACCCGTGCCCCCTTGGCGAATCGGGATGGAGACGCGACCCAGCACGCCGACCATTTCGTAATCGGCCGGATTGAGCGCCGCTTCGCGGGCCATCAACACCTTCGCCAAAAACCAGAACACCACCGCCGCCGCTCCCAGCCCGCTCAGCGTCGCGAACCCCAGCGCCGCCACGAACCACACGCCGTAGTAATGTTGCAGCAGGTAGCCCGTGCCGCCAAACCACGCCAGGAACGCCGCAATCGTCCCGAAGTTGAACCACGGCACATCCAGTGCCTGCGGCCCGTGCGGCAGATGAAGGCCGTGGTGCACGTGCAGATGCGGCACGTGCAGATGCACGCTGCCGGCCAGCAGCGCCAGCGCGCTCAGGCTGAATCCCACGAAAAAGCAAATGAGGTAGAAATCCGACCAGGTCATGATCGCCTCCTCGCTGCGGGTGCCGGCTTCAGCACTTCCATGAGCCGCTCGGCCAGCCCCGGATTTTCCAGAATCGTCCCCAACAGGACCAGACACAGCCGCGAGTCCGTGTGCCGCGCAACCGCCAGCAATGCATGATGCAGATCCGGATCGCGCCGGAAACGTTCGGCCCCGCTCACCAGCCACAGATCGAGCTTGTCCTCCAGCGCGCCCAGGTCTGAAATCAGCTCGTTCTGGAACCCCTCGGGGTCATCCACCAGGTAGCCCGGATGCACTTTGAAGAACTTGGCCAGCAGCAGACGCGTCGAGTTGGTCAGGTGCGGCCGCGCCCCGCTTTCGATCTGCGAGAGATAGCTCTGGCTGATGGATTTGCCTAGCTCTTTTTGAATCAGCCGGGCCACTTCGAGCTGCGACAACTCGCGTCCGAGCCCGCGGAGCGTACCTTCGACCTCACGCAGATAGCGAATTTTCTCTCCGAGCCGCATATCGCAATCTGTAATTACTATATTGCAAATTGCGATTGGTTGTCAAGAGTGGATTTCGTCGGCGAGGGTGGCTCCCGCCAGGGGACAGGCTGAGTTGAAGGAACAAACCCATTTTGTGGCGCGGGCGCAATTGAAGAAACGAAGCCAATTTGAGGCGGGAGGGCGTGTGGCCCGTTGGCGCGGATTTTTTTTTTGTAGGCATAAGTGGGATTGGAGCGTGGACGATGCGCTGTCGGTTATAGGGTAGCGGACGAGCAAGTGGCGTTTTGTTGATTTCAGTCACAAATGCCTGAAATTCGTTAAGGAATTCTCCTGAGAAATGAGTAACCGGGGTTTTGGGATTCTTTCAGTCTAATTAAGAAACAAAAAAATCTTGAGAAATGTCTCTTGCATTCCTCCGGTACAGGGGCGTATGCTTATTTTCAGACATAGACATCCTGTTCCGCCTGGTTGCCTCCAGGAAATTCCTCTTACGCGGTATCACGCGAGAGGAAGGGATCTTAGAGGAGAAGTCAATGCCGTATACTTGCAACAATGGCAGTCTATCGTGGATCCTGTAGCTGTGCCGCTCGACTATAGCAATTATACGAAAAATTCTTGGTGATGGTGAGCAGCTCAGCGTAGCTGTCCGAAAAGAACAATGGTGGACAAGTTCCTGGTGTCTTAAGTGCTGTAGACGGTCTTGTCGGATTTCCGGGTGCCGCTATTCCGGGAGTTGATTCTCGCGTGCAATCCGAGCACTAGTACCGCCGTCAGCCCCAGCGTGGTCAGCAAAGCGCCCCAATATACGATGACTGGGCGATATCGGATCTCAACCTCGTGCGCACCGCCATCCACGACGACGCCTTGTATTGCTCCATAGGCCTCATAAAGATTCGCGTGGCGGCCATCTACGGTGGCCTCCCAGCCAGGGAAGAAGGTCTGGCTCAGCACGATCATTCCTCTACACGCCATTTGCGCGTCTAATGCGACGCGCGTGGCGCTCCGCTGGAGCACGCGCACGTCATCTGCACTGTTGCACAAATCGAGTGTTGGCGCGCTGCCCGTGAGGAAAACCTCGTTGCGCAGATTAGCGGATCGAAGGCGCGCGACCAGGTCCTGACTAGTTGTTGAAGAAGCGTGGTGGACAGTCCAAAGCCGAGGAAATGCCTCTGGATTGCGGTAGACCTTTAGCCCTGAAGTCCCCTTGAAAATCTCGCTTTGCCCGGAACGCAGCGGTTGCCGGCCGACAAAATAATTAAGGCTAAACAGCATTGTCGCCAGCTTCCCTCCCGCCAGACGATCTTCCTCGAACGGTACTAGATTCGCAGTCATGCCGCCGAGATAAGCCTGAAATTGGTCGACGCCGTCCCAATCACCGATATTGTAAGGAACAGCAGCGGGATCGATCTCCAGCCGGACGAGTTGCGGTTCTTTGCGGAGGAACGTCACGACGTCGCGGTTTTTTTCCAGCTCTTGCAAGAATCCACCAGGCGTTTCGCGATGGCGGAAGTTGGCGCCGGTTACCGTGCCTAGCTCGAAAATCGCGGTCGTGCATAATATCGCGATGGCCGTCCGCTCCGCAATCCGTTTCGACTTCCGCGCGTGCAGTACGGCGGCAAGCGCTAACGCCACCATCGCCGCTACAGCATACCGCTCGTACTCACGCGAAACTTCCGAACGTATTGACGATAGAACTGCGAGCACCGGCCACGGCAGGATTCCGATGACGATCAAGCTTACTGTGCACCATCGGCCGGGTTCCTGGCGACGCAGCGCATCGATGCCGTAAGAGGCCAACACGCTCAACGCGAATTGAGCTAGGACGACCGCCATGGCCGGAGTGCGGGCTTTCTCAACCATCGGGATCAACAGATACGCGATGCCGTGGAAAACAGAAAAGCCCCCCATCGCAAACAAGAGTGCCCCGGCACAGATCGCTCCCAGCAGACGGACGGAGTCGCAACCGAATTCCAGCGTCAGTCCCAGCAACGCCAGAGTCAAGACGGCAATACCAATGAACGTGTTCTGGTCGCCTGTTGGAAGAGCCAGCCCGATTATGCCCAGCGGCGGCAAAGAGTATTGCTGGTGGACAATGTATGGCACATACTGGCCCCAGGAAACCGGATTCTGAGAGCCGACCCAGCGGATAGAACGAATTCCGTATTCATAGCCGGGCAGCGTTTGAAGAGCGCTAACCAAAGCTGTAAACATCACAAACAATGCTGCTGGCTGAAGCGGCCGAACACGACGCTGATAAATGTGGATCAGCCATAGAGCGGCCATCATGAGGCTAGTGTAGGTAGGAATCTGGTGATGGCCGCTGAGGAAGGAGATGCCCAGGAATGTTCCCGCGAGCGCGGCGCTGGCCAGCGGTCGCTGACCGCGGACGACGCGGAGATAGAACATCAGAACCAGCGGAATCCAGATAGCCCCGTTTAGCATCTGCGGCCAGCCAATGGAGCCCACCACACCTCCCAGTCCGAAGGCAAGGCCAGCGAAGACGGAAGCAGAAACCGTGCGCCCGAGGTCACGGCAAAGCCAGTAGCAGAATAACGCGGCAAAGAAGTGGGTCAAGATGAAATACCCGTGAAGCCAAACCCGCTGGATGTGCCCGTCGCGAAGTGGCAGAAGGAACAGCAACCAATTCGGTGGATATGCGGCTCCGGGCTGGAGCTGGCCGACCAAGGGCTGCCCGCCCCAGACGTGAGGGTCCCAAAGCGGGAACGCGCCGCTGTGCAACGACACAGCTTCGAACTGATACCAGGGGAGCACCTGGTAAGCCATGTCGGGATGGTCTGCCCACGTGTACTGCTTCGTGAGCAACTTCCAGAAACAGCCAGTAACGATCACTAAAAGGACAACCGGGCCAATAGCGGACGAGCGGCTCATTACACTAACTCTATCCCCAAAGTGGGCGCTCGCTGCCCGGCCTTCCCCTTCCCCTGCCCCGATCCGCAGGGCCAGCAGTCGATCCTTTCCGGCAGGCAGGAGATGGAATGCGCGCCCCTCTCGCTATTTATCCTGTGTTTAACTTCGTGTAGTACGATTTCGGGCGGAGGATTCTTCATGCCACGACTCGCACCGTTCGCGTTTGCGGCCCTGCTCGCGCTGCCCTGGCGGCTCAGTGAGAGAATTGTACCGCGCGGCGCAAACAGACCGATGCGATACACTTCGGCCACGGAGTGATGAGGAGCGCGAATTCGTTGCGGCGGCCGGGGGCCTGCGGGAAAACCCGCCGGACTTATCGCCGTGCGTATCCGGCCGCCAGTGATTTGAGCTGCATCTTGAGGATGATTCCGGCAAGGCTCTTGCCGGCGCGTCAGTTGAAATACATCGTATCCGGGAGTTCACGCGAGATCGATTCGGCCACGTAACCAGTCGAGGGCTGGCGTTTTCCACGGCAACCCAGACGGACGCGGATGGCCGATTCAGCTTCTCAGGTGTGCCCGCGGGCGGGCACTTTATCTGCGCGTATCCGGCCGTATCGGGGTATTTATCGAACTGCGAGTGGAACACAATCGCGCAACGGACGGAGATTGCGGATGGGGCTCAGTTGACCAGCCTATCCCTGATTTTGCGGAAAGGAACGATTGTGCAGATTGTGGCCGACGATCCCTCCGGGCTGGTGAAACCGCCTCCCGGGTTTGTGGGGAAAGTGAGCGGGCATTACTTCTTTCCCAGTGTGAAGAATGTGGAAGGGTACTTCAGTTCGGCACGGTTCACTGGAGACACCGGCGGCCAGCACACTTACAGCGTCACAATCCCCAAGAATGTTACCGTGGAATTATTCTTCGACAGCGATGTTTCTGTTGCCGATTCGGCGGGAAGCCGCGTGGCCACGCGGGTACCCTCTGGCGTGGCCGTAAAAGGCGGCTCTGACACGGTAACCGTTAACGTGTCTCTCAAATGAGGTAGTGTATGAAGCGTCTCTCGCCACTTTTGCTTTTCCTGTTCCTACCGCCGGCCTTCGCACAGGCGCCGCGGGTGTTCCTATTTCCTGCCGGGCTCGGGACCCGATGGGCAGGTCATCGTTGAATACTCTCCCGCACCCGAGAGTACTCCCGCTATTACGGCGCCGGGGATCACGGATAAAGTCCAGGTATCCTGGATCTATCGTTTTGTGTTTGGCGGACTGCTTATCGAGTAAGAGTCGCGATCCACTTGCATGGGACCGGGGCTGTCGAGAGCCTACTTAACGCCGTTTACGCTGCCGCTTCCGCCTTTTCCGCGAACTTCACCGACACCAACCTGGAGACTCCCGGCTCCTGCATGGTGACCCCGTACAGTGCCTGGGCAGCTTCCATGGTGCGCTTGGAGTGCGTAATCATGACGAACTGCGTCTGTCGGGACATCTCATGGATCATCCGCGTCAGGCGGCCGATATTGGCCTCGTCCAGCGGGGCGTCCACTTCGTCCATCACGCAGAAGGGGCTCGGCTGGAATTGGAAAATCGCCATCAGGAGGGCCACTGCCGAGAGCGCTTTCTCACCGCCGGAAAGCAGCAGCACGTTCTGCAAGCGCTTGCCGGGCGGCGAGCAGATGATGTCGATGCCCGATTCGGCGAGGTTCTCCTGGTCGGTCAGCCGCATTTCGCCGGTGCCGCCGCCGAACAGCGTCTGAAACGTGTGGCGGAAATTTGTGTTGATCGCTTCGAAGGCTTCCGCGAACTTCTGCCGCGACACCTGGTCGATTTCCTGGATGGCCTTCTCCGTGTCGCGTATGGAGTCGATCAGGTCCTGCCGCTGCGCGCTCAGGAAATCGTGACGCTGCTGCGCCTCCTGGAACTCTTCCATGGCCGCCGGATTCACGGGTCCCAGCGCCTCGATGCGGTTTCGTACCTCGTTCACCGCCTGCTCGGCCTCCGCGATCGCGCCCTCATCCGGAACCGGATCGTCGGCCGGCGCCAGATCGGCGACTGGGCAGTTCAGTTCCTTGCGGCTGGTCTCATCCAGGTATTTCAGTTCCGCCTGCTTCTTCACCAGCTCGACTTCGACCTGCGAACGCCGTTCCTGCCACTCCTGGACCGCGGCCCGCAATAGCTTTAGATCTTCTTCCCCGCAGCGCAGGGTTTCCCGGCGGGCGGCCTCCTCAGCGGCCATGTCGTTTACCCGCGCCTCCCGCTCAAGGATCTGTTCGGCCAGCGAGGTCACTTTGTTGCCCAGTTCCAAGTTGTCGGCCAGCAGCCGCGCCCTCTGCTCACCCAGCCGGTCGATCTCCGCGCCGATCGCAGCACGCCGGTTCGTGGTCTCATGGAACAGTTGCTCCAGCCGCACCAGCGAGGCGCGCTCGCCCCGATGCCGCTCTTCGAATCCCGCCAGTTCGGCGCGAACGGCGGCATGCTCTTCGCCGATCGCCGCGGAGCGCGACTGCCATTCTTCCAGTTGCTGGCGCTCGCCTTCGAGAGCCTCCTCACGCTCGGCCCGCAGGCGGTCCTTCTCTTCAATTGCGGCAAGATTGCGTTCGCGCTGTTCCGTGGATTTGGCGGAATCACGCCGCAGCCGTTCGAGCTCCAACCGCGCTACCGAGATGCGCGAATTGGCACGTGAACGATCGTCGCCGAGCTTTCGCATTTCGTGCTCCAGCGCCAGCCGGTCTTTCTCCCGCGCCTGCTGCAAGTGGCGCAGCCGCTCCAGTTCTGATTCGAAAGCGGCTGTTTCCCGCGCAAGCGTCTCCAGCTTACCCAACTGCTCGTCCAGAAGGCTCTGCCGTCCTTCGAGCCGCACCGCCAGCTCGCGCGCCTCGCGTTTCATCGCCAGGGGCCCGGCGCCCGTCTTCTTGCCGCCGGTCACGGTGTGGCCGTGATAGCAGACGCCGTCGGAAAGCAGAAAATACAGGTGCGGATAGGCCACGGAAAGCCGCTGGGCAGCCGCCCGGTCTTCGGCGATGAAGCACAGGGAAACGCGCGGCAGCAGGTCCACCGCGCGGTCGCGAAATCCGTTAGTCAGCCGCAGCGAATCGCTCAAACGCGCTGCGATTCCCGTGGCCGGCCCGATGGGCGGCTCCGGCAGATTGCGGTGGCCGTTGCCGTTGGGCTCCGGATGCACCAGGAAGGTCGCGCGTCCCTCCGTTTCCGCGCGCAGGAAATCCAGCCCCCGCTCGGCCTGCTGCCAGCTTTCCACCACCACGTACTCCAGCTCGTCGTGCAGGAACTCTTCGGCCGGTTTTTCGAACTGCGGGTCCACTTCCACGTAATCCGCGAGCACGCCCATCAGCTTCAACTCATCCGCCTGCCCGCCTTCTAGCGAGGCGAACAGCCGCTTCACCGATTCGGTGGTGTACGAGCGGTGTGCCAGCACCTGCTCCAGCGATTCCTTGCGCGCGCGAATGCCCGAAACCTCGCTCTTCAGAGCGTCGATCTCGGTGCGCAGTTCGGCAGCCGCGCTGCGCCGTTCCGCCAGTTCCCCTTCCGTGCGCTGCCGGTCGGACGTAACCGCTTCCAGTTCGAGCTGCCGCTGCTTCATGTTCTCGGAAAGCTGGCGGCTGGCCGCTTCCAGCCGCTCCAACTCGGCCGCGGCCGCCTGTTCTTCCCGCTGCGAACGCGCCGTCTCGCGCTCAATCGCCGCCAGGTATTCTTCCACCTGCGCCAGTTGGTTTTTCAGTGTCGAGGCTTCGCCCAGAAGCCGCAGCACCACCTGGCGGCCACCCTCGATCGACTGCTCCCGCTCGCGCACGCTGGTTTGCAGCTCCTCTCGCTGGCGGTTGATTTCCGCCATCCGCCCGCGCGCCTGCCCGATCTGCTCCTCCAGGGCTGCAAGGCTGCCCTGATGCACGCCGATCTCGCCCGTCAGCGTATCGAGCCGCGCATCGAGATCCTGCGATTCCTTTTCCGCCTGCCCGATGCGCTGCTCCATTGCGCCGCTTTCGCGCACCTGCGATTCCAGGCGGCCGCGCGTGCGTTCGGCTTCGACGTTCAGGTCGGAAAGCTGCTGCCGGGCCGCCGTCAGCGCGTGTTCCAAGTCGTAGCAGGCGGCCTGCTGCGCCTCGTGCTCCTCCTCCTTGCCAGCCACCTGTTGGGAAAACGACTTGAGCTCCGCGGCCGCAAGGTTCAGATCGATCGCTGTTTTGGCAGCATCGCGTTCCAGCAGCCGGTAACGCCCTGAGAGCACTAAGCGCAGCCGTTCCTCCAGTTCCGCCTTCAACTCCCCGTAGCGCCGCGCTTTGGATGCCTGCCGCTTTAGCGAATTCACCTGCCGCGTGACTTCCTCCAGAATGTCGTAAACCCGCGCCAGGTTCTGTTTCGCGCTTTCCAGTTTGGCCTCCGCCAGCCGCTTGCGCGTTTTGAACTTGGTGATTCCGGCCGCTTCCTCGATCACGGCCCGCCGGTCCTGCGGCTTGGAGCTGAGGATCTGCCCGATGCGCCCCTGCTCGATGATGGCGTAACTCTCCGGCCCCAGGCCGGTGCCCATGAAGAGGTCCTGAATGTCGCGCAGGCGCGCCAGCCGGCCGTCGATCAGATATTCGCTTTCGCCCGAACGGTAGAGCCGCCGGGTGATCGTCACCTCGCCCGCCGGCTGCGGTTGCCCGCTGACAGCCTGGATCTTGTGCCCGTGGCCTTCCTGGTGCATCTCGGGATCCACCAGCGTCATGGTCACATAAGCCATCCCGAGCGGCTTTCGGTCGCGTGTGCCCGCGAAGATCACGTCTTCCATCCGGCTGCCGCGCAGCGTTTTGGCCGATTGCTCCCCGAGAACCCAACTGATGGCGTCGCTGATATTCGATTTGCCGCACCCGTTCGGGCCGACAATCGCGGCGATGCCTTCGCCATTGAACCGCAATTCCGTGCGCTCGCAAAACGACTTGAAACCCTGCAGTTCGACGCGTTTGAGTCTCAGCAAATCGGCACCTCGGCTGCTTCCGGGGGAGTTGTAACTATACTAAACGCGCGGAGGCGAAAAGTAAAGGACTCCCCATCCATCTTATTGGACCATTCTGAGGATACATACATCATCTAGTGGTGCTCCTACTTAAGTGAGGGCCACCGGGGCGGCCGCTTTTCCTGAAATGCCCTCTGGCCTTCCTCGAAATCTTCACTTTCGAAGACCTCGTCGCGGATCCGCCGCGCAATCTCCCCGGCCGTTTTCCAGTCTCTGCCCCGGACTTCATGCACAAACGACAGGCCGCTGCGAATCGCCGTAGGCGACGATTGCGCGAGCGATGCCGCCAACTCCATCGCCCGCTCCTCCAGGTTCTCCGCGATCTCGTGCACCAAGCCGATCTCCTTAGCTTCCATGGCCCCGAAGGTCCTCCCGGTTAACGAGAGCTCGGTCGTGCGCCGCTCGCCCAGGGCGGTCGAGAGCGCGCGAAAGACCAGAAACGGCCACAGCCCGACGCGGATTTCCGTCAGGCCAAAGCTCGCTTCCGGGTGCGCCAGCACCACGTGGCAGTTCGCGACCAGACCCATGCCGCCCCCCAACGCAGCGCCCTGCACAGCGCCTATTAAAGGCCGTCCCAGGCGCGCGCCCATGGTGAACAACTGCTCCTGGGCGCTGGTGATTTCCGTGGTCGTGGCGGTGCTCACTTCGCTCAGATCCATTCCCGCGCAGAAATGCTTTCCAATGGCCGTCAGGAGAACTGCGCCCACGCCGGGGTCGCGGTCGGCATGTTCCAGCGCCAGCACAAGTTCGCGGCAAAGCGCGGCGTTCAAAGCATTGCGCTTCTCGGGCCGGTTGAGCGCCAGGCACAACAGGCGGCCTTCGCGACGACTTTCCACAAGAGCCATGGTTTCGCTCCGGAGGGCGGGATCAGAGCCTTACGGCCGGCGCACGGAGCAGCGCCGTATACGGATTATACCGCAAAGGGACCGCATTTAGACCTTCAGGGACGGGGCTCGCCCAGCAGCGTCACTACCTCGGATTGAAAATCGGCTATGGCTTCGCGATAGAGTTCCGCGCTCGGGGAACTCGGAAATCCGGCGTGAACCCGCCGCACCAGGCCTCGGCGGTCCAGGAAAAATGTAGTCGGCCAAGCATCCCAGTCCACCGCCTGCGTCAGCTTTTCCTTCGCGTCTTCCGGTTCGCCGCAGAGCAGAACGGGAAACTCGATGCCGTACTTCCGGATGAAGGCTCGCAGCCGTTTCGGGTTCTTAAGCTGGTCGCCTTCCTCGAACGACAACGAGACGATTTCCAATCCCTGTTCTTTGTACTTCTTGTATAAGTCCACCAGGAACGGCGCTTCATCGTGACAATTGGGGCACCAGCTGCCCGTGATCTCGACCAGCACGACCTTCCCCCGGAACCGCGGATCGGTATTCGACACCATGCGGCCATTCAAATCCGGGAAACGGAAGCGGAACGGCTCATTTGGATCTTTTACGCTGGTATGCGTATTGAAATCGGCCGGCGGCGGCAGATTGCGGGAGCGCGCTTCCGCGGGGCGCACGGCCGTCATGCGCGTTTTGCCATCGGAAAGTATTTCGAGCTCGCCGTCGTTGGTCAACTTCACTTCCATTAATGCCCACCGCGAGCCATCGAAGTGGCTCAACACGAACTTTCCATCGTGGTAAACGCCGGTGAGCCCTCCGGTGTCGCCATCCACGCGCAGCGTCGTGGCCGAAACTTCGCCGCCCGATTGCTGCACGATGAACCGCCAGGTGGATTCCCGCTTTCCACTGCGCACCTGTTGCAGTTCCCACAGCCCGGCGATCGATGGGGCATTGGCATCGGCCGCAGGCGAAGCCGTATGCCGGGTGGCCGTGAATGGCCATGATCCGCCCCGTCGCCCGCCGTGGGTATAGCTGCCGGTCAGAGTGTCACCCTTCCATTGGGCTTCCAGCCGCGAATCGTAATGTTCCCACTCGACGCGCAGGGCGCCGTCTTCGAGACGTCCGCCTGTCGATGTAAATCGCTCGTCGCCATTGAAGAAGGCCCCGGTCACGTTGGAACCCTCCGCGGTAAACTCCATGCGGAACGGTATCGTCAACCCGTTGATTTGCATCGAGGCATCCCACAGACCGGTGATCGATTGCGCAAACGCCGCGGGGATGACGGCAAGAATGGCAACAAGGAAATTTCGGGCAACCATAATCGAAGGTAGTACATGCCCGGAACGATGTCCAGGGGGCTGATCGCGCGCGACTCTACCGGCTCGGCGGTTCTCAGAGCGTATCGGGGGTCAAGGGCTCAACCAAGGCTATCAACTCGGGTAGATTCGAAGTCACCATCTTCCAGACCTCCTCGAGGTCAACACCCTCGTAGAAGTGGATGAGCTTGTCTCGGGTTCCGGCAATCAGCTTCCAGGGCACCTCCGGATGCGCCGCCCTGAATTCCGGCGATATCCTCTTGACCGCCTCCCCGATGATCAGAAGCTGGTGCAAAACCGCCGATTGGGTCTTTGCATCTTCAAGGAACTCCGCTTTCTGCGCGGGTCCTTTGAACTCGATCGCCTGGCGCGCTGCTTTGAGAATGTCGAGAAGGTGAACGTCATCGCGAGACAAAGTACGGCTCCGCGCTCTCCAGAATCGCCTTGCGCCGGATCCAATTCGAGCTCCGCTCGATGGCACGTTGCGAGACGAGGTCAACTTTGCGCCCAATGATGCCGGCGAGTTCCTCCTCCATCGCGACGTGATCGATCAGGCTCCAGTCCGCATCAGAGACGAACCTTACGAGCAAGTCCAGATCGCTGTCCGGCCGGAAGTCCTCGCGCAGCGCGGATCCGAATACGCGCAGTTCAGCGATTTTCCACCGGCGGCAGAACTCGTCGAGCCGCTCTCTCGGAATGGGGATCTCCGCCCGCATTGCTTTGGCCGTAACTGCAGGATACCAAGGGCCGCCAGCGACGGCTTCAGTAAGCCAAGCCTCCGCGCACATCAAGACGGCGAGACTGGAGGCACGCGCGCGACTCTACCGGCTCGCCGATTGCGGCGTGGGCGGCAAGCCCTGGGTCAATTCGATGTAGGTGCCCCAGGGGTCCAGGATGTAGGCAATGCGCAGCTTGGGCGCATTCTGGCTGTTGCGGAGTGAAGTTTCCAGCGGAATTCCTGCCGCTTCCAGTTTCTTCGTGAACTGCTCGATGTTCGTCACTTCGAACCCGATATGATCCACGGACCGGCCCTTCGTGGGCGCCAGGTCCATTGTGTTCTTGGTGAATGCGATCTCGGCGCCGGGCACGTTGGCTGTATCGAGGTTGTTGCGCTTGCCCGCGACGGCGCCGAAGTTCTTGATGTACCAGGACTGCGCCGCGACGGGATCGGGAACCCAGAGGCGAATATGGTGCATCGCGACCGGGCCCGGGATAGAGGGGTTCTCAATGATCTCCACGCGGATATCGTCGGGGGCGGTAACGAACGCCTGTTTGGGAGTATTTCCCGCCTCGATCTTGAGGCCGGCAGCCTTCCAGCGCGCGATCGATTCATCGAAGTTCTTCACGTGCAAGCCGAAGTGGTTCATCCGCGAGCCCGCCGTGCCGCCTGTGGAATCCTGTTTCCGCAGGATGATGTAGATTCCCGGAAACTGCATCATCACGAGTTTCTCGTTATTCGTCGGCGTACCGCCGAGCTGTGTCCAGAAGCGCTGGTGCTCGTCGATATCACGCACGTTCAGGTGAATGTGTCCGATGGCGGCGCCGGTGCTGTTTGGGGAAGCAAGCTGCGCCGGCAGAGGGACTACTGCGATGGCCGCGAAGACGAGTAGCGTTTTGATCTTCATGGCAGCCTACTATAGCAGGCCGGGCGGAGAAAACAAGCGGCGCGCTGCCTGCTCGGGCCAAACCGCGCGACCGCTGATAGAATGCTATGGCCAGAGGAACTCAGCGAGGCTACCGAGAGTGCGGCACATGGCGAACGGCCTCTCTCCAAAGATGACGGTGCGGGATTTCGAGGTCGGCTATTGGTATCTCGACCAATTGAAGGACTTCGCTGCGGGTATCGGTATTCCCGCCGCCAAGAAGCTCAGAAAAGACGAACTCGAAAAGGCGATCGTCGCATTCTTACGAACGGGCAAGGCTATATTGCCCACGAAGCGTTCCCTGCGCAAGACGGGCGCGAAGGACGTCGAACGCCGCCTCAACCTGAAGCTCCGGATTCAGAACTATACGAGCAACCGGGAAACAAAGGACTTCATCATCGAGCAGGCCCGTATCTTGGCGCCGGATGTTCGTGAGAAGTCCGGCGTCTGGTATCGCCTGAACCGCTGGCGGGAAGAACAGATCACGGGCGGCAAGCACCCCACGTACGGCGATCTCGTCCGGCAGTACATCGCCCTGAACAAGATGCCGCGATTCGAGAAAATCCCGTACGACTGCTACATCAACTTCCTCGCTGACTTCTTCCGAGCCGATAAGAAGGCGACGCGCGCCGAGGCAATCGCCGCGTGGAGAGAGGTCAAGGAGCTCGATGTTCCCAAGGACTATGTGTCTTGGGTCAAGGCACGAGGAAAGCAACGCGGCTAGTTGCGAATTTCGGGTTCGACGAGTTGCGCGAGCTGCGAGAGCGATTCCTGCCAACCCAGATAGCAGGCCTCGGCGGGAATTATATCGGGCACGCCCTCTTGAACAATGTGGAGCTCGGTTCCCAAAGAAACCTTATTGAGCCGGACTGTCACCTGAATTTCGCCGGGCAGATTGGGGTCGTCGAACCGGTCGGTGTACCGAATGATCTCGTGCGGCACCAGCTCGACGTAAGTTCCTCCGAACGAATGGCCCTGGCTCGTGGTGAAATTCGTGAACGACATTTGATAGGTGCCGCCCACGCGAGGGTCCGCGTGGTGAACCTTGCAGGTGAATCCGTTCGGCGGCAGCCATTTCGCCAAAGCCTCCGGTTCCAGGAAAGCCCGGTAGACCTTCTCCGGCGGCGTGCGCAGCACGCGGTGAAGACGAATTGTGTTGGGCATAGGAGCTCTTCTAAATTTTATCGAAGTGTTACTTCTGAATGCCCGGACTGATGTGCCCGTTCGCCCTCTTCCTCTCGCACCTCCGCCTCTCGCATTGACTCCCCCCTCCGCCGCGGCCTATGATGAGTACCCAAGAAGGGCCGCCGCTCTCGCATGAACGAGTACCTGGAGCACTACCGCATCGAGTCCAAGCTGGGCGAAGGCGCGCTTTACGTCTATTTTCGGCCCCGCCTCTCTATGGCTTCGAGGACAAGCTGCATCATCTCGTTGTGCAACGAAGCTGCAAAGCTGGGACTGAGCCGCGACACGATCGGGTCTCTTGCCCACTGGGCTTCCGTCGGAAGATAACCGTATTGGTCCAACATGGCTTCCGCCCAAGCGCGTTTCATCTTATCACTCGGAGGCGGCGCCGGCTTTGCTCCAAACTTCCGTGCGGCTGCCTCCTCCCGCGCCCGTTCCGCCGGATCTGTAATGAGCTTCGACTCGGCCCAAGCACCGACTCGCCGGTCTACTGCTGGCCTTCCGATCGCGAAACCATGATATGCCACTACGAAGGGATTGTGGTTTCTGGTGGAGCGATCCAAAACCACCCCCACCAAATTCCCGAATCGCTTTTCGTCGACATCCATCAGCTTGGCGACCTCCTTAAGGGCCTGATCATCTCCAGTATCAGCAATTACCCATGCCGCCGCATCCACAAACCTCTGCGAATTCACGCTTTTATCAGAGAAACAGTTCGGAGAACAAGTAGATTTGAGCACCTCCTCAATCTTCTTTTCGAACATGGGAAGAACTAACGAGCTCTTGTTGAAAATCAATAGGCTTATCCCCGGCAGAAGATCGGGTCGCATGCCTTGGTCTAGCACCGAATTCACGGCCCTGATCTGCTCGTCTTCACTCGCCCGGACAAGACGCCATGCCGGTGTGTCGGGTGTGGCTTGCGCTCGTACAAACTGCAATCCGACCGATGAGGCGAAGACAATCAAGAACACGATTCCGTTCATTTCACCTCCCATTAATAACTTGAACAATGGTCTGGAATAGGCCATCAGTTACCGGTGGATCTGATAGCAGATAAGGTGAACTGCCACCGGCGCACAGCACGAACGACGTCGCCACTCCTAGACCTGCATTCGAGTGGATGTACAACCAATTCGGATCAAACCATGTAGCGGATGGCCCGATGCTGGGCGGAGTAACTATGTTGTAGCTTGCACTATCAGCACAAACAACACCGTCACTGCGAGGGCTTGAATCCCGGCAGCCGGTGCTTGCATCACCGTTCCGTATCGGATTGGGGCAGGACTGCCCATACGCGGCTATCCAAAAACCGTTCGTCCCTGGAAATGAGGCCGACGGCCAATTCTGTGTAGACGACCAGAGATAGTCGGAAAGTGTCGGCCAGTTGTTCGGCTTCAGGATTCGCCAGTTCCCATTCATCGTGTCCACTAGATAAGGACAAAACACGATATCGTCCAGAGTCGCATGAGGGTAGCCCAGAGACGGTGTCCCTAGTGTAATCAGCGTCACAGCACGCCCCGCTAGTACGTTGCCGTACTTGTTCAGAATGAGATCGCGCGCCAAAAGCCCACCCATGCTGAAACCAATTAAGATGATATCACCGGGAGGAGTTTTACTCTGAATATAACTCGCCAGGCTAACGGCACCGTCAGAGATTGTGCAAGTACCTGGGCAATTGATATTGCCGACGGCAGCACACGACGCAAAGCTGAAGCCGCTATCCACTCGAAATCGCACGGGATCGATTCCCAAGGGCAACGGGCTCTGCAGGTTGCCCGCCAAATCCAGCATATCTCCCGGGCCCTGTCCAATTCCATGAATCAAAAAGACCGTTTTGACCGGGGTTCCGGCGAAGTCGACGGTATGTATTGTACTGATGTCAAACAACTCGTTCTGTGGACTAAACGCATAATTAAGCAAGCCGGGGGTCAAAGTATATTGGCCCCCCGCGTTGACACTGAATGAGTAGCGGCCATCAGAACCGGTAACTTGGACTCCCACCGGATTATTGCTGGGATCCTGTAAAGTGATGCTTACTCCCGGCAACGGATTATTGCTGCCACTTGCGGTCACCTGCCCACTAACCGTGTAGACTGCCTTCACCTGCACCTGGGCCAGCAAGTATGAACCGACCGCCGCAGTAATTGTAGTCGTCGTGCCGACTGTACAAGGCGCCGTCCGATGAAAATTGTCCTGTCCCGCTGAACCTCCAGTCCAAGTGACGGTCGGCGGCTTATTCAGATTGTAGTCGGGTAATGGGGGTGTGAACACTGCCGTGACGACAATTGGTGACGAGCAATTCGAAACCGTTGCGATTTGGCCGGTAGGATCCATTTGCGCCCCCGCGACCTGGACCGCCAGGCTGACGGGACTCTGATACACATCGTATCCATTGTTCTGATTAAACACGCGAGTAGCAGGTAGCGGTGGAGAGGCAGGTGGAGAAAACCCGGGGCCGCCAAACGGTGGATAGCCATTCCCGTGTCCCGTAAAGCTGTGAAATGTTTCAATCTTGTACGTTCCGGCCCGAGGGTCCTTTGTTGTGTAGCCGAGGAAGGCTCTGCCTGCACCGCAACCAGTATTCGTTGTTCCGCCGGGAATCGGGATGTCTGTGCTGGTCCCATTGGGAGAAATGTAGGTCCCCTTGACTCCACTCACCGTCGAACAATAACTGATCGCATCGTCACCTTCAACCCAACTATCCACTCGACCACCGAGTCCACCTGAGTAAAAATTGACTTCGGCCCACGTGTGCAAACAAGTGTAGCCCGAGGGGCAGCAATTCGCGCCCGGCGCGCAATCATTCGATCCGGTACCGCTGAGCGTCGTGGTAGAGATGCTAGGCAGCATTACAGAGTTCATGTAATTGTCAAGCGTAGGCCAAGACGACGGAGACGAAAGTCCCGTTTGCAACTGTGACTTGAATCCTTGAAGAATGTTATTCCGGGCATTGGCGTAATCAGGGCCCGTATAAGAGCCAGCCTGCGACTGAAGCTGGTCCAGTTGCTGTTTCGTCGAGCTCACCATTGAGGAAACACTACTCAAGTCGTTGTCCGGTAGGTTGTAGAGCCCTGATCCCGCCCCGGAATTCACCAGCCACTGGTGCCTCTCGACAAACATGGATAAAATTGCCGATTGCGTCGGATATGGCAGACCTGCAGTTGCTGCTTGCACCCCGAAAATCGCCACCGCCTGATGACTCAGGGAGCCTGAAGTGGCCGTAATCGTTACAGTATAGGTGGCCGCCATACCTGCCGGCGCATGTAATGTCATTGAATTCTGGCCGCTGCCGGACACGGTAGGCGGACTGAAGCTTGCGGTCACACCGCTCGGCGAACTTGCGACCGAGAAACTCACGGCACCATTAAAACCGCCGCTCGCCGCCGTGGTTAATGTGTAGGGTGGAGACGTCGTTGCTGGTAGTGTTATCGTTTGTACCCCAGGCAAGGCGCTGATCGAGAAATCGGGATGGGAGGTCACGGTCAATCCAGCCTCTTTCATATGACTGGTCGCGGCGACCATTCCGGTAAGTCGAAATCCGGTAACCGTGTCGTCACCTCTCCCGCCCGGGTAGAGGGTGACGGACAACGTCGTGGTTCCCCCGGGAGTGATGCTTCCCCCGGGCGACGAGATGTCGCAGGGATTGCAAGCGTAGGGCCGCCCGCCCAGCACCTGAAAATTTAGCCCGATCGTTCCGCTAAAACCGTTGACCCCGGTCGCCGCTATGGTGAAAGACACTGTCGAGCTTCCCTGCGTCGGGCGGACCACAGAAGCCGATACCGGCGAGAATTGGAGAACAAAGTCTTGTATCGCCAGCGATCCGGCCCCGCTGTGCGCTAATGAACCGCTAGTCCCCGTGACTGTAATACCGTAATTGCCAGTAATCCCGCCGGATTCCGTGCTTGTGGTACCGATTGTCATCGTGGTGGACGCCATCCCGTTCGCCGGCGGCGTAACCGATTGCGGGTTAAAACTTGCGGAAGTTCCGACAGGCAGACCACCCACTCCCGAGGGAGAGAATGTTACGGTTCCATTGAAGCTATTCAAACTAGTAACAGTTACCGTGTAGGTAGCGGCCAAGCCGGCCAGCACCGCCGAAGATCCCTGAGCGGACGGCACTACGCTCACAGCGAAGCCGGTCGCCGGAATGGTCCAGCTACCCTCTGTGCACCACCCGCTGTTCTGCGCAAACACATCCGTTGCTAGCCCGTAAACGTTTTTCGCCCCGGCAAAACTGGGGCTGAAGCTGATCGGCACATTTGCCGTCACACTATTGCCGGCGACGCTGGCGGATGCCCCCGTCCCGCTCACCGTGCATTGGCTGTTCGATAGCGTCAAGCCGCTGCCTACGTTAATTGGGCTGGAAAACCCCGTAGCGGCGTCATTCGCCAGTTGTAAGGTGTTCGGCGTCGTCGAGTACGTGTACAGCACCCAGCAGGCATTCACGCCATTGAGACCCGCATTCACCAGCAGCGAGATGCTTCCGATCGCCGCGGGACCACTCACATCGTTCACCGCCAGCGCAAACGTCTGGCTCGTACCGCCGCCGGAATTGGGAGTCACCGAGGTCACTGTCGGCGCAACCACGTCCACGTTCCACGTCCCCATAGTCCACCAACTGCTATTCTGATTCACCACGTCCGTAACGTAAATGTATTGATTGCGGGCGCCAAAAAACCCGGCTGTAAAGCTCAGCGGCAGATTGATCACAAGTACATCGCCGCTGGGCGCAGCCGTAGCGTGCGCCACATCCAGCGTACATTGCGAGTTCGAAAACGTGGCAGCAGAACCCACTGCGACCGGCGCCGAAAACCCCGTCGCGGCATCATTCGCCAGCGTTAAAGTATTCGTATCCCGATAGTAGACCACCCAGCAGGCATTGGCGCCGGCGATTCCGCTGTTTAGAAGAAACGCCACCGTGTAAATCGCCCCGGCGCCATTCGGGTCCCCAACCACAATATTGAACGTCGCGGAAGCACCCGTTCCTGATTGCGGTAGCGCGCTGGTTGCATAAGGCGGCCCCTGCGTTACCGCGTAGGCCGGTCCTCCCGGCCATCCGCCCCCGTTCACCCAACCGCTCGTCTGGTTCCCCGTGTCATTCACCTGCGCGTAGGCATACCTATACCCAAAGAACGCTTTCGTAAACGTTAGTGGAAACGTAACCGTCATATTGTTCCCACCGGTGCTCACCGCCACGCTATTCGGCCACACGGTGCATTGGCTGTTCGAAAGCGGGGAACTGCTGCTCAGCAACACCGGCGCCGAAAATCCTGTGGCTGCGTCATTCGCCAGTTGCAGTGTGCTCGTGCTGGTATTGCCCGTATAGTTCAACATCAGCCAGCACCCGTTCACCCCGTTAATGCCGGTGTTCATCAGAAACAGCACCGTTCCGATCGAAGCCGTGCCCCCCAGGTCCGAAACCGTAACTATGAACTGATCACTCGATCCCCAACTGTTGTTGTTCCATGTGTTGATCGAGACCACAGCAGGAGGCCCCGGCACCGTCCACGGCCCGTATGTCTGCCACTGGTTATCCTGCCCGCTCGTATTGTGCGCATACAGATATTCGTACTTCACCCCCTGGAATGCGCCCAGAAAGCTTA
>PSRJ01000035.1 GCA_003175985.1 Terriglobia bacterium
ACCTGCAAGGTGACCTTGAGATTCGCCGGCGTAATCGTTCCAGGCGGCAGGCCGCTGCATGTCAGCGTCAACACGGTTACGCCTGGCTGGCCGGCGGTCGGTGAGGTGGTCGCTGCCAGGGTGATCGTCACCGGCATTTGGCCCCAGGCCGCCGACCCCGAACAAACAAGAAATGCCAATCGACTTAAAAACCCTGTCGAGATTGGTTTGCAGGCGGTCTTGATCATCTCAGATTCCTGTTACTCCAAGACTACTTCTCGAAGTCAACGCTTGACCGGCTGCTGTGACTGGCTTGTCCAGGTTGCCTTTGCAAGCCCGCGTGAGCCACCGGCGGGATACGGAACGCTAATAGTAGCGCTCGTGTTTTGGAGAGTGCCACTCAACGTAAATGCAAAGGCTTGGTCTGGGCTTGTTTCACTGAATATATACAGATTTCCGGTGGTGCTGGGGGGAACATTCGCTCCCGAAATAATCACGGGGACGGGCGAGCCCGTAGTTACAGTTGCGTCAGGAAAAATGAACGGATTCGCGCTGATGTTCTGACCATTTACGCTAGTCACACTCACCAGTGACGGACCGCCCGCCGGCGGCGCAACGGCATACGGAATGGAGGTATAAAGAGTGCCCTGAAAACCGTTACACGTCGGTCCACTCAAGTTGATACCGCTGATCGAGGATGCTTCCGCACGGGCGACGCCTCCTCCACCATAGCTACCGTTCCCACTGCCGGAGCCGCGGCCTCCACCGCAGACCTCAATGTAGCCGCTGCTGGAAATCGTGTTAGATACAAGGCGTATTGCACCACCGCTGCCACCGCCACCATAATTGCTTCTGCCATCGCCTCCTAGGGCAGAAATAATCCCGCCGGTTTGAAGGGTGATTTTGGTCGAACTCGCAATCAGTATGGCGCCGCCACCGGCTCCACCTCCAGCGCAAGAGTTGTTTGTTGCCGCTCGGCAACCGCCGCCACCGCCTGAACCCCCAATGAGCGGCTGAAGGTAGGTGCTGCCCGAGTATGTGCCGCCTCCACCAGCATCGGGATTGCTCATATCAAAGCCGGGTAGTGCCCCTCCACCGGGACCAAATCCCGTTGTAGCGTTCTGGCCGTTACCAAGATGGCCTACCCCGCCCGAATATCCGCCGGCGCCGGGTTCTGATGGAGCTCGTGCGCTCGGGTTATTTGGAGGATGCCCGATTTGACCTGACAAGTCTAGAGTACCGGCGATGTTCACATCCCCTTGGGCAAGCCAATAAACTGGACCATTGATAACCCACCCGGACACTCGCACAGTAGTTCCAGCTCCAATGGTGATGCTTTTGAAGTTATAGATGTTGTTCGGCCGAAGGCCTAGGGCGACCGGAGGAAAGTAAACCGTGCCCTGATTGGCCGCATAATTCAGATCTCCGTCGGTTCCAGTTGATTTACTGTCGAACGGCACTGGCTGAGCAAAGACAGACACCACAACCAGTACCAGGCCACTAAGAGCCGTTATACCTCTCATGGGTTACTCCTTCTAATCCAGAACTGAATCGTGCGTCGCCAACCTGATGCCCTGGTCGCACGCAAACTCGCTTTCTTGTTGACCGTTCCTGCCGCAAGGAGGCCCTGACGACCTCCGATGCGGAACCTAATTGTCGACAGCGGTACGCTATTACCGGACACGTCCTCGACGCCCACCACGTTGACTTGAACCAGGCTACCGGGTTTGAGCGGTGCAACCGGCGTAAGCACAATTTCTCGGCCGTCGCTTGCCACAGCGATGCTTCTTGAAACGCGAACGCCGTCTTCTGTCAACCAAACGGTGTCGGTGCTGAGACTCAGCGGATTGAGCAGCCTATCAAAAATGAGGCGTAGTTCTGTGGTGGCTTCGACATCCGTAGCTCCATCTGCCGGTGTTGAAGACTGCAGCCTCGGCGATCCGAAACTGGCTTCCGCCCCTGTAGAAAAATGCTGCTGTATAGCATTGGTTGCCAGACCAGAATCGTCAAGCACGCTCGCAATGTTCACGGAGTACTCTGCGTTTGACGCCAAGGGCTCTGCCGGCACGAGACGAACAATGCGATCACCTCGCAGACTGATGCGAGTGGGAACCGGCTCCGACGTGGCATCGCCTATCACGAAACTATTGCTCGCGGATATGAGATTCGGATCAAGAGGCCGGTTGTATTCAATTTCGATGACTGAGTTTCGAGCGCTGCCGATGGCCTGCCCAGGGATGGCTCGGGTCATTTCTGTAACATCACTGGGAGCGGATGCCGTGGTGAAGACTCCCTCATAGTCGGATCGCGGTGCACTTCCCGAGCCGATTCCGCTTAAAGCAATCTTGATGACGGCTCCTGGTCGGAGCGCTTGAGAGGGGATGAACTCAAGTAGGCGGCCTCGTTCGGAAACCTGCACACTGCCGCTCACTGGATCGCCATCCTGCGTGACATGGAGTGCTGCGCTTGCCTGATCCATGTTCAACGGGCTGGCGACATAAAGGCGGATCGTTGACGAGTCGGTGGGCCAACCTACGGCGCCGAACGGCGGGCTCTGAGCAATGACAGGAGGTGGCGCCTCAGATTGCCCGACAGTATGGAAGTCGCTCTCGAATGCTTCCAAGCGACGCCCCCAGAGATCTTTGATCTGATTGGATAGTTGAATTAGAATCCGGGAGTCTGGCGGCAGCGGCAAACGCAGCATGACCGTTCGGAAATCAGTCGAGTAACGGATCTCCGCGTCCAGCGCCTTCCCGTCAGCGATAAGCGCGAAGTTCGCAGCATTAATGGATGCAATATCAAGCGGCGCCGAGAAATTCACGGCCACGGGTGCGCGCAAACTGACACGACCCGCACCTCCGCTCGGCGTTACGGAGAGAACCCCAAAAAACCTGCCATCCGCTGGCCCTGCTGCCAAGCCGTCCGAGCCAGGCCGATTAGTGGTGACCGTCGTTATATCACGCGCCCGCCTGGGAGCCTTCATCAACGGCCCATAATCGGCACATGAGCCGAGCGTGTTGCAGACGGAAAACGGAATCGTATCCGCCTCAAAGGGAATATTGTTCGTTGAGAAGTTCGCGAGGACCGAAGCGAGCAAGCTGTCCGCTTCTTGCAATACCTTTGTAGTTGCTCCCGTATTCAGAGTCGAAAACAGCAGGCTGACGGACTCCAGGGCGGAACTCGAAGTCGCCCCTATGTTCAGAGTTGAAGCGATTATCGAGTCGCTTTCGCCTGGCATCGAGCTCGTAAATCCGATGTTTGAGACGGACGTCGGGAAGGTATCCCTCTCGCCGGAAACCCTGCAATTGAGCGGTGTGCACGCTGGGTTGAGCGGATCAGAGATGCTCGCCACTTCAGCGGCATCCGAATAGAGGTCCCCATCCGTATCCGCGTTCAGAGGGTCACTGCCGAGGACCAACTCGTAACCGTCCGGCAAGCCATCGGTATCCGTGTCGGCGGCAGGATCGGCCCCTGGCACCGTCAGCGTATTGAAAACAGCGGTGCCCTCGATAAAGCCGAGTTTCACCGTTGGGTCAGAAGGCCCTGCAACGTTCGTTGCGATCAGTACAAAACGCCCGGAGGCTGCCAGGACGTTTACCGTAAGAGTCGCGGACGTACCGCTCGGAGCAATCGACGAGCCGGTAATATTCATGTTGGTGGACGGCGAAAACGCGAATGTTGACCCAGAAAGGTTCGTCCCGGAAACGGTCAGCGTGACAGTCGTATTGGCTAGAACTGATTTGGGAGTAAGGGACGTGATGACTGGAATGGGAGACAGCGTTATGGTGCCGACGTTCGTAGTTCCACCGCGGACAGGCGGAACGGGGGTTGAGAGGCCGGCCATCACGGCTCCGTTAATCGTAGCCGTGGCCATGGCAATGATATTCCCGGAGATAGTCGGCACTCCAGTGAGAGTAAAGGCCCCGTTTGCCGTGGTCTGAGTTCCTAGCGAACCCACTGTGACTGTCGCACCCCCGACAGGCTGCGCATTATCCACGACCACTCCCGTCACCGTAGTAAGGGGATCGGGGATCACTTGCACGGAAACATCGGCGGCCACGCCCGTGTTGTTGCCGTAGTCCCCGGCCGTGGCGCCAAACGTCAGTGCCGTCGCATTCAGAGGTACCGTGTAGTTGGCTTGGTACGGTGGTGTTGCGACGGTGGAGATCAGTTTCCCATTCACCAATAGACTTACCGAGGCGACAGCCACATCATCAGTCGCGTTTGCCGCAAAGGTAACTGTTTGGCCTTGGATCAAGGGCGCTCCCGGTACCGGAGAAATAATTGAAATGACGGGTGGCTTCCCAAACGTATCCACGATGTTTTGATATTTCAGAATTCGCAGCGTATTGGGAATGATTAGGTATCCGAAGCTACTATCGATCGCCACGCCCGAGCTAAAACCTGCACTCTGCAGATTCCAGTAGGTCAGCGTCGCCGGGTTCAAAGGATTGGCGATGCCAATGATCGGAACCGCACGGCCAAAGCTTGTGTCCGCCGTGATCGCTATATTGCCGAACGCCGCAATCTCAACAGGAGCGCCACCCAGGTTCGGTGGAATAGATACCGCCAGGACTGGTTGATCGGGATTGGTGACGTTTACGGCAGTAACACTACGCTGCACGTCCGCCAACAACACGGCCGGAAAGCGAACCAAAACTCGCCGTACATCTCCACCCGGCAGGCTGCCGCGCAACTTTGGCGAGGACGGGTTAGAGATGTCGGCAAGTTGCAGCCCGCCGGTTCCCATTGCTACCGCGGCCAATCCGCTCTGCGGATCGAAATCCACACCAAGGGCTGAAGCAGGCACGGTGAATTTCGACACCAAAACGGGGTTCATTATATCCGCGACGTTTACCAGCGAGACACCCCCGGTACCCGCAGCCACAGCAGCCAACCCGCTACGCAGTGCCAGAGCCGTTGGCGCGCCCGTGATTGCAAGAGAGGCAATTAAGACCGGCGCGGCGGGGTTCTGTGCCTGCACTATCCGCAGAAATCCGTTTGCATCCACAAGGAACACATACTGACCCGAGGCCCTCACCCCTTGCGCGTTGCCTAGCCCACCCAAAGTTCCACGCAGCAGCGGATGGGTACGATCGGTAATGTCTACAACCGCTAAACCGCTGTTCCCGGTCGCTACATAGGCGAAGTTGCCTGAAACATCTACAGCTACCGCCCCGTTTACAGTAAGTGTCGAGATCTCGACTGGCGTGAAGTACGTTACCGTGCCGGAAGCCGTGGTGCTCAATGTGTTTTGGCTGAGCGTGATAACACAGCTGCCTGGATTGCCTGAAAAGACTTGTCCTGGTTGCACCTGGAAACTGCAGATGGTCAGATCGCTGGAAGTGTAGTGTGTCCGTGGGTCAGCCGTTAGATCGAGCGTCGTCTTTCCATCGATAAGCTTCACGCTCCAGGCTAACTGAATCGACATCACCGGGTTTGCCACACTCGTCTGGAGCGTGAAAGAAGGGGGTGTTACCGTGGAAGTGGCTGTGGCGCTTTTGAGATCATAGCTGGTGCGGTCGAGCGGGTTTGTGCCCGTGGTCACTTCAACGCCGTCCGGGATCAAGTCGCCGTCCGTATCCGTAAGGAGCGGGCTCGTGTGGTATTTGTTGACCTCATCCCCATCATTCAACCCGTCGCCATCCGTGTCCGGTTTGTTCGGATCGGTGCCAGACTGGTATTCCAACAAGTTCGTGAGCCCGTCCCGGTCCGGGTCCTCATAGGCGATGGTGGGGTCGTTCGGATCAAGATTATTGGCAAGCA
>PSRJ01000008.1 GCA_003175985.1 Terriglobia bacterium
CCGGCCGCTTCTTCCACGATCTCGTCCCACAGATCCAGCAGCTTCGCCGGGCTAGGCCATACTTCCGCCCCAACCTCAGGCCTCGCCGCGCGGTACCAGTTGCGGAGCGTGCGGAACCGAGCCGCCCAATCCGCGGCCGTCAATTCAAACGATCGCCATTCCTCCAGCGCCCCAAGAGAATCGATCAAGCGCGCCAGGGGACCGTCCGGTTCGCCCGCCAAGGCCTTCAGGGAGCCTAACCCGGTATTTGGAATCTGCTCGCGGACGGCGAAATCGAACCGGTCCATGGAGCGCGAATCGGCGAATCGAGGGGCCAGCCGCAGCACTCTTAAAGTCGCGGCGTGATCCCAGCCCCCCAGCAGGGCGTCGATCGCGCCCGCCAGGAACCGGGTGACGGGGTGCTCGTCTGCTTTGAGATCGAAGTAGAAGCGCGCCGGGATCCCGAATCTTTCGAGCGTCGCGCGCAATAACGGCACATAGCTTTCAGCCGCGCGCACGATGATCCCCATCTCGCGAAACGGCCGCCCGGCGTCCGCCTGCTCGAGAATTCGGCGCGCGATCTCCTCCAGTTCACGCTCGATGCCGGCTGCGCGGACGAGCGCAATCGCCGGGGCGCCGCGCCGCTTCGCAAAGCGCTCTTCGCGGAAGCCCATTGCCAAAAGCCGCTCGCGTGCGCTTTGCGCCGTATCGCTTTCCGACAGCGCGAGAGTAACCTCCGTGTGCTGCCCGAGTGCGCGAATCACTGCCAGTTCCGGATCGGGCAGCGCGTGAAAGCCATCCAGCCAGATCGTGTGGATGCCGTGTGTGCCTTCCGCGTGAATCCGAGCCGCCGCGCACTCCAATCGCTTCGAGCGCAGCAATAAGCCCCTGCGATCGAGTTCCCGGTCCACTTCTTCAAACACGGCCAGGAATGCCGCAGCCAGCGGAGCGTCGGGAAGGGATGCCGCCAGCCGCGCGCTATCGCATCCCGCCGATGAGAATTCCAAAATGGTGCGCGCCACGCTGGCGCAAAAACCAGGAAGACGGGCGACGCGGCGGAACTCCGGCCGGTTCACATTTGCCACGGCCTGCTCCACCACGAGGTATAGAACGGGATCCGGAACCTCCGGAAAATCGGAGACCCGGCTCTCCACGAAAGCGGACAGCGTCTGAATCAGCCCGGACCGGAATACCAATCCCTCGCGCGCGACGAGGTTTTGCAGGTGCTGGGCCATGGTGGCGGTGGGCACCAGCAGGCGGACACCCTCGTTTTTCGCACGCAGCGCTTCACGGAACCGGTCCAGGAGGTAGGCCGTCTTTCCTGAGCCCGCCGGTCCCGTAATCAGCCGCATGGGCACAGTGTACCTCAGGCGAAGAAAAAGGGAAACATAAAACCGGCGCGGCGGCCCGCGCGGCCAATCCTTCCTTACGGTGGTTCAATAGAGGGTATGCGCTGCACGGGTGTCATCCTCCTGCTTTGGTCGCTGCCCGCCTTCGCGCAGCTTTCCGGGCGCATCGCCGGTTCCGTGGTGGATTCGTCCGGGGCCGCAGTACTTGGCGCGACTGTCAACCTTTTCTTAGCCGGAGGCGCCAAGCCGCTGCTCATTACCACGACGAGTTCGGATGGATTGTATAACCTGCTCGGCATCCGGCCTGCCGATTACGACCTTTCCGTGGAAGCCAGAGGCTTCCTGAAAACTACGATTCGCGGCATCACGGTAGATGCTGCTCGCGAAACACCGGTGCCCCAGATCAAACTCACTCTCGCAGCCGTGACTCAGAGCGTTGATGTAACCGGAGACGTACAGGCAGTGGAAATCAACAATGCCGAAGTCTCGAACACGCTTTCCGTGGACGACATCCGCACTCTGCCGATACTGGACCGCAGTCCCCTGGCGCTGCTACAGACACAGCCAGGTGTCTCCTACAACGGCAACTCATTTACGGTCATCAACGGCCTTCGCACCTCCTATTCAAATCTGACGCTGGACGGAATCAACATACAGGACAATTACCTCCGCGACAACGCGCTCGACTACAGTCCGAACAAATTGCTAATGGGCCAGGTCCGCCAGATGAGCGTGGTAACTGCGAACCCCAATGCCGCGGCGTCCGGCGGCGCCACCGAAACCGCGCTTTCGACGCCTTCGGGAACCAATCTCTTCCACGGCGAACTCTTCTGGTTTAACCGCAACAGTGCCGCGTCGGCGAACGACTGGTTCAACAACCAGGCCGGCATCGAGCGGCCGCGCCTCAACCAAAACCAGTTCGGCGGCAACCTGGGCGGCCCCATCCGGAAGGACCGGCTCTTCTTCTACGGCAACTACGAAGCTGTGCGGGTTCATCAGCAGGCCGGCGTGACCTCTACTATTCTCACCAGCGCAGCACGGAACGGCATCTTCACGTATCGGGACGCCGGTGGCGCGGTGCGCCAGGTCAACCTGCTCGCGCTGAAGGGAATCCGGTCCCTCGATCCGGTGATCCAGAATCTTCTGAACCAGGTCCCCGGTCCGGAGAAGATTAACAATTTCCAGACGGGAGACAGCACTCCGGGAGCTTTGCGGAACACTGCCGGCTTCCGCTTCAATCAGCGGGACAACGAAATCCGTGACAATGTCACGGGCAAGCTCGATTTCAATATTTCCCCTCGGCATGCGGTTTCGGGAACATTCGCCTGGAACCGCGATAACTCCGACCGGCCCGATGCCGAAAACGATTACTCCGCCATTCCCAAGGTCAGCAACCCCACGCATTCCGCCCTTACCGCGTTTTCCTGGCGCTCGATACCTTCGGCACGACTGATCAACGAGGTGCGCGCCGGGTTTAATTTGACTTACGGGTTCTTTTTGAGCTCGCAGCAGTTTGGCCCTTACTTATTAACCGGGACGATCTTCTCCGACCCGGTAAACGAATTCCTGCCGCAGGGCAGGCGCACGAACACTTACAAGCTCTCTGACGATGCGGCCTATCAGCGCGGGCGCCACTTCATTCAATTCGGCTACTGGATGCAGCGAGTGCGCGTGTCTTCCTCCGATGCGGCTGGGACTGTTCCGAACTATGGTCTCGGTATGGGCTCCGGCCAGCCGGCCCTGACGCGTAACCAGTTGCCGGGAATCAGTTCCACTGATTTGGATACGGCGAACGCGTTATTAGCGACACTGGGCGGCTACATCGATAATTACAGCCAGACTTTCAACGTCACCAGCCGCACCTCGGGCTTCGTCCCTGGCGTTCCGATCCGGCATCACTTTCTCCTTAATGAGTATGCCTTGTACTTGCAGGACAAGTGGCGAGTATTGCCGCGCCTCTCGCTGGCTCTCGGATTGCGTTACAACATTCCCGGTATCGCGGATGAACGGGACTCACTGGAGCTGCTTCCGGTCGTACAGGGCAGCGAGGGCGCGACTCTGCTGTCCAATGCCACGCTCAATTTCGCGGGCAGTTCGGTCGGCCGCCCGTGGTATCACCGCGATTACAAGGAATTCGCTCCCAACATCGGTCTGGCGTGGGATGTGTTCGGCAATGGCAAGACAGCTTTGCGTGCGGCGTACTCCATCGGTTACGTAAATGACCAGGCGATCGTGGCCCCGGAGACCATGACCGAAGCGAATCACGGTCTCTCCCGGATTTCTTCGGGCACGAGTTTATCCGATCGTGTCTCTGCCCCGCCGGGAATTCCCATTCCTGCCTACCAGGTTCCCGTGCAGCTTTCGGCCCTCTATCAGGACGACCCTTTCAATACGATTGGCCTCATTGATCCCAATCTCCGGCGGCCGCGAGTTCAGCAGTGGTCCATTGGCATCCAGCACCAGCTCAAACAAACTCTTTTCGAGGCCCGTTACGTAGGGAATCACGTCGTAGGCGGCTATCGCGCTTTCGATTTCAATCAGGTGATCATCCGGCAGAATGGTTTTCTTGCGGATTTCCTTCGCGCCCAGAGTAATGGGTTTCTGGCCTTGGCGCGCAATGGCATATTCAACCCCGCCTATAATGCAAGCATTCCGGGCAGCCAGCCCCTGACTGTCTTTCCCAGGATCTCGAGCGGGGGCTTGCTGGCCAATCCGACCGTGCGCGACCTGATACAGACCGGCCAGGTCGGGGACTTGGCAACGCTGTATCAGGTAAACGGGCTCAACGGCGCCGTCAATTTTTTCCAAAACCCCTATGCACTAGGTTCAGACTTGCTGGCCAACTACTCCAGTTCCAGCTATAACTCCCTACAAGTGGAAGCGCGCCATCGCATGCATTCGGGCCTCAGCTTCGAAGCCAATTACACCTTTTCCAAGGTCCTGAGCGATGCCGACGGAGATAGCCAGGCCCGCATTCAACATTTCCTCGATATTGCCAATCCCGGCATCGAGCGGTCACGCGCCAACTTCGATCAAACCCACATGATCAAGGCCGATGCGTCGTACGATCTGCCCTTCGGGGTGGGCCACCGGATCCGTTACCGCCCGCTGAACCGCGTCATCGGCGGTTGGAAAGTGAGCGGCGTCATGAGCTGGAGTTCCGGCGCGCCTTTTTCGGTTCTTTCCGGTCGGGGAACTCTGAATCGCTCGATCGGAGGCCGTTCTCAGTACAACACCGCCGATACCAGCCTCACCAAATCGCAGTTAGACGGAATCGTCAAGTTTCAAATGACCGGTAATGGCCCGTACGTCATTACACAATCGGCGATTAATCCCAGCGACGGCACGGGCGTGAACGGCGATAACAATACGGGCCCATTTCCTGGCGAAGTCTTTTTCAATCCACCCGCGGGAACGCTGGGCGTCCTGCAGCGGCGCTTATTCTCGGGACCCTGGATCTTCAGTCTCGATCTCAGCGCGCTGAAGGCCATCAAAGTGACCGAACGCCAGACCGTGGAACTGCGCGTGGATGCCTTCAACGCTCCCAACCATCCTTCGTTCTGGGCCGGCGATCAGAATATAAACAGCACAATCTTCGGAACAGTCGGCGGGGATTTCGGTTACCGGCTGATGCAGTTCGCGCTGCACTACCGCTTCTGACAAGAATGAGTGGACTGTTTGATCGGATCGCGGGCGCGCGCGTCTACGACCTCGCCCAGACTTACTTCGTGGGGATGCCGCATTTTCCCACTCACCCGCCGTTCCTTTACAGCCTGACGCGCGAACACGGCGAACACATCGGTCCACTCGGCCACAGCTCATCGGCCGATGCGATGGCCATGGCCGGCCATGCCGGAACACACATCGATGCTCTGTGCCATTTCTCGCTGCAAGGCAAGCTTTACGGAAATCAGTCAGTCGTTCAATCCTTCGCCGGTGGCCAGAGCAAATACTCAGTCGATACGATCGCGCCTATAGTGCGCCGCGGCGTTCTGCTCGATATCGCGGGACTCGAAGGCGTCCCAGCCTTGCCCGCTGACTTCGAAGTGACGCCCGATCATGTCGAGGCGGCATCCCGAGCTCTCGAGATTCGTTCCGGCGACGTAATCCTACTGCGGACCGGCTGGGCGGCGTACTGGTCCGAGCCGGCGCGCTACCTGGCTCACGGCCGCGGCCCCGGACCGTCACTGGAGGGGGCGCGCTGGCTCAGCAGCCGCGGCATCTTTGCAGCCGGTTCCGACACACTGGCCTTCGAGAAAATACCAAGCGATACCATGCCGGTGCATGTGCACCTGCTGGTGGAGAGCGGCATCCACATCATCGAGTGCCTGAACCTGGAAGAACTTGCAGCGGAGAGAGTTTCGACTTTCCTGTTCATTGCCGCGCCGCTCAAAGTGCGCGGCGCCACGGGCGCGCCCATGCGGCCGCTGGCACTAGTGGAGTAACTCGTCTGACAAATCAAGAAAATGTGGGGCGGCCAATTTTGGCCGCAGCCGCCTTTTAGGCGGCTCGTCAGCAAATTCGTTCGGGAGCAATTCTGCAACGCCGCTCTGGCCAGTCTCAGCATAGGCGACCATACGCCCGAGTGGATTCCTAAACGCTACGCCGTTACTCGCGAGAAATTTGCCGGAACCGGACTTCCGCATCTCTTCATGTTTCCGAGTTCGGTGTTTACCCGTTAAGCGCAATGTCGCATCCCCCGGAAACTGCGGATTTCATTCTCACCTCGCAAATGACCTACTTCAGGCTCCTCAGGAAAGAACGGATTTCCCGCAGAACGCCCGATTCGTTCGACAAAAATATATAGTGCATTCCCTTGACCCTGATGACGCGCGCGCCGGGGACGCCATCCTGAAAGGCCTTCGCCTGTTTCTCTGCAAGCACATCAAGCTTTGCGAAATAGGCATCGGCCGCAACACGGATCGCCGTATCAGTACTCCTGGTCATCCAGGTCTCCGGCACGTGGGGAATCGCAAAGATGGCCAATGCAGGTACTTGAAGGTTCGTGTATTTTCGGGCGCTTGTCATGATGGTCATGAAGCTCTGCGATCCGGGGAAATCACGCTGTTTTATCACTCGTCCTTCGGAAGTGGAATTCCACGTCTCGTGAAATTCCGACTCCGGCATCCGGAAGCCGTACACTTGGACGTCCCAGTTCTGTAGCGCGCTGAAGCTCGTTAAGTCGGACGCGCCCGGACTCGGAGGTTGCGGCCCCTGTATCTCAAGAAACTCCTTCATTGTCGGCCCTTTTCCGTTGTCGAACGCATATGGATAGGCGGCCTCCAAGTACACGACACCCGAGACGCTGTTCGGTTGCAACGTCGCCACTGAACTCAATTCCGCCCCAGCGATGGAGTGACCCATCAAGACAGGCTTGTTGAGTCTGAGAGCGCGAATCACTGCCACCACATCTTCTCCGAGGCGATCGCCACTGTTATCCAAAGGCGCGTACGTTGATGCACCGAATCCGCGCCGCGTAATGCCATACACGCGGCAGATGCCCTTCAGCTTGAGTGCCAAATCGTCGAACACATGCGCCGTGTTTCCGCCGCCTGCAAGAAGGATCACTGGCCGGCCTGAACCACCCCAATCCAGGACTTCGAGACGGACATCCTTAGCCACCTGCACAAATTGAGTGGTGTGCGGGGACTGATCGCGCCAAGCATCCGACTGCTGGGCGCGAACCGGAGAAAGCAGCGAAATCAATACGATTGGGCCGCACATCGGCTTTCGGAGCATACTGTTCTTAATCTCCTCCAAACGAGTACGCTGTACAGGTCCTCAGGGTTCCACGGTTGTTGCAACCTTGCTTGCACCGCGCCCCTTTCCGTTAGCGGCAGCGACTACTCGCGCTCTGTCGCCAAGTGAAGGGTGAACCGGCTCCATCCGGTGGGCACTTGGCCGCAATACGCCCAAACCGGACGTAGGAATGTGTGCGGAGCCGCGCCGGTCGTCGGAATGATCCCCCTTGGCTAAGTTGGCCAAGCCAGGCTATACTAGGCCGTGGAGGACGCATGAAGTTCAACATGCTGGAGGCCAAGAATCAGCTCTCGCGGCTCGTTAAGGACGCTCTCGCAGGCGAGGATATCGTGATCGCCAGCAACGGTGAACCCATGGTCAGGCTGGTCCCTGTCGC
>PSRJ01000245.1 GCA_003175985.1 Terriglobia bacterium
ATCCGTTCAGGTTTCGATTTGGCATTGCATCCTGGACCTAAATCGTTGAAAATAATCGTTCAGCCACAGAGGTGCGTATAGTGAATAGCCAGATGATGGCTGCCGTCCTTTACGGCAAGGAAAACTTGCAGGTGGAGTCGGTCGCAGTTCCCCATATAGGCAACGAAGACATTCTGGTTCGAGTAAAGGTGGCGCTGACCTGTGGTACAGATGTAAAGGTCTTCCGCCGAGGCTATCACGCCCGTATGATCGTGCCGCCCGCCGTGTTCGGGCACGAGCTGGCCGGGGACGTTGTCGCGGTCGGTGGAGGCGTCGCGAATATTCAACCCGGAGAGCGCGTAGTCGCAGCGAATTCCGCTCCCTGTGACCAGTGTTTCTTCTGCCGGCGCGGACTGGAAAATCTTTGCGAGGATCTACTTTTTAACAACGGCGCCTATGCCGAGTACATTCGCATCCCCGGCCGGATCGTGAAGCGGAATACTTACGTGATTCCGAAACATGTGACTTACCACGACGCGGCGCTGGTCGAGCCCCTGGCGTGCGTGTTGCGGGGGTTTGAGGAAACAGCTCCGAAACCGGGCGACACCATTTCTATCATTGGGCTTGGCCCCATCGGCCTGATGTTCGTCAAGCTGGCCAAACTCTATGGCTGCCGCGTGATCGCCGTGGGCCGGCGCAAAACGCAATTGGATCGGGCGGCTTCGCTGGGAGCCGACGAGCTGATTGAAGCGCACGCGGATTCCAACCCGATCCCCGCGATCCGGCGGATGACTCAGGGTCGGGGCGTGGATATCGCAATTGAAGCGGTGGGCCGGCCGCAAACGTGGCATTGGGCCGTGGACATGGTACGGCGAGGCGGTACGGTCAACTTTTTCGGCGGCTGTCCCAATGACAGTAAAGTCAGTCTCGATACCGCACTGCTGCACTACTCCGAGATCACCTGTAAAGCAACCTTTCACCACACGCCGGCTTACATCCGCAAGGCACTCGACCTGATTTGTGCGGGGCACATCACTGCCGCGTTTTTTGTCAATCGCGAGGAACCGCTCGCCAATCTGCTGCACGTCATGCGCCACCTGATGAGCCACAACGGGCACCTGAAGACGGCGATTCTTCCCTAGAGGCAGGTAGTGGGCGAGCCCGCGTTTTTGCCTCCCGCCGCATTCGTCCGCTCCCCGGAAGCACTACACCATCGGTATTCGCTGGAGGAGGCGTGTGCCTATACGCGCTGGCTCGCCACCCACCATTACGAGAATTTCCACGTGGTGAGTTTCCTGTTACCCAAACGGCTGCACCAGGATTTTTACAACGTTTATGCGTATTGCCGGTGGGCGGACGATCTGGGCGATGAAATGGGCGAGCGCGAAGAAAGCCTGCGCCTGCTCGATTGGTGGGGCAGGGAACTGGAAGCCATGTATGCCGGCTCGGCGTCGCATCCCGTTTTTGTCGCATTGTTGCCTACGGTGCGCCGGCATAGTATTCCACGCGAGCCCTTTGCCGATCTGATCCAGGCATTCGTGCAAGACCAGACCGTCAACCGATACGGCAACTTCGACGAACTGTTTGGCTACTGCCGCAATTCCGCCAACCCGGTGGGCCGGCTGGTGCTTTACTTGTGCGGGTATGGCGACCGGGAACGGCAGGCGCTCTCCGATGCCACCTGCACGGCCCTGCAGCTCGCCAACTTCTGGCAGGACGTCACCGTCGATCTTCTGAAGGACCGCATTTATATACCGCTGGATGTGATGAAACGCCACGGCTATACCCTTGAGGAACTTTTCGCGCGCCGCTTTACAGCTGCTTTTCGCGCTGTCATGGAAGAAATTGCGGAGGAGACGCGCGAATTGTTTCTTCAAGGCCTGCCGCTTACCGGGATGGTGGATCGCAGGCTGGCCCTCGATATCGATCTGTTCAGCCGGGGCGGAATGCGCATCCTGGAAAAAATCAAAGCGCAGGGCTACGATGTTCTCAGCGCGCGCCCGGCCATTTCGAAGGTGGAACGCGTCCGCCTGCTGCTAGCGTCGTTGGCGCGCACAGCTTTTTACCGGGCGGCCTGATGAACGCGATCGATCAGTCGTACGACTACTGCCGCCGCGTTGCCCGTAAACGCGCCAAGAATTTCTATTACTCGTTTCTGCTGCTTTCGTCGCAGCAGCGCAAGGCCATGTGCGCGATCTATGCTTTCATGCGCTATTGTGACGACCTCAGCGATGAACCCGGCGCTTCCCGCGCGGCGATTGACCGCTGGCGCGTGGAGATGGAAAACGCGCTTGAGGGGCGTTTGAGCGGCCATCCGGTCTGGCCGGCCTTTCATCACACCGTGCGCCGTTTCGGCATTCCCCACGATTACTTCCGCGAGATGATCGCCGGCGTCGCCTCCGATCTGGAACCGCGGCGCGTTGAAACCTTCGAGGAGTTGTACAAGTATTGCTACCAGGTTGCGTCGGTCGTCGGGCTCACCATTGTTCATATCTTCGGATTCGATACGCGCAGCGTGCTGCCCCTGGCGGAGAAGTGCGGCGTCGCGTTTCAGTTGACCAATATTCTGCGCGATATCCGCGAGGACGCCGAGCGCGGCCGCATCTATCTGCCGGCCGAGGATCTAAGCCGTTTCGCAGTTTCCGGGCAGGACCTGCGCACAGGCAACCGCACCGAGGCTTTTCTGAGCCTGATGCGGTTCGAGGCGGCGAGGGCGCGCGCTTACTACGACGAGTCTCTGCCCTTATTGGAACTGGTTCATCCGCGTAGCCGCCCTTCGTTGTGGGCCCTCATCACGATTTACTCGCGGTTGCTGGAGCGCATTGAAGCCACCAACTACGATGTGTTCTCGCGCCGGGTGCGGTTATCGACGCTGGAAAAATCGGGGATCCTGCTTCAGGCCCTGTTTTCGGCCCATGGGGCAGCTTCGCCTCGTCCGGCGGCCATGATGAAATAACTCGTATACCGGCGACGCGCGGTAAAATCCGATTGGATGCCGTCTGCCGACCGCGTGAACTGGGCCAAAATCCGCGTCATTGTCGTTTCCGTGGCTGCCCTGTCTATTCTTTCCGTTCTCGCGTTCCTGCTCACGGGCGGCACTCTGCTCACCGAAAGAGTCACGCTGTACATCGCCATTCCGGACGCGACCGGCCTGAGTTCCGGATCAGCGGTCCGCGTTAACGGTATCGGCGTGGGCAAGGTGACTGATATTTCGCTGTCGGGCTCCAATGAACCGAATCGAGTGATCCGCGTATCGATGAGGGTGGAGAAGGATCACCTGCCCGATATTCCCGTCGATTCTTATGCGCAGCTCAGTTCCGATTCGCTGGTGGGCGATAAGTACGTGGATGTTACCCGTGGAAAAGCAGGCGCTTACGTGCAGCCAAACGCGGAGATTACCTATCGCGGCCAGCCCGAACTACTGCGCACTTTGGATCTCCAGCAATTTGCCGAGCGTCTGCGCAGTATTGATGTGATGTTGACCGACATCGAGCAGGGCCGGAACCGGGTTGGCCAATTCGTGAATAGTGACGAAATCTACGAGCAACTCCGCAAAGGCCTGGCTGGAATGGAGCGCGACGTTAAGGCCATATCGGAAACCACGACTACCCTGGGCAGCCTGGTTTCCACAGATACGGTATACCGCGACTTCATCGCCCGTCTCGAGCGGATTGACAACGAATTGGCTCGCATCCAGGCGGGCCAAGGCTCGGTTGGCCGCCTGCTTCGCGACGATACGCAGTACGTGCAGCTTCGCGATCAACTGGCCGGTTTGCGCCAGAATGTGGCTCGCGCGAGATCGAATCGATTTCTTCAATCCGACGATCTCTATGTCACCTGGAACCGGACGTTGACTTCGCTGATCCAGAGCGCGGATCAGATCAACGCCAATCCGATCTTTCAGACATCGGTTATCTACGATAATCTGAATGGCGCCGCCCGGGAACTCGCGAACACGGTCCGCGAGTTCCGCCAAGACCCGCAGAAATTTCTGCGCATCAAGGTGTTTTGAGCGGCTCTATTTCGGCTGAACGCTATCGGGCTCCGTCAGCGAGATTCCGATCGGCTCGCCGGAGACTACCATCTCCACCCGGCGGTTCTGCTGCCGTCCGGCGCCAGTGTCGTTCGAAGCTACGGGGCCGGCCTTGCCTAATCCGACTGCAGTCACTGTGTTACCGGGCACGGCCTGCTGCACCAGATAATCGCGGACCGCATTGGCGCGGCGGTCGGATAACTTCAGGTTGTACTCATCGCTGCCGACGCTGTCGGTGTGGCCTTCCAATTGGATTTTCAGACCGGGATAGGCCAGCAGAATGCCTGCGACCTTGGCCATTTTTTCGCGAGCCCCCGGTTTCAGCGTGTACTTATCGAAATCGAAGAGCACATCGGAGATGTTCACGATGAGTCCGCGGGCCGTCTCGCGCGTTTCCAGGATCAAGTTGAGCTGTTGTCGCAGACGTTCGCGAAGCTGTGTTTTTTCGTTTTCCGCCTTCTGCCGTTGTTGTTCGGCTTCGACGCGGGCGCGCTCGGCGTCCTGACGGGCCTGCTCGGCGGCTAGCCGGGCCTGTTCGGCCTGCTGCGCCTGGGACTGCGCCGCTCTCTGCTGTTCCAGGGCAGCGGCACGGGCCGCGTCGGCTGCGGCTCTCTCTTGGGCGGCGCGACTGGCGGCTTCCTGGGCTTGTAATCTGGCTTGTTCGGCGGCCTGGCGTTCGGACTCGGCGCGGGCCCGGCGTTCCTGCTCCAGCCGAGCCTCTTGGGCGGCAAGATCGGCCTTCGCTTTGGCGTCGGCTTCGCGCTGCGCGGCCGCCGCGCGTTCCGCGGCCAGTTCCTCCTCGCGGATCTTGCGAAGGGTTATGATGCGTGCGTCTTCGGCCATCTGGGTCGCTTCGCGCGCGTTGGTTTCAGAGCTCTTGCGGTTGTGGCTCTTATTCAGAAAATCCTGCGCGTTTTGCAAGTCGATCTTGGCCTTTTGGAAGGTATCGGCGGCATAGCGATCGGCTCCTGCAATGCGCGCGATCTCCATGGCGTTTTCCGCTTCCGCGAGTTGCAACGGCCCCTTGGGATCGATCCGGATAGGCTTGAACGCGGAGCGGTTCAGAATGTATTGGCCGCGCTGAAGCAATTCGTACTTGGCGTCGACTTGTTCGATCGTCCCGGTGGTATCGTTGCGGATGAAGTTCTCGGCCACCACAACATCGCTCGGTTGCGTCACCGCGAAATAAGGCTCCGCGGTTACGATCAACCCGAAACTCTGCAAATCGGTAGTGGAAAGCAGATCCGCATGATCGCCTTGAAGGACAACCTCACCCAGGTTCGCGGGACGCCCTTCGGGGGTGATTGCCCAGAGCACATAGGTCAGGTACTCGGGCCCGAACTGGCTTGCCGGCGTCAGATGATCCAGGTGCGTTTCGATCTTCGTGGACCCGAGCCGGCTGTCTACATCGGCTTTTCCTCGCGCGGCTGGCATCAGCTCCGTTCCGCGAAAGTCCACCTTCGTCTGGCCCGTCCGGTGGTGATAATTGATTGCCTTGGTCGTGCGCGATACCACGGTGACGCGGAAGATCGGCATAGGCTGGCCGGTTTCGTTAGGTGTCAACGCCTGCTGGCGTTGCGTCGGGTTTGGTTCCTGTGCCAGCGAAATCCCCAGTAAGAGAACGAACAGGCTTGCGAGTTTCATGTATCTTTGCACTCCCTCAGGGGGCTTTATGCACGCAAACGGCCCCTGTAAAGCGGATCACAATCCTGGACGCGGGCCGACGAGCCACCCGCGCGTACAATCAAAGTTGCGCATCACCTTCGAACTTCTGGCAGAGTGTCCGCAAACTCGGGCGCGTGCCGGCCTGCTGCACACACCGCACGGGACCATCGAGACTCCCGTTTTCATGCCCGTTGGCACGCAAGCGACAGTCAAAGGTCTCACACAAAGAGACCTCGCGGGAGAATTAGGCGTGCAGATTCTGCTGGCCAACACATATCATCTCTTCTTACGGCCAGGGCATGAATTGATCCGCCGGCTCGGCGGGCTGCACACATTCATGTCCTGGCCGAACGCTATCCTGACCGACTCCGGGGGGTTTCAGGTATTCAGTCTGAGCGGCCTGCGCAAAATCACCGATGAAGGCGTCGTGTTTCAGTCGCATCTGGATGGCGATCTCCACAGTTTCACGCCGGAATCCACTGTCGACGTGCAGCTTGCGCTGGGCAGCGACATTCTTATGATGCTCGACGAGTGCCCGGAATATCCGGTGAGCCACGAATACGCACGGACAAGTATGGAACGGACGGTACGCTGGGCGCGCCAGGCGATGGCTCACTACCGCCGCCACGCAACCGATCCCAGCCGGCAGGCGCTATTCCCGATTGTTCAGGGCTCGATGTTCCCGGACCTGCGCAGGGCTTGCGCCGAAGCTCTGGTGGAACTGGAAGCGGAGGGGTACGCGATCGGCGGGCTTTCCGTGGGAGAACCGCGCCCGCTCAGCATGGAAATGGTCGAGGCGGCTGAGAGCATCTTGCCGCGTAGCCGGCCGCGGTATGCCATGGGCGTGGGGATGCCCGCCGAGCTTCCCGAATACGTGGCTCGCGGCGTGGACATGATGGACTGCGTGCTTCCCTCGCGGAATGCACGCAACGGGTATCTGTTCACCTCACAAGGGCGCGTCATCATCAAACATGCGCGGTACAAAGACGATCCGGCGCCGGTGGATGAAAACTGCCGGTGTTATACTTGTTCGGGATACTCCCGAGCTTATCTCCGCCATTTGTTCCAGTCCGGGGAGATCTTGTATGCAGTTCTCGCTACCCGGCACAACCTCCAGCGGTACCTTGACATCATGCGGCAGATCAGGCAGGCTATACTATCGGGTTCCTTTCCGGAATGTCTCCGGACTTTCCGCTCGGCCTCGCCGGATGCCGAGTGATTTCCGTGTGGTCGTGACGTGTTCCTGAGTTTGTTTTTGCAATCATCGACGCCGAATTCTCTGCTGGGTTTCCTGCCGATTCTCCTCATTTTTGGGATCTTCTATTTTCTGTTGTTCATGCCCATGCAGCGCCAGAAGAAGCAGCAGCAGAAGATGCTGGCGGCACTGCAGAACGGCCAGGTGGTTTTGACCAGCGGAGGGATTGTCGGAACAATCATCGCCATCGAGAGCGATGATACGCTGGTATTACGCGTCAAACCGGACAATGTCAAGATCCAGGTGGCGCGGAATGCCGTCTCGAGTCTGGTCTCGGGTGAAGGCAAGAAGTAGATTCGTAGTATCTTATTTGGACGGGCAATTAAACTCCCATGGCGAATAATTTGAAGGCACGGAGCCTGGTCATTGTTGTGGTGATCGTGGCCTGCATTGTGGGCGTCATCGGTTTTCCGAAATCGGTGGCGGATCTTCAGCGGAACTGGCAGCGCAACATCCGTCTCGGGTTGGACCTTAAGGGCGGCAGCCACCTGGTGCTTCAGGTTCAGGTGCAAGACGCGGTGAAGGCCAACGCGGATCAGGCGATCGAGAGGCTGAAGGACGATCTTAAGAAACAGAACATCACTTGGGCCAGTATCGACCGCAATGATCCCCAGCGGCCGGAAGACGCCGATAGTGTAGAAATTACAATTAAGGGCGTGGTGGCTACCCAATCGAGTGCCTTCCGCAGCCTCATCAACGAGCGGTATAGCGACTGGGTGCTGACCGCGCAGAACTCCACCGACTACGCGTTGCGCATGAAGCCCTCGGAGTTGGTGGCCCTGAAGCGCGACACCGTCGAGCGCGAAATCCAAACCATCAGCAACCGCATCAACCAACTCGGACTCACGGAGCCCACGGTGCAGCAGTATGGCCGGGCTGGAGATCAGTTCGAGGTTCTCGTCCAGTTGCCGGGCGTAGACGATCCAGCGCGGGTGAAAGAACTCATCGGCACTACGGCGGTCCTGGAGATCACCGAGGTCAAGGACGGTCCCTTCGCCAGCCGCGAGGCCGGTCTAGCGCAGCACGGCGGTGTCCTCCCGCTCAACACCAAGATGGTTCGGGCTCTGCCCCGCGGCGGAACCGAGGGCGAGCAGTGGTACTTGGTCACCAAGACTCCCGTAATCACCGGGCGCGAGATGCGCAATGCTCGTGCCGGGCAGGATGAGTTCCGCAAGTGGGAGACGAATTTCACGCTCTCCCAGGATGGCGGCAAGCGCTTCGCCCGCTTTACGGAAGCGAATATCGGGAACCGCCTGGCGGTGGTGCTCGACAACAACATCGTAAGTGTCGCAACGATCCAAAGCAGAATCGAGGATTCCGGCCGGATTACGGGGTTGGGCAGCGAAGATGAATCCGTGGATCTCAGCCGCTATTTGCGTTCCGGCTCTTTGCCCGCCGGCGTGACTTATCTGGAAGAGCGGTCCGTCGGTCCGTCGTTGGGCGCCGATTCCATTCACGAGGGGTTCCTGGCTGGCATCGCGGGCTTGCTGGCGGTCGTGATTGTAATGCTCGTCTATTACCGGCGCAGCGGCGTGAACGCGGTACTGGCTCTGATCCTCAATACAGTAGTACTTTTGGCAGCGATTTCCTACTTCAAAGCTGTGCTTACGCTGCCAGGCATCGCCGGCATCATCCTCACGATCGGTATGGCGGTGGATTCTAACGTCCTGATTTTCGAGCGGATTCGCGAGGAATTGCGAACCGGCAAATCGGTGGTCTCGGCGGTAGATGCGGGCTTTGGCAAGGCATGGTGGACCATCGTCGATACACACGTTACAACGATTGTCTCCTGTGCGTTCCTGTTCCTTTTTGGGGAAGGCCCAGTGCGCGGATTTGCGGTAACCTTAACAATTGGTTTGGCTGCCAACGTTTTCACGGCCGTGTTCGTTTCGCGGACAATCTTCGGGTACGAACTCGCCGGCCAGCGGGGCATGCAGGAATTGAGTATTTAGACTGGAACAATTTCTAAGAGGTTGGTGTCCAATGGGTTTGGACGGGACCAGCCTGGCAAGGTTCGATGCAATTATTCAAGAACACGGATTTTGATTTTCTAGGCAAGAAGTGGCCGTTCATCATCGCCTCACTGGTGCTCACAGTGGCGGGTTTGACAAGCATTGCGATGAAGGGCGGGCTGCGATACGGTATCGATTTCAAAGGCGGCGCTCAGATGACGGTGAAGTTTGCTTCTCCGCCGCCGCTCGATAAGATCCGCACCGCACTGGGGCAAAAAGTCAAAGGCGAAGTCAGTGTCCAGAACTTTACCGATGTTACGGCCAATAACGAAGTCGTGATCGGCACCGAACTGGAAGAAGAGAAGCAGTTGAATATCAACCGCCAGGCGATGGCGGATGTGTTGACGGCGACCTTTGGGCAACCGAACAGCGGCAAGCTGGACCTCAACAACGCGAGCCAGCAGGACCTGATGACGCGCTTGCGCGATCCGTTGGCGAGGGCCGGCGTAGCGATGAGCGATCCACAGTTCCAGTCGCTGGTATCGGCGATTCTCAACTTCCGCAATACCCCGCCGCGCTCCGGATTGATCTCCGACTTCAATCAATTGTCTTCCGTTCCCGGTGTGACACCTGCTATTCTGAACGTCCTCAAGCAGGAGTGTTATCTGTCGCCGTTCAATATCCGGAACGTGGAAATGGTCGGCCCGCGCGTGGGGGCCGAGCTACGCAATAAAGCGGTGCTCGCCACTTTGTACGCGCTCGCGGGAATGCTGGTTTATATCGCTTTCCGCTTCGAGTGGATTTACGGTCTGGGCGCGGTGATTGCGTGTTTCCACGACACGATCATCACCATCGGTCTCTTCTCGCTATTCAACAAGGACATCACCATGACGGTGATCGCGGCGCTGTTGACGCTGGTGGGCTATTCCATGAACGACACCATCGTGATCTTCGACCGCATCCGCGAGAACCTGAAGATCATGCGCCGCGATTCGCTCGAAACCATTATGAACAAATCCGTCAACCAAACGCTGAGCCGGACGGTGATGACGTCGGGGCTGACGTTCTTGACGGTAATCGCGCTGTTTATTTGGGGTGGACCCGTATTGCACGGGTTCTCCTTCGCGCTGGTGTGCGGAATTATCGTGGGCACCTATTCGTCTGTCTTCGTAGCCTCCCCGATCGTTCTTTTCTGGCATAATTACGCTGATAAGCGGAAGAAGAGAGCTCCTGGTCCGGCGCCCTCGCCGGCACGCGCGGAAGCGGTTCGTAAGACTCCCACGAGGGTGGCGAAGTAGAGAGGAGAAGTTGCTATGGAAATGTTTGAGCAAACATTCGTTGCGACCGGAAAAACGCACAAGACGTGGACCGTGATGGTCTCGACTATGGTGCAAGTGGTTCTGATCGTAATTCTGATCATCATTCCGATGATCTATTTCGATGCGTTGCCGAAGAGCCAGTTGACCAGTTTCCTGGTGGCTCCGCCGCCGCCGCCCCCACCGCCGCCTCCTCCTCCGCCCGAAGCGCCCAAAGTCGTGAAAGTGATTCCCCGCCAGTTCGATGCCGGCAAACTGATGGCGCCCAAGGAAGTCCCGAAACAGATTGCGATGATCCGCGAAGATGAGCTGCCGCCACCCTCCGCCGCGAGCGGTGTGGTGGGCGGTGTCGCCGGCGGCGTGGCCAGCGGCGTACTGAGCGGTATCTTAGGCGGTGTTGGCGCCGCGCCTCCTCCGCCCCCGCCGCCCGTTAAGAAAGAGGAAAAGGCGGTCGTCCCGCAACGCATCCGCGTTGGCGGTAACGTGCAAGGGGCCAAGCTCGTTCAGCAGCCCAAGCCGGTCTATCCCCCACTGGCGAAGCAGGCTCGCATTCAGGGCGTGGTAAAACTGCACGCGCTTATTTCCAAGGAAGGCACCATCGAGGATCTGAAGGTGATCAGCGGCCATCCGCTGCTGGTTCCCGCCGCGCTGGACGCGGTGAAACGATGGGTTTATCAGCCGACGCAGCTTAACGGAGAACCGGTCGGCGTGGATACAGAGATTGATGTCAATTTCACATTGAGTCAATAGGTCCGCACCCGTTAAGGGTACGGACAGGAAGTCAAATCAACTCGCAGGAGAGAGAAAAACAATGTTTTTGCAATTGCAAGTGTGGTCGCTTTTATTGCTCCAGGAAGGCGGTGGCGTAGCGTTCGATCCGCGTTCCATGTGGAACCAGATGGGTTCGCTGGCCAAGGCCGTCGTCATTCTGCTGTTTATCATGTCCGCCTATTCCATCGGCGTCATGATCGATCGCTTTATGGCGTATAGCGCGGCCCGGAAACAATCCCGTGCATTTGCCCCGGCCGTAGCCGGCGCGTTGCGCGAAGGAAAGCTCGATGAAGCGGTCAAGATTGCGGACCGCTACAAGAAGAGCCATCTGGCCAAAGTCGTGGTAGCCGGTCTGCAGGAATTCCAGGCCCACCAGATCAGCACGGATATCCCGGGCGAAGAGATCGACGCCTCCAAGCGCGCTCTCGACCGCGCCGAGGCTATCGTGCGCGCCGAATTGAAGCGCGGCGTCAGCGGCCTGGCGACGATCGGTTCCACCGCTCCGTTCGTCGGACTGTTCGGGACTGTCGTCGGCATCATCAACGCGTTCAAGGGAATTTCCAACGAGAAGTCGACCGGTCTGGGCGCTGTCGCGGGCGGTATTTCCGAAGCCCTCGTCACCACCGCTATCGGACTGTTCGTCGCCATCCCCGCCGTCATGGTGTTCAACTATTTCACCAACCGCATTGAAGCGTTTGATGTGGAGATGGGGAACTCCAGCTCCGAATTGATCGACTACTTCCTGAAGCGCACCCAGCGTGCCGCTACCCGCAAGTAGCAGAGCAGAGTTGTCAAGAAGCAGAGCCGGGATCCGGCGAGTTGATTTCGGCGGGAAGCTCCCCATGAGCTTCCCGCTCCTGCCGAGTTCCATGGAGAGAGCCGATGAAAATCGAATTTAAGAAAGCCAAGGAGAATCCTCCGGTATCGGATATCAACGTCACCCCCATGGTGGACGTGATGCTGGTGCTGCTGATCATCTTCATGGTCATCACTCCGCTGTTATCGAAGGGCGTTCCCGTCAATCTCGTAAAGACCAAGAACCCCATTCCGATGCAGGCAGCCGACAAGAGCGACGCGATCCTGGTGGCGGTCACGCGCGACGGCCGCACGTTTCTCAATACCACCCAGATGAATCCGGAAGATCTGCCTTCGAAGGTGAAGGATCTGCTCACCAATCGGCTCGACAAAACGGTCTTTATCAAGGCCGATTCCCGCGCCAAGTACGAAAAGGTCGTGGGAGTCGTCGATAATCTGCGCGCCGCCGGTGTCGACCAGGTGGGATTACTGACCGAACAGGTGAAGCAGGATAAGAACAAGCCGGGCGCGAAGCCTGCGGGCCAATAGCGATCGTAGGGATTAGTTAAGGAGCAATTTTATGGCAATGACAACTGGCTCAAAGGGTGGTCCGAAGTCCGACATCAACATGACCCCCATGATCGACGTCCTTTTGGTGCTGATCATTATTTTCATGGTGATCACGCCGCTGACGCCGCATGGTCTGGAAGCCCTGGTGCCGCAACCGCCTCCGCCGAATTCCAAACCGAACTTGTCCGATCTGCGAACCGTCGTGATCGTCATCGAGAAAGACGGCTCCATAAAGATCAACCAGGACCCAGTGACTGAAGACAAGCTGGGCGAGCGGTTGGCTGAGATCTTCAAGACGCGCGCAGAGCGTGTCGTCTTCGTGAAGGGCGATCCCGATCTGGAATTTGCCCCCGTGGCGCGCGCGATCGATATCGCTCATGGCGCTGGAATCGACAAGGTCGGGCTGATGACACCCAAATCGGAGGCAGGGAACTGAGATGCGCAATCTTACTCTGATTCTCGCTGTCGCGGCCCTGGCGATTCTGGGCACAAGCTGCCAGAAACTACAGTCGCGGGATCAGCTCAACAAGGGCGCCCAGGCGTTCCGCAATGCGCAATATGCGGAAGCCGTCGAGCATTTCAAGACCGCAGTGGAACTGGATCCGACCTTTCCCGTCGCGCGGCTGTATCTGGCGACCGCCTACATGCAGCAATACATTCCCGGCGCGGAATCGCCGGAGAATGCCCAGATGGCGAAAGCGGCTTATGACAATTTCTTGAAGGTCCTGGAGCAGGACCCGAAGAATACAGTGGCCATCGCTTCCATCGCATCTCTCTACTTGAATCAGAAGAAGTGGGATGACGCCCAGCAGTGGTACGAAAAGCTCATCGCCGTCGATCCCAACAATGCGGATGCCTATTACAGCATGGGATTCATTGCCTGGTCCAAGTGGTATCCGATCTATGGTATGGCTCGCGCGGATCTGGGCATGAAGCAGGATGACCCCGGGCCCCTGAAAGACAAGAAGGTCAAAGCCGAACTGAAAGAGAAGTATCTGCCCGTCATCAATGCCGGCTTGCAGGCGCTCGATAAGACTCTCCAGATCAATCCGGAGTATGAAGACGCAATGTCGTACAAAAACCTTCTGATCCGGGAGCGTGCCGACCTCGTGGACACCAAGGACGAATACGAGAAGGAAGTCAAGGAAGCAGATTCGTGGGTCCAGAAGGCCCTCGAGACCAAGAAGGTAAAAGCCGAACGTAAGGAAAAGAAAACTGGCGGCGGTATCGTCGCCGATACCAAGTAGCTGCGGTGGCGCCGGCGGCTCGAGGGCGGCGCGCCGGCGCTCCCTGTTTTACAATTAACCTATAGTGCCGTCCGAGTCCGTCAGCCCCACAGAACCCCTTGTAGTAGCCCCTCCCCCCGATTCCGTCGAACTGCTCTATCGCGACTTGGAAGCCAAGATCCGCGAATATCGGCCTAAAGACGATTTGGCGCCTCTGGAAACGGCGTTCCGGTTTGCGCGCCAGTGGCATGAGGGCCAGATGCGCGACTCCGGCGAGCCTTACATGGTTCACCCCATCAAGGTGACTCAAATCCTCGCCGATATGCGCATGGACCTTGTGGCCATGGAAACGGGCCTTCTGCACGATGTAGTGGAAGACACCAGCGTCACGACCGACCAGATTCGCAAGGAGTTCGGCGAAGACGTTGCGCGTTGTGTCGATGGCGTTACCAAGCTCAGCAAACTCGATTTCTATTCGGCCGAAGATCGCCAGGCGGAGAGCTTCCGCAAGATGCTGCTGGCTATGGTCGAGGATATCCGGGTCATCATGGTCAAACTGGCGGACCGGATGCACAACATGCGGACGCTCGGATTTCTCAGCCCGGAGCGGCGTGAGCGGATCGCCCGCGAGACCATCGAAATCTACGCGCCGATCGCGCACCGGCTCGGAATGGGGAAGATCCGGGGCGAGTTGGAGGACCTCGCGTTTCAATACCTCGAGCCGGATGCCTATCGCGAGATCGTGGCGGCCATGGAATCGCGGCGCCACTCCAATGAAGAATTTCTCGCGGAAATCAAGCAGATTGTCGCAAACGAATTGCTTGGGGAGGGCATCCCCGCCCGCATGGACGCCCGCATCAAGCGGCCCTATTCGGTATTTCAGAAGCTGCGCCGCCAGAAGATCGCCATGGACCAGGTGTATGATCTGATGGCGCTCCGCATTATCACTGATTCCGTGAAGAATTGCTACGCAGCACTAGGGGTAATTCACAATCGTTGGCGGCCCATCCCCGGCCGGATTAAGGACTTCATCGCGATTCCCCGTCCCAACCTTTACCAGTCTCTGCACACGTCCGTGGTGGGACCACACGGCCAGACGTTCGAAGTGCAGATCCGCACCGAAGAGATGCACCGCATCGCCGAAGAAGGCATCGCGGCGCACTGGAAGTATAAAGAGGGCCGCAAAGGACCCGCGGCCGACGACCAGCGCATTGCCTGGCTGCGGCATCTGGTGGAATGGCAGCGGGACATGCAGGATCCGGGCGAGTTCATGTCCACTCTGAAAGTGGATCTCTATCCGGAAGAGGTCTACACGTTTACGCCGCGCGGCAAGGTGATCGTGCTCCCCCGGGAAGCGACTCCTATCGATTTCGCATATGCGATTCATTCGGATGTGGGTAACACGTGCATCGGCGCCAAGGTAAACGGGCGCATTGTGCCGCTCCGCTCCTCTCTGCGCAATGGGGACGTGGTGGAGATCATGACGCAGCCCGGCCATCAGCCGAGTAAAGACTGGCTGGCGTTTGTCAAAACTGCACGCGCCCGCAACAAAATCAAGCATCTCATCAACGCCAGCGAGCGCGCCAAGGCCATTGAGATCGGGGAGAAATACCTGGATAAGGAAGCCCGGCGCCTGGGGTTCCAGTTTAGCCGCGTGACGAAGAGCGACCTGGACGAAGTCGCCTCCGATTACGGTTACAGCAAGATGGAAGACCTGTATGCGGCGCTCGGCTACGGCAAATTCTCCGCCAGGCAGGTTCTGAGCAAACTGGCGCCGGAGACGATTAAAGACGAGCCCGAAGAAAGCAAACCAGCTGCTTCTGCCGAGACTGCCGCGGCGCCCATGCCGGGGCGGCCGGCGGATGGGGATGCTGTCATCAAGGTCAGCGGCATGGATGATTTGCTGGTCTATCGCGCCAAGTGTTGCAACCCCATCCGCGGCGAAGCCATTGTCGGGTATGTGACTCGCGGCAAGGGTGTCGCGGTGCACTCGCGGATGTGCCACAACGTGCAAAGCCTAATGTACGATGTGGAGCGCAAGATCGAAGTCGAATGGGCCCGTTCGACGGCCGACGCTTTCCCGGTACGCATCGTGGTGCACACCGACGACCGGCCCGGCATGCTCAATCAGCTCACCTCAGTTCTCTCTGACGAGAACACGAATATTCGCAGCCTGGAAGCCAAGACCGAGCTGGAGCAGGATGGCGCGCTCGTGGAAATGACAGTGGATGTGCGCGACAAGAAACAGCTCGAAAAACTCGTCGCGGCTATGCGTCGCATCTCGGGCGTACGCGATGTCGAGCGCCTCCTAAATTAGCAATGACTGTTTCCACCGATCCCGAACACATCGCCATTTCCAAATCGAGGGGCATCAAGATCGATTGGAAAGACCGGCACCACAGCGAATATGGCATGCAATATTTGCGGGACAAGTGCCCGTGCGCGACCTGTACCGGCGCGCATGGAACTCCTCCGCGCCAGCCTGAAGCCGATAATCCCTTCCAGATGTACAAACCGAAGCTGACGATGCTCTCCGTCGAGCCAGTCGGCAACTATGCGATTCGCATCAGTTGGAGTGACGGCCACAACACTGGTATTTATTCCTACGACCACTTACGGCACATCTGCCAGTGCACCGAATGCCTGGCGGCCCTCCGGCAAGCCTGATCCATGCTACCGTGTTGCCGTGGGCGTAAACGGCAACGGAGCGCGGACACCGGAACCGGCCGACCCCGCGCATATCATAAACGTCAGGGATTTTTCGCCCGAAACATTACGCACCATTGTGGCGCATTTGGAGGTGTCCACAGCCTTCGAACACATGGTCTATCGCGAGGCGGAGTTGGATGCCATCTGGTCTATCACCGGTTTCTTTCTGGCGCAGCAGCCGGAATCGCCCGAACGGGAGGCGGTAGACCACCTGCGCCGCGGAGCGCGCCAGGCGCACGACCTGGTCGGTGAAGGACGAGCCGCGGAAGCCGCCCAGGTCTTGCGGAGTTTCTTATGACCGGGCGCAGGGGAGGAACGCATGCTCTCACGTGAAGAAAACGATTTGCTCACGCAAACCGGGCCGGGCACTCCGGCCGGAGATTATTTTCGCCGGTATTGGCTGCCGGCGCTGCTGTCGAGCGAAGTCCCGGCGCCGGATTCTCCGCCGGTGCGGATGCGCATGTTGGGAGAAGACCTGGTGGCCTTCCGCGATACCAAGGGTAGGGTAGGCCTGGTGGATGAGTTCTGCCCGCACCGCCGCGCCAGTCTTTTCTGGGGACGTAACGAGGAATGCGGGCTGCGTTGTGTCTATCACGGCTGGAAGTTCGACGTCAACGGAGTTTGCGTGGATATGCCCAATGAGCCGCCCGAATACGGCTTCAACAACAAGGTGAGCATCGCCGCGTATCCGACCCGTGAGCAGGGCGGCGTCGTGTGGGCCTATCTTGGCCCGCCGGAGCAGATACCCGAATTGCCCAAGCTGGAATGGGCACGGGTGCCGGAGACGCACCGGCATGTCTCAAAGCGCTTCCAGGAGACCAATTACCTGCAGGCGATCGAGGGCGGCATCGATTCGAGCCATTCCAATTTTCTGCACGCCAGTGTGGAGGCCTTCCGCGTCACTGGCGAATACGTCGAGAAAGTCAAAAACAGCGCGAATCTGCGCGCGCGGTATCATCTGCTGGACAAGTCGCCGCGCTTTACGGTCCAAAAGACCGACTACGGGTTGGTGATTGCGGTGCGCCGCAACGCGGAAGAGGACACGTATTACTGGCGATTGACCCAGTTTCTTCTGCCCAGTCATACGATCATCCCGTATGAGAAGGGCCTCTCGATTCACGGTCACTGCTGGGTGCCGCGCGACGACGAGACCTGCTGGGTTTGGACGACAAGCTGGAACCCTGAGGCGCCGCTTTCCGAAGAGGAGCGGGAAGCCATCCGGAACGAGTCCTTTGTCCATGCCAAGGTGGACCCGGTTACTTTTCGTCCTGTGCGGAACCGCGACAACGATTACCGCATCGACCGCGAGAAGCAGCGCACTGCCTCAATGACGGGCATTCACGGATTTGCCGCGCAGGATATGGCGATCCAGGAGAGCATGGGAGCAAATGTGGATCGGACGCGGGAACGGCTGGGCACGAGTGACACCGCGATCATTGCGATGCGCCGGCTGATGCTTCAAGAGATCCGAGCCTTGCAGGCAGGCAGCGAGCCGTTCGCGGCGCATCATGGCGATCTCTACTGGGTCCGCTCGGCCTCCATGGTTTTGAAGCGCGACGTACCGTTTGAGGAAGGGGCGCGCGATCTGACCGCGGCCTCGCGCTAGCCCCGCTCCTGCCTCCGGTGTTATACTTGCCACCCATGAGGCCGTACGCTTCAGGCGGCCCTGCAGCACGAGGAGGTTGGGGGTGAGACTACCTGTCCTAGTTCTGGCCATGATCGCCGGATGCGCCTACGTTTCGGCGCAAACAACCGCAACTATTTCGGGAATCGTCCTGGACCAGGGCGGCGGATCAGTGCCGGACGCCACTTTGGTTATTACAAACCTGGATACGGATCAAGGCCGCACGGCAAAGACCGATGTGTCCGGTCTCTATTACGTTCCGGCGCTCAGCCCGGGCAAATACAAGGTCACAGCGTCGGCCCCCGGATTCGGCACGGCAATTCAGCAGGAGATCACTTTGACAGTGGGCCTGCAACAGGTGCTGAATTTTGCGCTGCGGCCGCAGCAGGTTTCCGAACAGATCGAGGTGCGCGGGGAAGCCGCAGTTGTGCAGACTTCCAATGCCAGCATTGCCGAGCTGGTGGATAGCCAGAAGGTGCGCGCTTTGCCGCTCAACGGACGCAGTTTCGATCAGTTGATCTATTTGCAGCCGGGGGTCAACGTGGCGACATCCGCCGGAAACAGCCCCAACCAGGGGCGTGGGGTGAAGTTCTCCGTGGGCGGCGCGCGTCTGACCTCGAACCTGTTCATGCTGGACGGAACGGACCTGAACGATTCGCAGAATTTTACGCCGGGCGGCGCGGGCGGCCAGTTATTAGGCGTGGAGTCGATCCTCGAGTTCCAGGTGATTACGCATAACGCCAGCGCTCAATATGGACGCTCGATGGGCGCTCTCATCAACGCCGTGAGCAAATCGGGCACCAATTCGGTGCATGGCGATCTTTACGAATTCTTGAGGAACTCGGCGCTGGATGCCAAGAACTATTTTGACGACCCGGCATCGCGCATTCCCGCTTTTGAGCGCAACCAGTTTGGCGGCGCCGCCGGTGGCCCCATTCGCCACGACCATGTCTTCTATTTCGCCAATTACGAGGGTCTCCGAGAACGCCTGGGTGTTTCCAAGTTCGGTCTTGTGCCGGATCTGAATGCCCGGAAGGGAATCATCCCCGGGCTTAATCCGATCAGTGTAAAGCCCGAGGTGGTCCCCTATCTCAACCTGTTCCCGGTGCCCAACGGGCCGGCGGTGGGAGCGGGAATCGCCGCCGTGCGGTTCAGCCAGAAACAGCCCACGCGGGGAGATTATGTTACCGGCAAAGTCGATTGGAATGCCAACGCGAAGTACTCGTTCTTTACCCGGTATACGCTCGATAACAGCACCAAAATACGCCAGGATGCTCCGGATCACGTGCTCGGGCTGTTTGCCGAAGACGAGCTGCATCGCAACCAGTACGTCACACTCAATGCGACGCAGGTTATTTCGAACGCGGTTTTGAATACAGCGCGAATGGGGTTCAACCGTTCCGTGACGCTGGTCGACTTGCTGAATCAGGCCGGAGTGCCCGCCGACCTTTCCTTCATATCCGGCCAGCCGTTCGGGCGCGTCGGTGTGCGCGGGCTGTCCACTCTGGGCGCCACTATCAACGATCCCCGCTATTTCCGTATGAACAACTTCCAGCCATCGGACGATCTCACGGTAGTGCGCGGCCCGCACACTTTCAAAATGGGTGCGGCCTTTGAACGATTCCAGTGGAACACCGCCAACTTCAACCGCATCGGCGGCGATTATATCTTCGATTCCTTACCCAGCTTTTTGCAGGCCAGCGTGCAGTCGGTGGTGGTGCCTTATCCGGGAAGCGAGCCGAACCGCGGCATCCGCGCGTTGATGTTCGGAACTTACTTTCAGGATGATTACCGCGTATCCTCGCGCCTGACGCTCAATCTGGGGCTGCGCTACGAAATCACGACTGTTCCTACGGAAGTGAACGGCAAGCTGTCGTTCCTGCGCGATCCTTCGCTGACCACACTGGAAAAGATTCAGCCGTTCAAGGGGAATCACCTCAATTTCGCGCCGCGGTTTGGCTTTGCATGGGATCCCAAGGGAAATGGCAACACTTCTATCCGCGGCGGTTTCGGCATATATTACGACCAGATCCTGCTGAACGAGTTCCTGAATCTGTTCGATCGCAATCCGCCGCTGTGGCAGACGGTTACTCTGAATGGCGCCAACGCGCCGTTTCCCCACCCGCTAGCGGCGGCGATTGGTGCTCCGCAATTCACGCTGCAGAACCCGATGTTCAACGATTTCAAGACTGCGTACTTGTACCAATACAACCTCACGGTCCAGCGGGCGCTGCCCGGGAGAGTGGTGGCTTCGCTCGCATACGTAGGCTCGACCGGGCGGCATTTGATTCAACGCTACGATGCCAATACGCCCCTCCCGACTGTTCTGCCGGATGGAACATTCTTCACGCCGGCCACGGCGCAGCGCCGGGTTCCCCAATTCGGAGAGTTGCAAACGCGCAGGAATATGGGGCTCTCGTATTACAATTCCATGCAGTTCTCGGCAGTACGCCGCAGCACCAATGGCTTGCAGGCGCAGATCTCGTACACCTTCAGCCGGTCCACGGATATGAGCGGCGGCCTGTTCAGTGAAGAAGCCAGCAACGCCGCGGTGGGCGCCGAGATTCCGGACCGCCTCTTCAACGAGAAGGGTCTGTCCAACTTCGATGTGCGGCACAGCGCAGTGATCAATGTGCTGTATGAACTGCCGTTCGCAAAAGGCCTGCGAGGCATCGGTCGCCAGCTATTGGATGGATGGGGCGTGGGATCGATCGCCACGTTTGCGAGCGGCGTTCCCTTCACCGTGGAGAATTCGGCGAACCGCTCGCAAAACAAACTCTCGGGCGCGAGTTTCTCCGACCGGCCCAATCTTGTAGCGGGCGCCAGCACGAATCCCACCAGCGGTGTATCGCGCGGGTGCTCGGGAGTGGCCGCGGGGACACCCGTCGGGACACCGACGCTGTATTTCGACCCCTGCGCCTTTGTCCCGCAACCGTTGGGGAGGTTTGGCAATCTCGGCCGCAACACCCTGATCGGACCAGGTGTCGCCGAAGTGGACTTCTCGGTAATGAAGAACTTTCACTTCACGGAAGACAAGAGCCTGCAGTTCCGGGCCGAGTGCTTCAATATCGCGAACCATCCGAACTTACAATCGCCCAGCACCACGACGCGGCAGATTTTCAACCTGGCGGGACAGTTGTCGCCGACCGCGGGTGTGTTGACCGCAACCACCACCAGCTCGCGCCAAGTCCAGTTTGGGCTGAAGCTCTTATTCTGATGGCGGATCGCGGAACGATTTCCGCCGGTGCTCACGCCCGGGCTGTCGAACGGGAGCGCGTGGCCCGGCATTTCGCGCCGCGAGTGTGGAAGGCACTTCCCACTCTTGCCATACCGGCCGCCCTTTGGTTTGTGCCTCTGCATCTCGAGCCCCGGGCGCAACATGCGATCGCGATTTCGCTTTTCATGATCTTGGCTTGGGCCACCGAGCTGATGGATCACGGAATCACCGGACTGGTGGGCTGTTACCTCTTCTGGGCGCTGGGAGTGGCGCGGTTCGATCTGGCATTCAGCGGATTCGCCGACGATACGCCCTGGTTTCTGATGGGAGCCATTCTGTTCGGAACGATGGCGAGCAAATCCGGTTTGGCCCGGCGGCTCGCCTTCTTAGTGACGATCCGCGTAGGCACCAGTTACTCGCGATTGCTGCTGGCGCTGATTCTGTCCGATTTCCTGCTGACGTTCCTGGTTCCTTCCGGAATGGCACGCGTCACCATCATGGCTGCTGTAGCAGTCGGATTGATCGATTCATTTGGATTGGGAATCGGGAGTAATGTCGGCCGCGGCATGTTTCTGATTCTCACCTATACAGCCGGTGTCTTCGATAAGAGCATTATCGCTGGCGCGGCGGCAATTACAGGGCGGGGAATTATCGAAAATATCGGTCACGTCCAGGTCCTATGGAGCCGCTGGCTGCTGGCTTATCTGCCTTCCGATATCGTGACCATCCTGGTGGCGTGGCGCCTCACGCTGTGGCTCTATCCTCCCGAGAATCCCTCTTTGCCCGGCGGAATTCATTACCTCAAAGAGGAATTGCGTAAGATGGGCCGCTGGACCACGATCGAGAAGAAGGCTCTGGCCCTGATGCTGGTGGCGATCGGTCTTTGGGCCACCGATTTCCTGCATCACATCTCGTCCTCCATGATCGGGTTGGGCATCGGGCTGTTGGCGGTGTTGCCGTTCCTGCGGATCCTGAATGTGGAGGATGTGCGAAAGCTGAATTTTCTACAGTTGTTCTTCGTGGCGGCGGCTGTAGGCATGGGCAAAGTGCTGACGGCGACCAAAGGGCTGGATGTGTTGACCAACGTTGTGTTTGCCTGGATGCAGCCGATTCTCAGCCACAACATTGCGTCGATCTTCGTCTTGTATTGGACCGGGTTTCTGTACCATATCTTCCTGGCCAGCGAAATTTCGATGCTCGGCACTTCAATGCCCTTGTTGATGCAGTTTGCCTCCACACACGGCCTGAGCGCGCTCAAGCTGGGAATGATCTGGGTGTTTTCTTCCGGGGGCAAGATCTTTGTGTATCAGTCGGGTGTTCTGATCATCGGTTATGCATACGGATACTTTCGGGCGAAAGACATCCTTCGCCTCGGACTGTTGATGAGCGTGGTAGACTCGCTGCTGTTGTTGCTGGTAGTGCCACTGTACTGGCCGATGATCGGCGCAGGATAAGCATCGGTGGAGGGATACGATGGCCAATCTGTACGATGAATTGCAAATGGGGACGGTTTCCCGCAGACGCCTGCTCGAACTCCTCGCGGCGGCCGGGGGGTCGGCTTCCTTGTCCCATGCGCAAAATGCTAAACAACCGAAAGCCGGCGGAGCCGGCACGGGCGATCAGCCGAAGCTAAGCCCGGCAAACATCGGCGGCGGCGGCCGTATCGAACGAGACTACTACCGGCAATGGATCAAGACCAGCAAGGCGCCGATGATCGAGGGCTATTCGCTGCTGGACGCCGCCAAACAGGAAGTACAGCCCTGGCCGGAGACGGGCGGCCGCGGGCTCTATCTGAACTTCTCCGGCAATGTTCACATGGACGCGGTCATACAGGAGATTCCACCAGGGAAAGCCCTTGCTCCCAAGCAGCACTTCTACGAGCAACTGACCTATGTGCTGGCGGGCCGCGGTTACACTACTTTTGGCAACGGCAAAAACAAAGTGGAGTGGGGCGAGGGAAGCCTCTTCGCCGTCCCGATGAATGCGCTGCACCGCCACTTCAACGGCGATTCCGCCCGTCCGGCTCGGTTGCTCTACATCACGACCTTTCCTTTCATGCTGCAAGTCTTCGGAAGCCTCGGCCTCATCAATGACCTCAATTTCAGCTTCACCGACCGCTACGATGGCGCCGCCGACTATTTCACCTCCACCAACCGCGTGCGCAAACGTTGGGACAAGGCCAACTTCGTGAAGGATATTCGCAAGTCCGAGGTTGTCGACTGGCCCGATCGCGGCGAAGGCAACGCCAGCATGTATTGGGATATGGCGGGCAACACGATTCTCGAGCCGCACATCTCGGAGTTCGATGTGGGCAGCTACAAGCTCGGCCATCGCCATCCGTACGAGGCGATCATTCTCACGCTGAATGGCAAGGGTTACTCGCTGGCGGAAAAGGATAAATTGAAAGACACGGAAGCCGTCAAGATCGATTGGCAGGCCGGATCGATCGTGTCGCCGCCATTCTTCTGGTATCACCAGCACTTCAACACGGGAAACACAAAAGCGCGTTATCTGGCGATTACCGAAGGAGACTTCCCATTGCGCCTGGGCTTCCCTCTACAAGTGGAACAGATCGAAGCCGGCGAAGAAGATCCGGATATCAAGCGGCACTTCGACCGCGAGTTGCACCACGGATAGGGCTATCTCGAAGCCCCGTCCCAATGCTCGACGATCTTACGGTCTTTGACGCGGTAGGTATCGAACGAAAAGCGCTCGTAACTCTTGGACTTGTCCTGAGGGTCCACCACGGTCCTCTTAAAGATATAGGTAACCAAATCTCCTTCGGCAATGATCAGTGCCGGGGGTTCTTGCAGGTCTGGCCCCACGTCCGATTCGGTTGCCGGAGGGAGCGACTTCAGCATCTTCATCAGGTTGGCGCGTCCGCTCTGCGATCGCGGACTGTGTTCGATGAAGTTCTCCGCCACAAACTGCTCAGCCAGATCGGTGTTCCGCGGTTCGATCACGAGCCGGTAGAAATCGAACACTACTTTTTTGTTCACTTCGAGCGGAGTGAGATAGCCCTGCGCAAACAGGGGAGCCGCCGCCAGCGCGAGTAAGAGCCCTCTAAAAAAAGTCCGGAACGAGAAATGTAAACAGCCCGTTCCGAATGCTGTCCGTGACATAGATTTCTCCATCCTTCGGGTTCAGCGCCAGTCCCGTGGGGTGCAGAATCTGGCTGAACGGCCCTTTGATGATCGCATGAGGTGGCACGTCTCCGCGATCCCGTATGTTCCACACGCCAATGAATCCCAGTTCCGGATTCAGCCAGGGGTCTTCAGGCGGCTTGGTATAGCCATCTTTCAAAGTGACGCCGGAATAAAGGTTCGTGTGCAGGTGGTTGGAAGTCGCCAGGAAGATGCGGCTCTTGTACACTTGCAGTTCCCACGGCTCATCTCCAATACCGGTGTGTGGGCCTTTGATCTGCGCTACGGGTTCGACGTCGCCGTTGTCCGTGCGGTTAAACATCAGAATCTCTTCGGAATTGGCCACCGCCAGCAGGTTTGATGCGCTGTCGACTCCCAACCCGACCACATGCCCCAGCCTCGTTTTTGGGCCGCTGATGTAGCGGACCGGAGAGACGTTGCCGCTCGCATTCCAGGGAAACACGGCGATAGTGCGGTTGCTCAGGCTGGCGACTAGAAGTTCGCGATGCTCGGGGTCGAAGCTCACGGCGTGCGGGACTACCAGGCGTGTGTTGGGCCCCTGGATCACACGAATCGGCGGCTCATTGCCGTTCGCCGCGCCCCGAAACACCAGCACCGCATCAGCCAGCGGATTCGGGGCGTAGATTTCGTCGTGTTCCGCGTCGTAAGCGATCCCGTGCACCGTGCGCGAGAGTTTGGTGGCGGCGCCGGAAATCACGCGTTCGGGAGCCGCTGTTCCGTTCGCCATCCTGGCGAACACCGCGATCCGCGGCTGCGCGACTCAATTGGGCACCAGGATCTGATCGCGCGTGCTGTCGTACGCCACGGTCTGCGGATTGCCGAACCCGGGCGTGGGCGTTCCGGGAGGCGCCGTCCGGATGACGCGCTTGGGAGCCACATTGCCCTTATCGCTGCGCTCGAACACCAGGGCCGTGTGGTCCATGAAATTGGACACCCAAAGTTCGTTGTGCATGATGTCGATGGCCACGCCCATCGGCCGGTTGATTCCGGTCTTATCGCCGCGAATCACACGGATTGGCGCTGCATCCCCACTGGCCGTTCGTGAAAACACCAGCACGGAGTTGTCGCCGTTGTTGGCGACCGCTAACTCGTTGTGATCGGCATCGACGCCCAAGCCCATGGGAAAGTCCAACTGGCTGCGGATGCCTTGAATCGAGCGGAGCGGTTTCTGATCGCCGTGTGCGTCACCGGAATAGAAGGTGATCGAAGGCGGAAGAACCGCGCCGCCCTCGGGATCGGCAGTTCCGGTCGGAGCACATCCGGCGCCGGTATCGCGCACCAGCCCGCGGAAATTTCCATGGTTCGCGACGGCGATCTCATTGTGAGCGTCGTCCCACACGATGCCGTGCGGATCGGCGAGGCCCGTATTCGGGCCGCGAATATTGCGTAGCGGAGGTGTCACACTTTGCGCATCGCGCTTATAGAACACGACGGCCTGCTGCAATTCTACGGTGATGGCAATCTGGTCATGCGAACGGCTCAACGCGATCCCCCAGGCCTGATGCGGGATCGAAAGAATACGCGCCGGCGAGGCGTTGCCCTGCGCATCGTAGCGCAGAACCACCATGGTGTCTTCGATATCGTTATTGACCGCCAGGATTTCTTTATGTTCCGAATCGGCATAGATCCCCGCCACGAACCCGATATTCGTCAGCGGTCCGAAGACCTGGCGCCGGGGCGGCGTAATCCGTGCCCCCGCACTCGCCGACCGGTCATAACTCACGATGCTTTTCCGGTTGACATCGGTCATCGCCACAAGGTTGTTGACAGGATCGACTGCAATTCCGTTGAAAACCGGATAGGGATCGGTGACCTGGCGTAACGGAATGATGTCGCCGCCCATGGGCGTCACGTCGCTTTCCTGAGCATTCGCGACGCCGAACCAGTCCAGCGCGGACTCTTGACCGGATGTCCCCCTCCCGAACTGGAACCAGGCCGGCACGCCCCCGGCCAGCAACAGCAGCCACAGAAGCCTTCGGTGTTTGAGGCGGGCGATCATTGGCTTCAGCCAATATACCTTATAGCCGCGGCACAGCAAACGGGATGCATAATAAGGCATGGCGCAGGGGCTCCGTTTCGAGTGCCAGCCCGGGTGTACGGAGTGCTGTACCCAGCGGGGCTTCGTGTATTTGACCGAAGACGATCTTGTGCGCGCCGCAAGTTTCTTGGGCATGAGGCCCGAGGAATTCGAGCGCCGCTACGTCTATCGAACCCGCAACCTGCGGCGCCTGCGGACCCCGCGCGAAGGGCGTTGCCATTTCTTGCGCGAAGGCGGCTGCTCCATCCATCCCGCGAAGCCCACCCAATGCCGAATTTTTCCCTTCTGGCCCGAACTCGTGGAAAGCCGGCGGGAGTGGAACAAGACAGCGCGGTATTGTCCTGGAATGGGGAAAGGGTCCCTGGTTCAGATAGAACAGGCACAACGGCAGGCCGCCGAAATGCGTGAAGCCTATCCGGCCCTCTATACGCGTTGATATCGGACTGCTATCGCAAGGCTGCGGGTAACGCGCTCTCGCTGCTGCCGTCGCGTGTGTCTCCAACGTAATAGCGCCAGCGCTGCCAGGTCCACAATAGCGGCGAGAGCGAAAATCAGAGCATCGGCGCGACCCATACTGCTCATCCCATCACACTCCGGCCGGGGGCGCGCCGTTGAAAAGTACGGGAGAAGTATAGGACCTTAGCCGAGATCCGCAAGGACCTGCGCGGCATGCCCTTTGGCTTTCACACTGTTGTAGATCTTTTCGATCTTACCGTCGGGGCCGATCACGAAAGTGGTGCGGACGATGCCCATCACTTTCCTGCCATACATGTTTTTCTCCTGCCAGACCCCATAGGCCTGTGCGGCCGCCTTCTCTTCGTCGGCCAGCAGCGTAAACGGCAGGTCGTACTTCTGCTTGAATTTGGCTTGTGCCGCCGGTTTGTCGGGGGAGACGCCCACTACCGCCGCGCCCTTCTTCGCGAACGCCTTCAGGTCGTCGCGAAACTCGCAGGCCTCCACCGTACACCCCGGCGTATCGGCTTTCGGGTAGAAATAGAGCACCACCCGCTTACCCTTCATGTCAGCAAGCCGGAAACTCTCACCCGCATCAGTTTGCACACGAATGTCCGGCGCCTTGTCGCCCACTTTCAGCATTCCTCACCCCAATTTCTGTTTGAGAAGTTCGGTCACTGCAGCCACATCCGCTTGGCCGCGTGTAGCGCGCATAGCCTGACCTACCAGGTAATTGATGACTGTACCCTTGCCGCCGCGGTATTGTTCCACCTGTTTCGGGTTCGCGGCGATCACCTCATCGACGATCTTTTCGAGCGCGCCCGTGTCGCTGATCTGCTTCAATCCTTCCCGTTCGATGATGGCGGATGCCGGTTCTCCCGTCGCAAACATTTTCGGGAAAACTTCCTTGGCTAGCTTGCCGGGAAGTTTTAGCTTTATGAATTCGCCCAGATTCTCCGCGCTGATTGGGGACTCGCTAATATCTTTGCCCTTAAAGGAACCTGCCAGATCGCCCATGATCCAATTCGCAGTGGCTTTCGGGTCTCCCGAAATCCGGGCTGCCGTTTCGAAGTATTCGCTAATCGCGCGGCTCTGCGTGAGCCATTCGGCGTCGTAGTCGCGTAATTGGTATTCCACCGTCAAGCGCCCGCGCTTTTTGGCGGGCAATTCCGGCAGTGACGCCTGCACCTCCGCCAGCCATCGCTCGCTCACGCGCAGCGGTACCAGGTCCGGCTCGGGGAAGTAGCGGTAGTCGTGCGCGTGCTCCTTGCTGCGCATGCCGGCCGTTTCGCCTGTGTCGGGATTGTAGAGCCGCGTCTCCTGCTCTACCTTGCCGCCACTCTCCAGCACCGCTACCTGGCGCGCGATTTCGTAATCGAGTGCCTGTTTCAGGAACCGGAACGAATTCAGGTTCTTCACTTCCGCCTTCGTGCCGAACTTCTCGGCGCCTCGCAATCGGACAGAGACATTGGCATCGCAGCGAAGATGCCCCTTCTCCATATCGCAGGTGGAAACCTCGATAAATTGCAGAACCTGTTTCACCTCGCTCACGTACGCGTAAGCTTCATCCGAGCTGCGAATATCGGGCTCGCTGACAATCTCGATCAGCGGCGTCCCCGAGCGGTTCAAATCCACGTAGGAGTATCGGTCGGAGTCTTTGAAGCCTTCGTGGATACTTTTTCCGGCATCGTCTTCCATGTGGATACGAGTGATGCCAATGCGTTTGATTTCGTCCCCAACGCGAATCTCGACGTAGCCTTGCTCCGCGAGAGGTTCGTCGTATTGGGAAATCTGATAGCCCTTGGGCAGGTCCGGATAGAAGTAGTTTTTGCGGGCGAAACGCGAGTGCGGCCGTATGGAGCAGTTGAGGGCCAGCCCGGCTTTGATTGCCAGTTCCACGGCAGCGTGGTTCAGCACGGGGAGCGCGCCCGGCAGCCCCAGGCAAACGGGGCACACGTTAGTGTTGGGCGCGGCGCCAAAGCTGGTAGGGCAGCCGCAAAAGATCTTCGTAGCCGTAGCGAGTTGTACGTGCACCTCCAACCCGATCACAGGCTCATAGCGAGCGATGAGTTCCGGCGGCACCAGACTCAGAGCGGACGAAGACATGGTGTTTCTTCATTATAGAGGGCTTCAGCTACCTCCTCCCTGCAAACGCGGGCCGCGTTAGGGATAATGGACGGGTGCCATTCTTGCCTGAGGCCGGGAGCTTCAGAGGGGCCTGGAGGAGACGATGAAAAAGAGGAAAACCACTTCCGCGGGCCGCCGCAATTTTCTGAAGGGAGCCGCCGCTGGTGCGGCCGCGCTGATGGGGTCTGCGGCCACGAGCCGAGCACAGGAATCGGCTCCTGCCTCACGGCCGGTGGCCGCGCCTCCCACCGCGGCGCAGCGCGCGTCCGAAACCGGTCCGCCGTCGGCGATCTCGGTCGAAACGACGGAGCATCCCGGTTCCGATTTCATGGTCGATGTACTCAAATCGCTGGGTATCGAATACTATGCGGCCAATCCCTCTTCCACTCTGAAGAGCCTCCACGAATCGATCCTCAACTACGGTGGCAACCACGCGCCTGAGTTCATCACGTGTACGCACGAAGAGGCCTCGGTAGCCTTCGGAAACGGCTATTACAAAATTGCCGGCAAACCGATCGTGGCCGGACTTCATGGGACTGTCGGCTCCCAGCACGCGAGCATGGCGGTCTACAACGCTTACTGCGACCAGGCGCCCGTCATCGTCATGATGGGCAATATTCTGGATGCCGGACAGCGCCGCAGTTATGTGGATTGGCTGCACAGTTCCCAGGATGTGGCGGCGATCCTGCGCGAATACACCAAGTGGGACGACTCCCCGGTCTCCTTATCGCATTTCGGAGAATCCGCCGTGCGTGCCTACAAGATGGCGATGACGCCGCCCCTTTTGCCCGTAGCTCTCGTTTGCGACGAACCGCTCCAGGAACGGCCCATCCCGCACGAGTTTGACCGGCGCATTCCCAAGCTCTCCGCGATTGCGTACCCTACGGCAGATCCCAGCACCGTCACACAGGTTGCGCGCATGCTTGTCGCAGCCGAGAATCCGGTGTTCGTAACGTCCCGTGGTGCCCGCAGCGAGGCCGGGCTGAAATCTCTGGTGGAACTGGCCGAGCTGATTCAGGCGCCGGTCATCGACCAGCATTTTCGCCACAACTTTCCGACGCGCCATCCTCTGAATTACTCGTTCCGCACGCGAGAGGCGGTTACGGCCGCGGACGTAATCCTGGGGCTCGAGGTACAGGATTTTTGGGCGTCCCTCCATGCCTTCGGGCGCGAGCGCGATTCCAACCCCCGCGCGATTACCAAAGCCGGCGCCAAAGTGGTGAGCATCAGCGCGGCCGATTTGTTTACCAAGAGCGTCTACCAGAACTTCCAGCGATTCGAAGACCCCGATCTGGCAATCGCCGCCGATCCGGAAGCTACATTGCCCTTCCTGGTGGAGGCGGTCAAGCGGGAACTTTCAGCGGACCGCAAAAGGGCGATCGACGCTCGAGGCGCCAGGCATGCTGCCGCATTCCCAAAGGCCTTGGAGGAAGGGCGGCTGGCGGCCTCCTACGGATGGGACTCCAGCCCGATCAGCACTTCGCGATTATCCATGGAACTCTGGGCGCAGCTAAAGAACGAAGACGTGTCGCTGGTTAACGACACCATCTTCTTGCAGAACTGGCCGCTGCGGCTGTGGGATCTGAAGCATCATTACCAGTACATCGGCGGGCGTGGAGGCGAAGGTTTGGGCTATGGACCCCCGGCCGCCGCCGGGGCCGCCCTGGCGAACAAGAAATTCGGCCGCATCTCGGTCAACATTCAGGGCGATGGCGATTTCATGTACTGCCCCGGGGCGATGTGGACTGCCGCGCATCATAAAATCCCGCTGCTCACCGTTATGCACAATAACCGCTCCTATAACCAGGAAGTGATGCTGGTAGGCCGGATGGCCAGCGAGCACAACCGGCCAGTGGACCGCTGTACGATCGGAACGACCCTTACCGAACCGAATATCGATTACGCGAAAATGGCACAGGCTATGGGCGTCGAAGGCGAGGGCCCCATTTCGGATCCCAAGAATCTCGCGCCGGCGATCGCGCGCGGGATTGCCGCCGTCAAGCGTGGAGAGCCTTATCTCATCGATGTCGTAACGCAGGGACGTTGATGGAGGCCCATGTGAGAATCGCGTTGAGGTGCAGTTGGTTGTTGCTGGCTTGGATTGCGATGGCTGTCGCACAGACCCCGGCTGGCAATGCCGAAAACGGCAAAAAGGTCTTCCTGAAGCAGGGCTGCGCGCGATGCCATGGCACCGATGGACAGGGCGGCGCGGGAGCCCGGCTTGCTCCGAACCCGCCTTCCACCGCCGCCTTGATCAAGTACGTTCGCAAGCCCACCGGCACGATGCCTCCTTATCTCAGCCAGGTCACCGACGCCGAGCTTGCCGATGTGCGCGCCTATCTGGCCAGCATTCCTCCACCGCCCGCCGTCAGGGACATTCCGATACTGAACCAGTAGCCGCCGGATGACCCAAAAGGAAACCGGAGATCAAAAGGCTGTCGGGCCTAAGAATGATTCGGGCGCCCCGGTCGAATCGGCGGTCGATCTCCGTGACCATGAGCTGTATATCAACCGTGAGTTGAGTTTGCTCGCGTTCCAGCGGCGCGTGCTCGAAGAAGCCGAAGACGAAACTAATCCGCTGCTCGAACGGGTGAACTTTCTCTCGATTGTGGGCTCGAACCTGGACGAATTTTTCATGGTCCGCGTCGCAGGCCTGCTGGCCCAGGTGGATGCCGGAACGGTGGAGGTCGGGCCGGACCGAATGAATCCCCGCGCGCAACTCATATCCATACGCCGCTCGGTAAAAAGACTGCTCTTTGAAGCCCACAATTGCGCGGATGAACTCCTGCAGGGTTTGCGCAAGGAAAAGATTCTCATCCACACTTACGAGGAGTTGAACGAAGCGCAGAAACGCCGCGTAGCCGAGTACTTTGCAAGAACGGTCTTCCCAGTGCTGACGCCGCTGGCCTCCGATCCGGGTCGGCCGTTTCCTCATATCTCGAACCTGAGCCTGAATCTCGCTGTACTCATCCGGGATCGCAATGGCGAGGAGCATTTTGCGCGCGTAAAGGTGCCGGACTCTTTACCGCAACTTGTCCCACTCTCTCCCGTGCCGCAAAAGAGCGCCAAGCGGCTTCAGCCGCGCCGAACCGAGATGGTCTGGATCGAAGATATCATCGCGGCCCACTTGCCAGCGCTGTTTCCCGGGATGGAGATCCTGGAATCGCATCCGTTCCATGTCACGCGCGATGCGGATATTGCGATCAAGGAGCTGGAGGCCGAGGATCTGTTGGAAACTATTGAGGAAGGCGTGCGGCAGCGCAAATTCGGCAGCGTGATTCGATTGATCGTGACGCAGGAGATGCCGGCCCCTATCCTGAAAATCCTGATGGACAACCTCGACGTAGGGAGGAGCGATGTGTACCGGGCCCGCCGTCCGTTGGCGTTGAAGCGGCTCGCCAGCCTGCACGGCCTGGATCGCCCTGACTTGAAATATCCGCCCTTCGTCCCTGCCACCCCTCCCGCGCTGATGGCTGCAAAGGACGAGGACATTTTCAGCCTCATACGGCGGGGAAACATCCTGCTGCACCATCCGTTTGAGTCTTTTCAGCCGGTGGTCGAATTTCTGCGGCAGGCGGCCCGCGACCCCTCGGTTCTGGCCATCAAGATCTGCCTCTATCGCGTGGGGCGAAATTCTCCCATCGTTGAAGCCCTGCTGGAAGCCCTCGAGGAGGACAAGCAGGTTGCCGCCCTGGTGGAACTCAAAGCCCGTTTCGATGAAGAGAGCAACATCGAATGGGCGCGAGCCCTGGAGCGCTCGGGTGTGCACGTGGTTTATGGTTTGATCGGGCTCAAGATCCACAGCAAAGTGGCTCTGGTGGTCCGGCGCGAAGAGGATCGGATCGCGCGTTACCTGCACTTCTCGACAGGCAATTACAATGCAGTGACTGCCCACCTCTATACCGATATCGGCCTGTTCACAGCAGACGACGAGATCGCGGATGATGTCAGTAACCTGTTCAACTACCTGACCGGTTATTCGCACAAAACAGATTACCGGCACCTCCTGGTAGCGCCCGTCAATCTCCGCTCCGGCATGGCTGCGCTGATCGAACGCGAGCTGAAGCACGCCAAAGCCGGCCGGAAGGCGCGCTTAATTTTCAAGATGAATGCGCTGGTGGATCCGCCGATGATCCGCGCGCTTTATCGTGCCTCGCAAGCCGGCGTCCGCGTCCAGCTTCTCGTGCGGGGCATCTGTTGTTTGCGTCCCGGTCTGGCCGGGATCAGCGAAAATATTGAAGTCATCAGCGTCGTGGGACGCTTCCTGGAACACAGCCGTGTCTACTACTTCTTCAACGGTGGAAAGGAACAGGTATACATCGGCAGCGCCGATTTGATGCCGCGGAATATTGACCATCGTGTTGAGGTCCTGGTTCCGATTCGCGACGCCGGCATGGCGCAGCGCATCCGGGACGACCTTCTGGCTGTCTACTTGTCCGACGGCGTGAAAGCGCGCATGATGCTGCCGAACGGAACATACACGCGCAAGCGCAACCCGCGAAGCAGGAAACCGGTAAACAGCCAGGAGGTTTTGCTCCGCACCGAAAGCCGCTCCCCGAAGAATCGCACGAAACGGAATTCCGTGATTTAGAGGGTGCCCCCGGTCGGCCGGAAACTTTCGGGGCCATGTTACTATTGGGCCATTCAGACGATGGGCTCGGTTCCCCGGAGACTGGTGGTAATCGGCGCGATCACCACTGTGCCGTTGGCACTTCTCGTCGTAGTGGAGGCGCACAGCGGTTTTCTGCGCGTGATGGCCGTCGCCTGGGCCGCGCTGGGATTGGTGTTGGGATGGCTCGCCACACGATCGCTCTCCCGGCGGATCGGTGATCTAAAGGTTTTCGCGGAAGCTCTGCCCGATCTCCGCGGGCCAAAGCCTACCCTGCCGGTCGGCGATGACGAACTCGGAGAACTGGCGCGCGCCTTATCGCGCATGGTTCCAAGGATCGATGAGCTGCTTGGGGAATTGCGCACGGAACTCGCGCGGCGGGAAGCGATCCTCGGCAACATGACGGAAGCCGTCGTGGCCGTCGATGCCAGGCTCAATATCTCGTTCTGCAACAGTTCCTTTGCGAAAATGGTGGCAAGCCATTCGGTAGCCGCTGGAGTTCCTCTGCTCAAGGTTGTTCGAGACCCGGGTCTGTTTCAGCTCCTGCAACGCGTGATTGCTTCCGGGGAAACGGCCCGGCACCGCCTGAAGATCGGGGGGCAGGGGGAACGAACCTACGACGCATATGCGACACCGTTGGGCGCCGGTCCTTCGCCGGGTGCTCTGTCCATCCTGTACGACGTCACACCGATGGAACGTTTGGAGCGTACCAAACGCGACTTTGTCGCCAATGTATCTCACGAATTTCGGACGCCGCTGGCGACCATTACCGGATATGCCGAGACGTTGTTGAACGGCGGCCTGGAAGATCACGAAAATCGCCGAAAGTTTGTAGAGATCATCCAGGCCAACAGTGTCCGGCTCAACAACATTGCCGCCGATCTGATTACCTTATCGGAACTTGAGGGCGGAATAGCCGGCCCGCCAGGCCCCGTCAGCGTCGATGAGGTCGTTCACAGCGCCCTCAATACCATCGAGCCGGTCGCCAGGATGCGGGAGGTCTCTCTGCGGGTTGAAAACGGCTCCGGGTTGGAGGTACTGGGCCATCGTTTCCGGTTGGAACAAGCGCTGCTGAACCTGCTGGATAATGCCGTCAAATTCAATAAGTCTGCCGGGCAGGTGTGCGTCAAAGTGAGTCTTGCGGGAGACGACCAGGTGGAAATCACAATCTCAGACACCGGAATAGGAATACCGCCGGAGGATTTGTCGCGAATCTTCGAGCGTTTCTACCGTGTAGATAAGGCGCGCTCGCGCCAGGTCGGCGGAACGGGTCTGGGACTTTCCATTGTGCGGCATGCAGTCGAACAGATGCACGGTACGGTAAAGGTGGAGAGCGAGCTGGGAAGGGGTGCGTGCTTTACAATTCGGTTGCCGAGATATCGCCGGGCGTGAATCCGGTTCTTCATTCTGCTGTCATTGCAAAGAAACAAAAGTCCTCTACGCTCAAGCCTGGATAGACTGCGAGCATCGTACAGGGGCACAGATTGAGTGTGCCCACAGGGTCAGAATTTAACACAACTGTAACATCAAGGTGCGAACATGAAGAGGAACCCCATGAGAACAATTTGGTTGGCGCTTCTCCTGGTCGCGGGCGTCTCCCTAGCCGCGGCGCAACAGATTACCGCCGCCGGGGCCACGTTCCCTGCGCCTATTTACCAAAAGTGGTTCGGCGAATACCACAAACTCCACCCCGATATCGAAATCAATTATCAATCCATCGGATCGGGCGCCGGTATCCAGCAGCTTACCGCAGGAACGGTGGATTTCGGCGCCTCGGATATGCCGATGACAGACGAGCAAATTTCGAAGATTAAGACTCATCCTCTGCACTTTCCGACCGTGCTGGGCGCCGTCGTTCCCACCTACAATATTTCCGGTGTTACGGCGGACCTGAAGTTCAGCGGAGAAACGCTGGCCGGCATCTTCCTGGGCAAAATCAAGAAATGGAACGACCCCGCTTTGGCCAAAGAGAATCCCGGCATTAAGCTTCCGGGTGAAGAGATCGTGGTAGTGCATCGGTCAGACGGTAGCGGAACAACCTTCGTCTGGACAGATTTTCTGTCGAAGGTTAGCCCGGAATGGAAGAGCAAAGTGGGCGCCAACACTTCCGTGAGTTGGCCGGCCGGTCTTGGCGGCAAGGGAAGTGAGGGCGTGACCGGAGCTGTGAAACAAACCCCCAATTCCATTGGCTATGTGGAACTGCTCTATGCAGCCCAGAACAAGCTGCCCTACGGTTCGGTGAAGAATCCGGAGGGCACATTCGTAAAGGCGAGCATTATGTCCGTTAGCGAGGCCGCTGCCGGGGCAGCTAAGAACATGCCCGCTGACTTTCGAGTCTCGATCACCAATGCTCCGGGCAAGAATGCGTATCCGATTTCCACCTTCACGTGGCTGTTGATCCCGACGCACATTCCCGATGCCAAGAAAGCCGCGGCGATCAAGGGCTTCCTGCAGTGGATGTCGACTGAAGGGCAGAAGGACGCCGGCAGCTTGGACTATGCTCCGCTTCCTAAGGAAGTAGTTGCAAAGGAGACGAAGCAAATCGCTGACATCAAGTAAGCAGGGCGATCGAGC
>PSRJ01000399.1 GCA_003175985.1 Terriglobia bacterium
GCAGCCCTTGCCTTGGGAGCAGCGCGCCTTGCGCCCTCCGGGATGTGTGCCCCGAGAGACACCGGGGCAGAAAAAGGAGAACCGCAACATGAATCGAGTCATTCTCATTGGATTCCTCGGCAAAGACGCCGAAGTCAAAACCACCCGCCAGAACGCCGCCTTCACGGTGCTCTCATTGGCCACCAGCCGCCGCTGGAAAAATCGGGACACCGGCGAGTACCAGTCGCAGACCACCTGGCATCGCTGTATCGTCTGGGGCAAGCTCGGCAATTTCGCGGCCGGCCTCACCAAGGGCGCTCACGTGCAGCTTGAGGGCGAGATCCGCACGCGGCAGTACCAGCCGAAAGCCGATTCCGGCACCGGCCAGAAGTCGATTACAGAGGTGCGCGTGACCTCGCTCACGAAGCTTGACCGTTCGAAGAAACCAGCGGAGGACGCCGCCTAAGGGCGGCTTTCTCCCCAGGAAGGCACAGGGGGGCGCTATGACAACCGATCAAGCCAAACAGTTATCGGAATCCGCCATTACCCGGCTCATGGAAGCCCTGGACCAGGGTCAAAGCGATGCGCTCAAGACCTACTTGCGCGTGATGTCCCGCTTTCATCGTTATTCGTGGGGCAATAGTCTTCTCATTTACAGCCAACGTCCAGAGGCCACGCATGTGGCTGGATTTCACGCTTGGCTCAAATTGCGCCGCTACGTCCGCAAGGGCGAAAAGGGCATCGTGATCCTTGCGCCCATGGTGGGCAAGAAACGCCGTCCGGACGACCAAGAACTGGCTGAAGACGAACAGACCCGCGTCTTTGGGTTCCGTGCCGCGCACGTCTTTGATGTGAGCCAGACCGAAGGCGAGCCGCTGCCGGAATTCGCCACAATCACCGGGGACCCGCAGTGTTACACCGAACGGCTGCGGCAGTTCGTGGCCAACCAGAACATCGCGCTCGAATACGATTCCAAGATCAGTCCGGCCCGAGGATTGTCTTCGGGAGGCAGAATCACCTTGCTGCCTGAGATGCCGCCGGCCGAAGAGTTTTCAGTGCTCGTCCATGAGACCGCGCATGAACTCCTGCACCGCGGTGAGCGCCGCCAAGCGACCACTCGGGCCGTCCGGGAGACGGAGGCCGAAGCCGTCGCCTTTGTGGTCTCAAGCGCGATCGGGCTTGACACCCATTCCGCCAGTTCCGATTACATCCACCTTTATGCCGGTGACAAGGCCACGCTCGTTGAATCGCTCGCGTTCATCCAGCAAACATCGGCCCTGATTCTGGAAGCGATTACAGCGCAGGCACCCGCCTTGGCGCAGGCCGCAGCCAATTGACCGACCGGCCCGCCATGAACCCGGCGGGCCGACTTTCAAAAACCCGGGAGCGGGAACCGCGAATGGCATGCCGTTCCCGGTAACGATCGCGAGGGAGCGTAGCGCTTTTTTCCGGCTTTTGCGCACGTATAGATGCGGCCGGGAAAAGCGGCCAACCGAAAGAAAGGAACCCTTTCACTATGCGCATTTTTGCCCGGCCCAAACTTCGAAATATCGCCCACCGCCTTCCACTAGCGTTAGCCACTGCCGCGATGCTGGCGCTGGTGGCCCCGCTTCCGGCCTATGCGGATTCGCCCTGGGAAAACGCCGTCAGCGTTTTGCAGGCCGCTTTCACCGGCACGATCGCCAGAGGTTTGAGCCTTGTGGCCATTGTCGTGGGCGGTCTCATGTTCGCCTTTGGCGAGGGCGATTCCAAACGCATGCTGGCCGGAATCGTTTTCGGCGTGGGCATGGCCATCGGCGCTGTCAACTTCATGGCTTGGCTCTTCCCGTAGGATGTCAGAGTTTTCCAGTAATAAGGCAAGTACTGCCATGACAAAGCGTCCGACCCACCACGCCGTTTATCGCTCAATTAATAAGCCGCTCACGATTTGGGGCGTCGAGCGCGGTTTGTTTTTCTTGAGCGTTGTGATGGGCGGCGCCACCTTCAATTTCTTCGGAAGCCTGTTGGGCGGCGTGCTCATGTTTGTGGGACTTTACATTCTGGCGCGTTGGGTCACCGCCAATGACCCGCAACTCTTGCGCATCCTGCTTAACTCTGCCCGGTTCAGACATCAATACGATCCCGCCAAGCAGGACGACTCCCAGGGAAGCCGCCGGTGATTAACCTCGGGCGGATCTTCAAGGATTACCGGGAATCCGGGGCCCTTCATGCGCTAGTCGGCATTCAGACCGCCATCGATGACGGCATTTTTCTCAGCAAAAGTGGCGACCTCGTCATGTGGCTTGCCATACGAGGCGCTGATTACGAGTGTTTGGACCCCGATGAGACCGATCAGGCGGCGCGCCGTTTTGAGGCAAGCCTCCGGCTTTTGGATGAGCGGTTCCGGCTGTACCAATACGTCATCAAGCAGGAAGTAGCCGAGTTGCCCGGTGAGCACTATGGCGATCCGATCGTCGAAGAAGCGTCCGTGAACCGCCGGCGGTATCTGGCCGCAAGATCGGAAAAGCTGTGCCGTATCGATCAATACCTGGCAGTCGTTTATGAAGGGTGGCGACCCGCTCATGGCCGGCGTGGGCGATGGCTGCGCTCGGTCGCCCACGGCAACGACGGCGTGGGCGAGCTCTTTACCGAGGACGCGTACGGCGATCGGCTCCGGCGCGACCTGGACGTCGCAAAAGATCTGCTGATAAATAAGGTTTCCGGATTTGCGGCGCAACTGCGCGATTTTCTCCAGGTCGAAGTTCTAGACACCCAGAGCGCCTTTGCCGTCTTGCGCCGGCTGCTTAATTACGCTCCCTACAAAGTGGACGGCGTCCGCCTCAAGTACAACAGTTTTGTAGATTTTCAGGCTTGCGACTCGGCCTTGGAATGCCACCGCGATTTCCTGCGTCTGGACGATCACTACGTCGCGGTGCTCACCTTGAAAGAACCCCCGGCGCGGACATCCTCCCATCTGCTGCGTGGGGCGACCGAGCTGCCGGCCAACTACATCATTTGCATAGAGTGGCGGCGGGAGTCTGCGCAAAAGGTCCGCAGGGCCATTCAGGCCAAACGCCGCCACTTCTTCAATTCCAAAGCCTCGCTCATGAACTATGTGAACACGGGCGCGCAGACGGCGCCACGCGACATGTTGATCGATGACGGCGCCGTAGCCGTGGTCGCGAACCTGGGCGCCTCTTTGGAAGAAATCGAACTCGAAGGCCGCTACTTCGGAGAATTCTCCCTCACGCTGATTCTCTATCACCAGAACGAATCGGCTGTGCGGCGCTCTGTGGCGCAAGCCTTCAAGGCCTTTGCCGCCTACGACGCCCAACTCACGGAAGAACGTTATAACCGCTTGAACGCCTGGCTCGCCGCTCTGCCGGGCAACGCTGTCTACAACCTGCGCCGCCTCTGGCTTCTAAACACGAATTACGCGGATTTGTCCTTTCTTTTTACCTTGAACACGGGGCAGCTGCGAAACGAGCATCTGGACAAAGAGTATCTGGCCATTCTGGAAGGCACAGCCGGCACGCCGTTTTTTCTCAATCTGCACTGCAAGGACGTAGGGCACACGGTCGTCTTAGGCGCGACCGGCAGCGGCAAGAGTTTTCTCTTGAATTTTCTTCTGACCCATGTGCAGAAATATGAACCCGCCACCTACATTTTTGACCTGGGCGGCAGCTACGAGAACCTGACGCGGCTCTTTAACGGGACCTATGTGCCGATTGGCCGCCAAGGGCGGCCGTTTTCGATCAACCCTTTTTCGCTCGCGCCCACTAAAGAGAACCTGCTCTTTCTTTTTGCCTTCGTCAAAGTGCTGATCGAAGCGGGCGGCTACCGCCCCAACGCCGAAGAGGAGCGCGATCTCTACGAGCAGATAGAGAATTTGTATGCGGTGGCAGCCGACCAGCGGCGGCTCTTTACGCTTTCCAACATCCTGGGTAGGAACTTGCGGGCGCCGCTTCAGAAGTGGGTGGAGGGCGGTCCGTACGCCTTCCTTTTTGACAATGTCGAAGACCATCTGACGTTCGCGCGGTTCCAGACATTCGATTTCGAAGGCATGGACAAGCTGGCGGATCAACTGGAGCCTTTGCTCTTTTATGTGCTCCACCGGGCTAACGCTGCCATATACGACGAAGCCCAAGGCCTGAAGGTCTTTGTGATTGATGAAGCCTGGCGGTTTTTTCGAAATCCGGTCATTAAGAACTACATCATGGAGGCGCTCAAAACCTGGCGCAAGAAAAACGCCATCATGATCCTGGCCACGCAGTCCGGTAACGATCTTGTCAATTCCGAGATGTTGCCGGTGGTCGTCGAGAGCTGCCCCACCAAGTTCTTTTTGGCCAATCCCGGTTTGGACCGTGAAGCCTACCAGCGCGCATTTCACTTGAACGATACCGAAACCGAGCTCATTACGCGGCTCATCCCGAAACAGCAGATTCTGCTCAAACAGCCGGGCCTTTCCAAACGGCTGGACCTTAATGTCGATCAGAAAGAGTACTGGATCTACACCAATAACCCGTCCGATAACGCCAAGCGCCGCGCGGCCTTTGAGCGCTGCGGTTTTTCGGAAGGACTCGAAGCTCTTGCAAGGGGGAACGCATGACAACACGCAAAAAGGATTGGATTCTGGTGACACTGGCCTGCTGCCCGTTAGTGGCAGGGCCCGGCCCGGCGGCGCAAGGGGCAAAGAAACCGGCGGATTCGGCCGCTCATGAGATCACACCGGACGTGATGCCGCCCGAGGCGCCGCCTGTGGCCCGCGTGGTGTCCTACGGCGCAAGCGACGTGATTGCGGTAAAAGCGAAGATTCGCTACACGACCCTGATTGTTCTTCCGAAAACCGAGCAAATTCTGGATTTCACCATCGGTGACAAGGAATTTTGGATTGTCAATGGCAACCAGAACTTCGCTTATGTGAAACCCGCCAAAGCAGGCGCCCGGACCAATCTGAATCTGGTGACGGCCAGCGGCAATATTTACTCGTTCGTCCTCTCCGAAATTTCGGAGCTGCCCAAAGCCGAACCGGATTTAAAGATCTTTGTTGATCTCAAAGACGACGGCATGGTTTCCGCCTCGCGCTCGGGGCCGAAGTTCATTGCGGCTGAGGAACTGGACACGTATAAAGAGCAGCTTGAAAAGGCCAAGGACGAGGCGCGCCAAGCCAAGGAGAACACCAAGGCAGCGATCGATAAAGGCATCAGCCAGTATGTTTCAAACATGCGCTTTCCTTACCGCTTCGAAGCGGGGAAGAAGCCCTTCTTCGTGCGCGCCATGTACCATGACGATCATTCCACCTACATCCAGGCGCGCCCGGAAGAAACGCCCACCCTCTACGAAATCAAAGACGGGCAACCGAACCTGATCAACTTCGACTACAAAGACGGCGTTTACGTCGTGGACAAGATTCTCGATCGCGGGTATCTCGTCATCGGCAAGCAGAAGCTCGCCTTCACGAAGGAGGACTAGCGTGCCTGGCAACGAAGAGCAAGTACCGGTCCCGCAAGTCACGGACAAGCGGCCCAAGATTTTGGGGCTTTTGCCAAAGAATGCGCAGGCGCGGGTCCTGGGTGGCATCGCGCTACTGATGGTGCTCGTAATGACCTTCTCCGGGCGTAAAGCGCCGCAAAAACGTCCCGAAAATCGCCCGGCCACTGCCCAGGCGACGATCGATCCGAATCAGGCGCGTATTCAGGAGTACCGCGCGCGCATTGAAGACCAGGCGCGGCAACTGGCGATCGAGGAGGCCCAGCTTGCCCAGACCAAGCAGGTCCTGGGCGTGCGTCCGGCGGGTCCCACCGGAGCAGCCCCGCCGCCTGCGTCGCCCTCAAGCGCCGGCCTCCTCCTGGCGGAGCGTCCAGCCCAACCTGAGAAAAACTGGATCGAGCTTGATCGCCAGAAGCGGGAGTATCAAGGGCTCTACGCCTCGAACATCGCTCTCACGTATCGCCAGAGCCGGGATGCCGCTCACAACGACCGTGGGGAAAACAAGCCGAAGGCACAAGCTGAAACCGAAGTTTCCGAAGACTCCGCCGGCGACGAGACGGCAAAATCCGGCGGCAAACTTTCTAAAGGGCACCGGATCTTTGAAGGGACGGTCCTTGAAACGGTGCTTACGAACCGATTGGATTCGAGTTTCTCAGGGCCGGTCAATTGTATGGTCACAACCGATATTTACGCGCGCGATCACCGCACGCTCCTGATACCGCAGGGCACGCGTGTGTTGGGCGAGGTGCGCAAGCTGGAGAGCATGGGCGAGCAGCGCCTGGCCGTCACCTTTCACCGGCTCATCATGGCAGACGGCTATTCCGTTAGTCTTGACCAATTCAAAGGCTTGAATCAGATCGGTGAGACGGGACTACGCGATCAAGTCAATCACCATTACCTGCAGATCTTCGGGGTCTCCGTGGCGATCGGCGCGATTGCGGGCCTCGCGCGGGCTAACGCCGGTGAAGGGGTCGATGTGTCGGGCATCGATGCGTATGAACAGGGGGTTTCTAACAGCCTTGCGCGCACGTCCCTGCACATCCTCGACCGGTACTTGAACGTGCTACCGACCTTTACGATCCGGGAAGGACACCGGATCAAAGTCTATTTGTCGCAGGATTTGATGCTGCCGGCTTATGGCGAACATCCGGTCGCTGACCAATAAGGAGCATTATGTATCACTACATTCTACGAGGCATTGGTCTCTTGATCGTTGCTGGAATGGCGACGATACTTGCACTGACGGTTTATTCGCAATTTCACTCGGCGGCGTCACCCGCCGGCATCACCAGAGCCTCGAAAGGACGGTAACCCATGCGAAAACGTCTCACCGCCCTGGTCTTATTCGTGATCGCCTTTGCGGCGCCGGCGCTTGCGATTCTCGGCCTGGGGGACATTGTTTTTGACCCCACGAATTTTGACGAAGCGGTCCAGCAGCTCGTGCAGCTTGAGCAGCAATACAACCAGCTTGTGCAGACCTACCGGATGGTCCAGAGCCAGTATCAACAGATGATCTGGATGGCGAAAACCGTTCCCGTCAATATGATCCAGCGCTATAAGGCGCTGGTGACGCCCTGGACGATGTCCTCCGCCGCCAACACCTACGGAACGACCGCCAACTGGGAGGCCGCTATTAACAGCGGTTTGGGAGTCTCCGGTGGGTATTCGGCGGCCACTGAACCCCTCGGGACCTACGGCGCCGGCCTTGCCAACATTCCGGCCGATCAACTGGATCGTCTGGAAAGAGACTATGGCACGGTCGAACTGACCGACGGCGCCAATATCGCGGCCATGGAAACGCTCGGGCAAATGCGGGCTAACACCGTTGCCGTCGAAACCGCGATCCAAAACCTGGAAAACGACTCGCTCTCTTCTGATCCAAACATGAACACCGAGATCGCGGTCTTAAACAAGATCAATGCGGCCAATATCGTGGGTTTGCGCAACACGCAGGATACGAACAAACTGCTCGTCGCCGTAGCCGAAGGGCAAATCTTAGCCGCCAAACGCGAGCGCGACGCGCAGGCCCGGGCCTTTAACGAGCACATCCAGTTTGTATCCCAGGAACAGGCCGTGCTCGCGGCCCAGGCCGCTAACGCCAGCGCCGCGATGCTTGCCTGGCGGATGCCGTAACCAGAATTGTCAGCGAGTGACGAAAGGAACCTATGCCACCCAGCTCGATGAACGACCTATTCGCGTTTTTGACGGATCTCATGACCGAGCACGCCTCCATGTTCGAGTCGATCGGCAACAACATGTTCCGGGGGTTTGCCGTGATTTTGATCGTATGGTTTGGCGTAAAGTCCGCGCTGGCCTCCGCCGGTTACGGCCACTCGGGATTTCACTTTGACCATTTCGCCTCGCTTTTGATGACGATCGCTTTTGGCTTTGGCATGCTCACCTACTACAGCCAGCCCCTGCCCGGTCTTGGGATCAGCTTTTACCACCTGATCATTGACCAGGGGCTTGATCTGGCCAACCAACTGAACCATTCCTTGGTGCAAGAAGTCTGGGACCGGCTCACAAATCTCTACTGGGGCATGGAGACGCCGGCGCTCACGCTCGCCCTCAATATTCTCGAAATCGTGCGCTACGGAATCACGGTTTTGTGCATCCTCTTTGCCCAGGCCGCCGTATTCGGCGTCATCAGTTTCGGGTACGTGGCCGCCGCGATTGCCGTGATGCTGGGCCCGGTCTTTATTCCCTTCTTTATCGTTCCGGGCTTGGAATGGATCTTCTGGGGATGGTTCAAATCACTTCTGCAGTATGCCTTCTACCCTGTGGTGGCAAATGCCTACCTCTTCGTGTTTGGCAACATGCTGATTCATTTCGTAGACGCCCACCCGGCCCCCTATGACGGGGCGGCGATGGTGGTCTTTTTCTTTCCACTTGTGCTCATGCTGCTTGCCTTTACGTACGGGATCTTGAAGATTCCGTCTTTGGTCAATTCGCTATTCACGGGCCGCTCCGGTGAAGCGAGCGTGCCAACGCTGTAGGGAGCGTCATGGAAGAAACCACGCACGAGACCGCTTGGATGGCGCCGCCAACCAAGGACTATGCTGCGGCCAAGCGCCAGTATTTGGAGCTTTACGGGTCGCTCGCCGTCATGAACACGTATCTCAAAATCACGGTGCTCTGCCTGTCGCTTGTGACGGCGGGTCTGATCGTTTTGAACTACCGGACGTTTGACGTTTTCCATCATTTGAAGCCGCTCGTGATTCGAATTAACGATCTTGGGCGGGCCGAGGCCGTGAACTACGCGAGCCTCGAATACCAGCCCCAGGAAGCCGAAATCAAGTACTTCCTTGTCCAGTTCGTGCACGCCTATTACGGCCGCATGCGCGCCACCTTGCAGGAGGCTTACCCGCGTTCCCTTTTCTTCCTCGACGGGCGATTGGCCGATGCGATCATCGAGGCCAATAAGAAGACCAAAGTCCTTGAGACCTTCCTGGCCGGTAGCACGGATGAAATCGATGTTGACGTGAAGAACGTCGCCATCGAAGACCTGCGCAAAGCCCCGTACAAGGCGACGGTCGAATTCGAAAAGGTCTATTACGCGCGCGCCGATCACAAAGAAGTCCGCCGCGAACGCTATGTGGCCAGCTTCGTTTTCGTGATCAAGCAACCGGTCGCCAACGCCTTGATTCCGGTCAATCCTCTCGGGATCACGATCGCCTACTTTCGCGAGGACCAAGCCTTCAAATAGGGTACTTCATGATCGCTAACGCCATCTTCGTCACGACCGTCATTTTCCTGGCCCTTGGCATTTTCGTCATGCAAGAGTGCCAGTTTCTGATTCCTTACCGCCACGTGCTTTTCGTGCGCTATGGCCAGGCCATCGCCTTATTTGCAGTCGCGCTTTTTGTGAACCTCCTGGCCGGTGTTTACATGATCTGCCGAACGTTTTTCCTGAAAGATACCGGCCGCAAGCTGGCTCATTTGGAGAAGCAACTGCGCACCGGGGATGATCTGGCCGGTGACTTGAGCCGGAGGCTGGACGACTGAAATGGACCGCGAAATGGGTCCAATCGATCGGCAAGAAATGAATAGGCCGGGGACTGAACCCGACCAGGCCCCGCGCTCCGTGGATGCGCCTTCTCGCGACCGGCGGCCGATGCTCGGTCGCAACTATGCCTATTTTCTGAGCCAAGCGGAAATGGAAACGATGAAAGACATTGGCCGGTTCCGAACCATCGCGTTAGATGATCTGGCGCAGATTCGTTACCACGGAAACCAGGGGCAGAATAGCGAAGACCTACGCTCGCTTCAGGACCAGGGACTGCTTGCCCGGCGCACAATTTGGACGGGTGGGCGCCAGCACCAGTTCACGGTTTTGGTCCTCACCGAAAAGGGGAAGGCGCTCCTCGAACAAGAGGGACAGCACTTGGGGCAACAGAAGGTTTACGCCGGTTTCGTTAAGCCTCGCGAGGTGCATCATGATGCGGCCATCTACCGCATGTACCAAGCCGAAGCGGGCAAAATCGAGCGTTCGGGAGGGCGCATCCGGCGCGTCGTTCTGGACTACGAGCTTAAGCAGAGGGTTTACCGGCCGCTTGCCAAAGCCAGGGCCAAACCTGGCGCTTTGGGCTCCGCCGAATACGCCAAAGCCCAGGCCGAAGTCGCCCGGGCGAATCAGCTCAGAGTCGTTCATGGAAAGATTCTCTTGCCCGACTTGCGCATTGAGTACGACACCGCGAACGGCGAGCGAGCGCATGTCGATTTGGAGCTGGCCACGCATCACTACCGCGGCGCCAGCCTCCGCGCCAAAGCCGAAGCTGGATTCAAAATGTACGCGCCACAAGGCTCCCTTGGAGGAAGCATCCCGTATGACCCGGAGCACGTGGCGGAGATTTTTTCGTTCTAGCGGGAGAGTGCCGTGAGCCAACTTGCCTTAACCAATGCGGACCGCCGAAACAGCTTGCAGCGTTTCGGCTACACCGATCGTGAGGCGCATTTCCTGTGCTTGGCAGCGCTTCACGGCGGCTACTTTCTGCGTCGGCAGTACGCATCTTTTCTGGGAACCCAAGACGGCGGGAATGTCACGCAGCTCGTTGAGAAGGTGCTCGACCTTGGCCACGCCGAGGCGGATACCTACAAGGCCAATACCCATATCTACCATCTGGCCTCCAGACGTTTTTATGCGGCGCTCAGTCAGGAAGACAACCGAAATCGCAGGCGCAAAGAGCTCCTGACGATCAAAACCAAACTGATGGCGCTCGACTTCGTCCTGGCTCATCAGGACCAAGAGTATTTGGCGACCGAACCCGAAAAGCGAGCCCTTTTCAAAGACATCTTTAACTTAAAATCTGATGTCCTGCCTGCCAAACATTACGCCAGTCGTGGCCAACTTACCGACCGCTACTTTGTCGAAAAATACCCGATCTTCTATTCACCATCGCTACAACCGGCCGGCCCTCCTATAGTCTCTTTTTGCTTCGTGGACCCTGGCTTGGCGAACGTTTCCGGATTCGAAACGTTTCTGGGCCGCTATGCAGGCCTATTCAGTTTTCTGCGGGAGTTCTGCGTGATCTATGTGGCAGACCGTGACGCTCTTTTCGCAAAGGTTCGAACCACTTTCGACCGTTTCGCCACCGATGGCTGGGCGGGCCTGAACGGGACCTGTTTCGACGGCCCGATCGAGAAGATCCTGGAGTATTTTGAGGCCCGGAGGTTGTTTGAGGCGAAACAGTTTGCATCTTTTGATAGGTCAAAATTGCTCCACTTTCGTGACCAGCAAGAGAAGTACACAGGCTCAAAAATCGAAGCGCTCTATGAACGTTGGAAATCCGGCGGAGACATTAGTTCACCCGCCAGTTTAAGCGCAAAACAAGACTTGCAATCGAGCCATTCAGGTCGTTTTTCAACGTACCTTTTGGAATATTCCTATGACCTGTTCGGAAGTATTACCAGCCGCTGATGCGAGGTTGGGCGGCTCAAGCCCGCGAAAAACCTCGCGGGTCAGTTTTCGGCGCGGATCTCGGCCGTGTGCGTCCGAGATCCGCTTGAACGACAAACTTTTTGGAACACCCGAACGACGGGAAACGGGCGGGAGATGGGGTCAACGCGTGGGCGGGAACGACCCCGGTTTTGGGCGGCAGCCGCTTGGCTGGGGCCGATTGGCCCGCCGCCCAAAACCCGCTCAGTCGCTTCTATCGCTCCCTCGGGGGTCGTTCCCGCCCACGCGTTGATGTTGCCCGGATGATTAGCCGGACTTACGCGCCACAGAAAGGAACCTTATGAAAACCTACATCCCAAAGCAGCCGAAGCACAGCCGAGAGAGGATTGAAGCGAAGCTGGATGCGCGGCTTGTCCGCCAGCTTGAACAATACTGCCAATATCTGGAGAGTGACCGCGACTATGTCTTAAGCCAAGTACTCGAACTGATCTTCCGAAAGGACAAAGGCTTCGCGGCCTGGCTCGGTTCCAAAGCCGCACCTATGCCCGTTAGTTCACCCGCGCAACCTGCGGGAGAAGTTGGGAGGCGGGGACTCGACCGCAGACCCGAGCGCCTTGGCATCGGAGGAACCGCGTGAGACCTTGGCTTGAGACGACGCATTTAGCAAATGCCGGTCTCGCGGTTGTCGCTGGATGGACGTTTTTGTCCCGCTGGCCGTTCCCGGCAGATCAGGCGCTCCTGCAGCTTGTGCTTTGGCACAAGCCGTACCTCTTTCATGCTGTCAAATGCGCGTACGTGGCGCTCTGTTTCACAACTCCATACATCGCAGTCTCAGTCATCACTTCTTTGGCCTACATATTCTTGGTGCGTCCAGGGCGGCCGGCCGGCTTGGTGCCGTTACCGCCATGCCCTGAGCCATCCAATCGCGAAGTGCTCTCGCTCGTTGTGGGTGAGGTTCATCACGCCAAGCGGCCAGAGCCGTCCGAGCACCCGGCGTGGCTCACCATCCCGGAGCGGGGACTCTATACCGGCATCGCAGTTCTAGGAGCCGTGGGAAGTGGCAAAACGAGCGGCTGTATGTACCCGTTCGCGGAGCAGATCCTGGGGTTCCGTGCGAAGGACGAAACGCGCCGGATCGGCGGTCTGGTCCTGGAGGTCAAAGGCGATTTCTGCCATAAAGTCCGCGGTATCTTAGAAAAGCACGGGCGCGCTGAGGATTACAGTGAAGTCAGTCTTGAGACTGATTACCGGTACAATCCGCTCTACAACGACCTTGATGCTTACGCCCTGGCTTACGGAATTGCGTCCCTGTTGAATAACCTTTACGGAAGGGGCAAGGAACCTTTCTGGCAGCAGGCCTACACGAACCTGGTCAAGTTCGTCATCCTCCTCCATAAGGTACTCTACGATTACGTCACCCTATTTGACGTGTACCAGGGCGCGATAAACCCGGCTCTTTTGGAGGACAAGATCAGGGAAGGCGAGGACCGCTTCGCCTGCGATTTCGTCTTGATTGGCATCCAGGAATTCCTGAACCACCGCGAGCTTGAGACGTACGCTTTTGAGCGCGATGCCGAAACCAACCGGATGAAGGCGCCCCTTACAGCCGACCTCCGGGCAACGCTGAAAAAACATCGCATCGCCCATGAGATTCAAACGGAAACACCTTCGCCCGGAAACGGGGCACCGGCTGAGGACGAGCAGAAGCGTCTGCAATTTGAGGCTGTGAAACGCTGGTTCTATCACGACTGGCTCCGGATCGAAGCCCGCTTGCGGACCTCCATCATCGAGGGCATCTCCGTGTTTCTTTCGCTCTTTGACGATAACCCAGCTGTAAAGCGCGTCTTCTGTCCCCCGAAAGAGACGTATGATCCGGTCGCAAATTGCGATGGCCGTTATGGAAAGCCCCTGCCGCCTTTTTCGGATCTGATCGAACGAGGGATAGTCTGCGCGCTCAATTTCCCGGTGTCGGCTAATCCGGGTCTTGCCAAGGCCATCGGAACGTTTATGAAGCAGGACTTTCAACGCGCAGTCCTGAACCGGATTCCGCGGCTGGAACGCGGGGGCGGCAGGGAGGGCCGACCCGTCCTCTTTCTATGCGATGAATACCATGCTTTCGCTACAGTGGGAGAGAACGACCCCTCCGGCGATGAGAAGTTCTTTGCGCTCTCGCGCCAAGCGAAGTGCATCCCGATTGTGGCCACCCAGAGCATCAGCTCGTTGCGCTCCGCCTTGCCGGGCGAATCTTGGCGGACACTGCTCCAAACGTTCCGGACGAAAATCTTCCTGGCGCTCTCTGACGACTTCAGCGCGAAGTGCGCCTCAGAGATGTGCGGCAAGGAGGAGCAGCTGAAGCTCCACTACAGCTTCTCGGAAAACGGACACGATGCCGGAGTGAGCGTGCTCACGGGCCGGGCCGCAGCCAGCCGGGCGAGCTTAAGCACGAGCAAGGGTTATAACGTCCAGCGCGATTTCGTTTTTGAGCCGAAGGTTTTCTCGGAACTCAAGAACGCACAAGCCATCATCTTGGCGTACGACGGGTTTAATCCGCACCCGCCAAGCTACTGCTACCTGAAGCCTTATTATTTGGACCAGAACCGCTCCTATTTCGAGCAGGTCGCTGCCGGGGAGATATGAGCTGGGAAGTCATTCTGCCGTTTTTGCGGCCTATTGAGCCGCTCCTGAAGGATCCGGAGGTCACAGACATCCTGGTGAATGGCGCCGCTCGCGTCTTTGTCGAGAAATGCGGCGTGCTTCAGGAGGTTCCGAACGCCGGGCTCACGGAGAAATACCTGCAAGTAGCGGCGCGCAACGTCGCCCGTGTACTGGGGGATGAGATCGGTCCGGACAAACCCCTCCTCGACGCTCGATTGCCGGACGGCTCGCGTATCGCCGCGGTCCTGCCGCCCTCTTCGCTCACAGGCACGATACTCGCCGTCCGGAAATTCCACGGCCAGCGCTACAACATTGATGAACTGGTGCGCCTTGGGACGCTCACTCCTGAGGTCGGGAACCGGCTCCGGCGCGCGGTTGAAAACCGCGAGAATGTCCTGATCTCCGGGAGCACTGGCAGTGGAAAGACGACGCTCATGACCGCGCTTGCTGGGTTGATCCCCGACCATGAGCGTGTAGTCGTGATCGAAGACACCGCAGAAATCCAGATAAGCGCGGGAAATCTTGTTCGCCTTGAAGCGCGGCGGGAGCAGGCAACAGCGGCGGCCGTTACCATCCGGGACCTTCTCCGGATGACTCTCCGGCTCAGGCCCGACCGGATTCTCTTGGGCGAGGTGCGGGGCGGGGAGGCGTTCGACCTGCTCCAGGCGCTAAACACCGGACATTCCGGCACCCTGGCCACCTTGCATGCCAACTCGGCCAGCCTGGCGCTTGCTCGGTTTACGACGTGCATCCTCCAATCGGGAATCGAACTCCCTTACCGGGCGATTCGCAGCAATATTGCCGATGCCGTCCACCTCCTGGTTCACTTGGACCGGCGTCAGGGAAAGAGGCTCGTCACGCAGGTCTTCGCCGTTCGAGGGTATGATCCGGCGCTCGACCGCTATGACCTGGAGCGAGTCTATGAGCGCGAGTAGATTTGACCCGACCATTCCAGCAATCTACGTCCGGGAGAATTTCGAGCCAGCGGACCGGCTGGCTGTGGTCGTTCTCAATAAGCGAACGAACTCCGTGATACAACGAATCGCGACTGCTGAAGCAATAGCCGAGCCGGCGTTCCAGGCATGGCTTCATCACCGGAATGAACACGACCGCTCAGAAATTTACATTTCGATGAATGCGCTGCATGCAAACGCCACCGGGCGCACCAAGCGAGATATCGCCGCGATCCGGCACATTTATCTGGACTTCGATACCGATGGCACTGCCGCCGTCGAGCGGCTCCTCAAACGGGGCGATACTCCGAAACCGAACTACCTGATCAATACCTCTCCCGACAAATGGCAGGTCATCTGGAAAGTCGCTGGTTTCGGCAAGGACCAAGCTGAAAATTTGCAGCGGGGCTTGGCCCGCGGCGTTGGCGCCGATCCGGCAGCAGTCGATTGCGCCAGAGTTCTGCGGTTACCCGGCTTCGAAAATCATAAGTACAACGGAGCCCACACCGTTCGGGCGGAACGCTTGGGCAGCGATAGGTACAGCCCTGACCACTTTCCTATCTTCTCTTCGGAAGAACACATCAAGATAGAGCCAGCACGGCTCGCCGCAGGGAATCGTGTTCGTGATTCCCTGTCGCAATCCGAGCGGGATTGGGCGTACGCGAAAAGAGCGCTGGCGCGGGGGGAGAAGCCGGAATCGGTCGCGGCAGCGATCGCGAACCATCGCAGAAAGGACAAACCAGACCCCGAGTATTATGCCGAACTTACGGTCAGAAAGGCGCAAGACGTACTCCGAAGCCAAGACATCGGGCCACAAAGGCCACTTCGTTGACTGGAAATGCCTGCTTTGATATTTCCGCCTTATCTCTTGGGCGCTTGAGACTGAACTGTGAATGACGCGGAAACCAAACCTTGCGAGTAACCCGGTGGGAAGGTCACAGTCGTGGTTCCCTGCAGAGTCTGGTCGAGTGTCGCCGAAGCGGTGAGGTTTGGACCGTTTTCGGAATAGAATTGCATCTGAACAGTGGTTCCTGCTGGAATATTCGTACCCTGGACGACGATTGGCACTGGGTTAGCACTATTAATCGCGACATCTGGAACCGCAAATGATCCAGTTGGATAAGGGTTAACGGTCACACCTGCTACACTTACAACCTTCAGCATCGGTACCCCGGTCACGAAGGTTGCGTATGGGCTTCCAGTATAAACCGCCCCAGCCGTAGTCCCTGTAAAGTTTAGTTGGAACGCTTCCAATCGAATGATCCCATTGCCTGCTCCCGAATTGCTGCAGCTGGCTTGGCTGCCAGCGGCGACCAACAAACGCCCCCCTCCCGTTATGCTGTTTGCTGCGAGGCGAACCGCCCCCCCGGCCCCGGCGCCTCCGCTTTGACAAGTGTTCGCGGCGCTCCCCCCATTTGCAGAAATGGTCCCGCCTATGGTGATCGTTCCGTCGCTCGCGATGAGAATGGCACCACCGCCCGCACCTCCACCCCCTCCAATATTCGGGTTCGTAGTGTCCCAGAATCCGCCACCACCCCCTGAGCCGCCGACCAATGGGACGAGGAAGCTATTCCCAATAAACCCACCCGCTTTTCCTTGATTGCTACTCTTCGAACCGGCTGCTCCCCCGCTTCCGTTCGGCCCACCTCCTGCGGTTGGCGCAACCGTATTGTTCCCACCAACTCCGCCGTAGAACCCGCCGGGGCCTGGAACCGCTGGGCTGCGTTGTTCGAGGCTGTTATTAGCGAGGCCGTTCGCTCCGCCAAGAATCAATGTTCCATTAATATTGACATTACCGGTGGCAAGCCATGTCATCGGGCCGTTCACCTGTTGCGCGCTAACTGTGACGGTCGCACCCGGAGGGATGTTAATGGTCTTAAAGTTGAAGACATTATCGTGATCCTGATCTAGGGGTGGAGAGAACTTCTGAGGATCGAAGGTGTAGTTCGGGCCACCCGGAATCTTCGAGAAGTCAAGGTCCCCATCCGTCTCGTTGGAGCCTGACTTAAAAGTCTGCGCGTTTAGTGCACACGCCGACGTGCAGGCCATAGCAAGAGCAAGCAGCCTTACAGAAATCGAATGTCTAGTCATTGTCGTTCTCCGTCATTGCTTCTTAGGCTGCCCAAGAGGCGCAGCCGCGTTGTATATCGAAATCAACGGCCCATTGATCTGAATCTCCGCTGGGCCCATAAAGAATCGTGGGTAACTGGACGGGTTCAAGGGGTCTGTACCTGCGCGGATCTCATCACCGTCTCCGAATCCGTCGGCGTCGGTATCTACCCGCAGTGGGTCCGTGTGATAACGTAGCACTTCCGCCCCATCAGAAAGGCCGTCAAGGTCGGTGTCGGCGTTGTTCGGGTCTGTTCCCAGCATTACTTCTTGAATATTGGAAAGCCCGTCCGAATCGTCGTCATCGTCAGCCCGCGCGCTGAACGGGTCCCCTTTCAACAAGTATTCGATTCCATCCGGCAGGCCGTCTCCGTCGCTATCAGAGTTGAACGGATCAGAACCCAGAAGGCGCTCGAACGCATCTGGCAGGCCGTCTCCGTCGCTATCCGGCCCGAGCGCATATGTGGCCGGGATGGTGAGGGGGAATCGAAGTTCACTCAAAACTGAGCGCCTTCGGATATTCGGAGGACCATTAAGAAGGCTAAAGAGCACGTCCGTTTCAAGCCCGATCGTCAGGCCAGTTGCCGGCGAGACTTGGTTCAAAAGAGAAAAGACTGCGCTGACTTGTTGTGCTCCGCCTTGCGCCTGGGGAGGAGAAACATTATTTAAGAGCGAAAAGACCGTACTCACCTGCTGTGGACCGCCCTGGGCTTGCGGAGGCGGTACGTTGTTCAGAATCGAAAGTACGGTGCTCACCTGCTGTGGACCGCCTTGCGCCTGCGGAGGAGGAACATTGTTCAAAAGCGAGAAGACCGTACTCACCTGTTGCGAACCACCCTGGGCCTGAGGAGGCGGTACGTTGTTCAGAATCGAAAGTACGGCGCTTACCTGCTGTGTCCCACCTTGCGCCGGCGGAGGAAGGGTATTAAGCAAGGAAAAAGATATCGGATTGCTATAGGAACGGATGATCACCGGTTTGTCGGCTGAGTTTCCGGGGTCGGAGCCAAGAGCAATTTCGAGTCCATCCGGGAAGCCATCCGCATCAGTGTCTCCGTTGAGCGGATCGGTTCCGAGGGTTATCTCTTCGGCGTTGGTCAAACCGTCGCCGTCAGGATCTGCGTTGGGATCTGCACCAGGAACAGTGAGCGTGTTAAAAGACGTGGTCCCTTCAATGAAACCCAGTCTCGGTGTAGGATCAGAGCTGCCTGCCGCGTTGGCGGCGATTAGCGTGTAACGGCCACTCGCCGAATTATTCGGCGTAGCAGTCATTGTTGCCGTTGCACCGTCTGGCGCAATCGATACGTCCGAAATGGTGATATTGGTCGACGGCGAGAAAACGAACGTCGAACCCGCAAGGTTCGCCCCGGTAACCGTAAGGCTCGCGCCAGGCCCAGCAAGAACCGTTTTCGGGTTAATTGACGTGATGACCGGCAACGGCCTGATCGTAATCGTGCCGACGTTCGTAATTCCACCTAAGACTGGCGCCGTAGTTGCGGACTGGCCATTGAGAATTACGCCGTTCACGGTCGCCGAGGCATGTACGATGAAATTGCCCTGGATGGTTGGAACTCCAGGAATGTTGAATGTGCCATTTGCTGCCGTCAAGGCACTGAACGAAAGCACCGTCACAGAGGCTCCAGAAACCGGATTTTGCGATCCATCGACCACCAGTCCAGTGACGGTGGTGAGGGGATCAGGGATCACCTGTACGGTAATACTGACCGTCGTCGTGTTGTTCCCGAAATCAACCGCGCTGGCGGTGATCGTCAAAGGCCCCGCGGTCAGCGGCGCCGTGAACGTGTACTGATACGGTGGCGCTGTCCCCGTGAACACTGCCACGCCATTGACCTTGATTTGAACCGATGCTACCGCTACATCGTCGGTCGCGGTCACGTTGACCGTCACCTGGCTCCCCTCAACAACACTGCTCCCATCCACGGGCGTCGTGATCTTCACCGTCGGCGGAACGCCGCCGTTATCCACGATCTGCTGGTATTGCCCGATGTAAAGCCGCGTGTTCCCAGTGGTCCCAAGGTCCGTGATCGTCCCTTCTTCCCCGGTCATGTACACATACGAGCTGTCGACCGCGATCCCGTGCCCGTTATCATCTCGATATTTGCTGAAATCCAGCGTAAATCGTGGTAGCGGATTGTTCGGCTGCGTGACATCCACAATCGGCACGCCGTTTACGAAGAACACGTCAGCTCCGAAGGTGAAAGTATTGCCTCCGACCGTGCCGAGCGCCACGTCCTGAAGTTTCCCGCCGAGATTGTCCGGAGTGGCGGCCACAATCACGGGAGCATTGGGATTGGTGAAGTCCACCACCTGCATGCTTGATGGATAGTCGGCAATGAACGCCGCCGAGCCCTTCACCACCACCTTGCGCGCATCGCCCGGCGTGGCAATACGCCCCAACTGCTGCGGCGCCGCGGGATTGGCAACGTTAATCACCACAACGCCGGCCGCACTGGCCGCCACTACCGCATAGCTGCCAGTCACATCTACACCCTTGGCTGTACCTCCCGATATCGTCAGCGACCCCACTAAGGCAGGGCTTACCGGATTGGCCACATTGGCGATCCGCAGGCCCGACGTTCCGGCCGCGATATAAGCCAGATTGCCTGTGACGACCAGGTCCCACGCCACATCCGGCGTGGCTAGTGACCCCAGAAGCATGGGAGCCAGGGGATTCGTGACATCAATGGTGATGAGGCCTGAGCTAGTGGCCATGTAAACCGTATTCCCAACTACACGCAGGTCGTTGGCATTGGCCGGTAAGGCTAACGAAGCCACAATCTTCGGGCTTACCCGGTTGCTGACATCCACCACCTGCAAACCCGCCGACCCCGCAGCTACGTACGCATAATTCCCGCTGACCTTCACATTGTTGGCAAAGCCTGGAATGGCAAGGAACGACAACGCCGTTGGGCTAAACGCCTGCACTGTTCCTGCGGCTGTGACGCTAAGCGTATTCTGGCTGACCGTGATGGTGCAGTTCCCAGAGGCTCCTCCGAAGACCAATCCGGGCTGCACCTGTAAAAGGCAGATCGTCTGATCGCTGGAAGTGTAGTGTGTCCGGGAGTCCGTCGTGAGATCAAGCGTCGTCTTTCCATCGATCAAATTCACCTTCCAGTTCAATTGGACGGAGGCGTTGGGGTTCAACACGTTCGTCGTCAGAGTGAACACTGAAGGCGCGACGACAGAGGTGGCCGTTGCCTTCTTGAGGTCGTAGCTGGTGCGATCCAGCGGGTTAGTCCCGGTCGTCACTTCCACGCCGTCCGGGATCAAGTCGCCGTCCGTATCCGTAAGGAGCGGGCTTGTGTGGTATTTGTTGACTTCGTCCCCATCATTCAACCCGTCACCATCGGTATCCGGTTTGTTCGGATCGGTGCCAGATTGGTATTCCAACAGGTTCGTGAGCCCGTCCCGGTCCGGGTCCTCATAGGCGATGGTGGGGTCGTTCGGATCAAGATTATTGGCAAGCA
>PSRJ01000370.1 GCA_003175985.1 Terriglobia bacterium
TCGTTCCCAAACTGTTGATTCTTCGTGGTGGCGCAGGCGGTTTCGCCTGCGAATCGGCCGCTCGGAGTCGTTTTCCGCAACCTGCTAGCGGGCCTTCAAAGACCCGATTCCGCTCTCTCCGCGCGCTCACGACACATCCACTCGCGCACGTAGAGAGGGCATTGCGCCAACTCAACGCCCTCGCTTTCGCACTGAATCAGGAAACGGACCGCCGCAACGTCGACGATCGTGACCTCGCTCAGGTCCAGGATTTTTCGAGCGCAACCATCGTTCATCGCCGATCGAATGCAGGCGATGCGATCCGACTGAATGCGGCCGCTGAGCAGCAGCCGCGCGACACATCCATCGGACTCTTTCTCAATCCTCAACATTGTCGACTCAAGCCGCGGCGCGGATCACGCCATACCTGGCGGCCGGTTCCGAGCGAGTCAAGTTCGGAATCATCGCTTGGCGCGCCGCCTCGAAGGATTGCCATTTGTCGGCAGCCTGAACAGGAGCACTGCGAAGTCCAGTTGTAACCCGCTGAATCCAAATGGATTTGCGTGGAGCCGAACGCTTCGTTTTCAGCAAAATGACAAGCACTGAGCAGTATCTCGCGAAAACCAGTAGTTGTGTTCGCGATCTTTCATCGCCAATCCCCGAAGGGACTGGCCATTTTCTGAGTGAGCTGTTCAGGGGATGAGTCACCGGTGCTCCAGTAGCTCGTGACGGCCGCCGCCGGAATGTCACACAGCATTTCGTCGAAGCTTTCGCGGGCGATCCTTCTCGAGAAAGGGCCGAGCCGTTCCTGCTTTCGGGAATCCATGAGGTCTCGCGCACCGGAAACCAGACCCTGGCCCCACTTGGCAATGCGGTCGACATAGCTGGCGCCAATTCCCGTTGAGGCGCCGGTCATCAGTAGAGACGATGTGTCAGGCATTACTTAACCTCCTGTGGATTCCAACGTTCGCCGAATCGCGATTCCCTTGTTCCGGCGTCATGTACGCATGGCGCGTACCATTCGAAATCTGATGATCCGGAACAAGTTGATTGACAGCCCTGCGCTTCACCATCGGCAAAATGACGAGGGCTCGGCAGGCACACGGGTCGATAGCTCGACTTCCGGATTCCTAATTGGCTTTATTTTCAGTCCGGCCGGAGTGGCCGACCGGATGCAATTTCCCCGGCGCTTGGACCTCATGGTGAAGGACAGCAAGCGATTTGCGGACAGCGGCGGGTGGGGATATGCCGTGTTCGAATACGATGCCGCATCCGATACATTCAAGCCCGGCACCACAGCGAGCACGCCGCCGCAGCGGAACGACGCCAAGTGCGGGTTCGCGTGCCACACGACGGTCAAGGCAAGAGATTACGTTTTTACTGAGTACGGGCGCAGGTGACGCCGGAATAAGCAGCACACGGATGGAGGTAAGACGTGAATATTCCGAATTACGCCAGCGCCGTCGTGAACACCGTTGAAATCGTTGATTGTCTCACCTCCCGGGATTCGGCCGCCAGCGCACGGGGTTGATCGCCGCACGAGTGGAATCGGCAGGCAGTCACAAATGAAATGCCAGCGTGCCGCTTAGCGGTTAGTCGCGCGCTTCTCCCCCTTTATCGCCTTTTTGCGCGCTTCCATCCGGTTGCGGGATCGGCTTGGCGGAACCGGCCCTACTCTACCGGAGGAGGGCAATATCGATGCAAGATCTGGTACGGGTCGAGCGGGTCAGCAAGCGTTATCCGCTCGACCACAGTTTCGTCACTGCGCTCGATGAGGTGTCACTGGATATCCAGCGCGGCGAATTCCTGGCGATCGCGGGGCCGAGCGGAAGCGGCAAATCGACGCTATTGAACCTGATTGGCTGCCTCGATAGTCCATCGAACGGCCGCATCCGGATCGATGGCGTGGATATCGGGGCGCTGCGGCCAGTAGAGGCGGCGGCCCTGCGCCGCGACAAGATCGGCTTCGTGTTCCAGAATTTCAATCTGATCCCCGTGTTCAACGCGGCGGAAAATGTGGAGTACCCGCTTCTGCTTCGCCGCATGCCGGAGCGCGAACGGCGGCGCCGGGTCACTGAGGCACTGGAGAGCGTTGGGCTCATCGATCGCGCGCGACACCGCCCGGACCTTCTGTCCGGCGGAGAAAGGCAGCGGGTGGCCGTGGCTCGCGCCATCGTACATCGGCCCGCCCTGGTGCTGGCCGACGAGCCCACCGCCAACCTGGACACCCAGACGGCCATCCACCTGATCGACCTCATGCACGAATTGAACGGCCGGCTCGGCGTGACCTTTCTGTTTTCCACGCACGACCAGCGGCTGCTCGAGCGCACGCCTCGTATCGTGCGCCTGTGCGACGGCAAGATTACCGAAGACAACTCTGTCGAGGAGGTGCGCGATGCGCAAGTTTTTGTTGCTGGCCTTTAGGAATGTCTTCCGCAACCGGCGGCGCACGTTGATGACGCTGCTCGTGGTGGCGGGTGGTGTAGCAGGGCTGCTGCTCGTAGGCGGTTTTTTCTCATTCATGTTCTGGGGACTGCGTGAGAGCACCATCCGCAACGGCTTGGGGCACCTCCAGATCTTCAGTGCGGCGCATTTCCAGCGCGACGAAGCGCACGTCCTGGAGAACGGTCTCGATCGCTATCAACAGATCGCGAAGGCTGCGGAGGGCATTCCCCACGTGCGCGGCGTCACTGCACGGATCGAGTTCTACGGCATGATCTCCAACGGGCAGAAATCTTCGGTGTTCATGGGGAGCGCCGTGGATCCCGCGAAGGAAACCAGCATGGAATTTCAGCCCCGCATTACCGCGGGGCGATACCTGCAAGGGAACACAACCGGAAACGAGGCGCTGATCGGCTCCGGTCTGGCACGCTCCATGAGCGTGAAGCCGGGTGACGGCTTGACGCTGCTGGCCGTCACAGCCGATGGCGCTCTGAATGGCATCGATATCGACGTGGCCGGCATTGTGACCACCGGCTTCAAAGAGATGGACGACCGGTTGCTGACCATCACGCTCCCCGCCGCGCAGCGCCTGCTGCAAAGCGATCGCGTCACCAACCTCGTGGTCGGCTTGGATCAGACAGAGAGTACCGACGACGTTTATGCCGCGTTGCTTCCTCGCCTGAAGGGGTCGGGCCAGGAACTGGCCATCCGGAAATGGATCGATCTCGCGACCTATTACAAGCAGGTGCGCGTGCTCTTCAGCGGGATTTTTGTGTTTCTCGGCGTCATCGTTTTCTTCATGGTGGTGATGTCGAGCGCGAACACGCTGATGATGGCAATGTTTGAGCGGACGCGCGAGATCGGCACGATGCTGGCCATGGGAACGCCGCGGAGCTGGTTAGTGCGTCTCTTTCTAACCGAAGCCGCCATTACGGGCGTCTTGGCCGCGGCCTGCGGCGTGGCGGCCGGCGCGGGCATTGGCGCACTGCTGAACCGGGCGCGCATCCTGCTGCCACCGCCGCCGGGCACCACGGGAGGCATGCGCCTGGCCGTAATCCACGAGCCCTCTCTCATGGCTGGCGCGGCAGTGCTGGTGCTGATCACGCTGGCGGCGGCTTCGCTGATGCCCGCCGTTCGCGCATCGCGTTTACGAATCGTGGAGGCTCTGAGTCATGTGTAAGAAACTCGTTTGTCTGGTCGCCGCAAGCGCGCTGAGCGCGGCCGCGGCGGCCATCGCGAATGTCGATGCCCAAGCCCTGCTGCGCCAGTCCGACGCGCAGCGAAACGGATCGGCGAGTTATGCCGTGCGCATCAAGATCACGAACTTCGAAGCCGGCAAGCAGGATGAAGAACACCTGTACGCGGTAGCGCAGAAGGGTCTCGATAAGACCCATATCGAATTTCTCAGCCCGCGCGAAAAGGGCCGCTTTCTCCTGATGCTTGGGGACGATATGTGGGTCTATCTTCCCGATACGAGCCGTCCGGTGCGCATTACGCCGCTGGAACGGCTGACCGGCGAAGCGTCCAACGGCGACGTGGCGCGCACGAATTACGCATACGACTACGACGCGGTCTACCTGCGCACCGAAAAGGTGGGGGAGGTCGAGTGTCATGTGCTGGAGTTGACTGCCAGGCGCAAGGGGTCGACCTACCACAAGATCGAATTCTGGGTCCGCGCCGAGGACGCGCGGCCTGTGAAAGCCGAGTTCTATCTCACTTCCGGGAAACATATCAAATCCGCTACGTTTGATGCGTACCGCCAGGATGGTGAACGAACGCGCCTCGCTCGCATGACGATTTACGATCAGATCCGCAAAGGCTCGCGTAGCGTGCTGGAGTATTCGAATTTCGAGCCTCGGGAATTGCCGGACGCTCTGTTTCACCAGGGCCGGGTTAACCGGTTTTAGCAGGATGCTCAAAGAGCCCAATGCGGCACCGCTCCCTGACGGTCGCGGCTCGGTATCTGCTGGCAAACGCGTGCGGTCGTTTCTGAGCCGCGCGCGCCAGCAAGCGGTCCTCATGATGCTCCTCCTAGTGGCGTGGGCCGCAGGGGCACAGGAGCAGAACCAGTTGCGGTATTCTCTCGCCGTCACTGACGAGGTTACCGCCGCGCCGGAGGGCGGCAATCTGGTTCTGGTCCAACCGTCGTTCGCATATCGTTCGGCCAACCACTGGCGATTCGCCGCGAGTCTCGCAGCGCTGACCCGCACGCGAGACGACACGCAGGCGCTGCTTCGAGTGCGCGAAACCTATCTCGGTCTGACCGCGGGGGATCTGGACTTCACCATCGGAAAGCGCCTGCTGCGCTGGGGGACCGGGTATGCTTTCACGGCCACGGGTATTCTCGATCCGCCCCGCGTGGCCACCGATCCCACCGACCGCTTGAACCTTTATGAAGGGCGCGAGATGGTAAGCGCCGATTGGGTGGCGGGCAAGCACGATCTTACCGTGGCATGGGCCAGAAGGCAGGCGGGGCTGCCGGAAACCGCCGCGCTTCGCTACAACGTGCTGGCGCACGGTTTCGACACCTCGGTGATAGTCGCCCATGAGCCCGGCGGCCACGATTTCGCGGGGGCCAACTTCACGCGCGTCTTCGGCGAGGCCGTGGAGCTGCACGGGGAATTTGCATGGCAGGCGCGGGCGGCCGCGCTGCTTGGCGGCAAGTACACCACGCGTTCCGGCATTACCGCCATCGCCGAGTTCTACGAACCGCCCGCGGCCCTCCGACAGCACTTCGGATTCCTGCGCGTAGGCAAGTCGCGGCTGCGCGAATTGCCGGGCTGGAAGGAATGGGATGTAGCGGTTTCCGTGGTCTCCAATCTCGGGCAACGCAGCCGTACCGTGGTATTCGACGCCGGACGCCGCTGGGGAACTCATTTCTACTCCTACGCACACGCGCAGGCGCAGAGCGGCAGGAATCCATATTTGGCGTCAATTGGAGTTACATTTCAATTGTGAAGCCGGCACCGGAATCTTGCGAGCCCGAACTACCACGGCATGGCAGTCTGTTTTACGCCGGCCGCGTGGCGCTGTTGGGGACCTGTGCCTGCACTCTGATTCTGGTCAGCTTTCAGCCTTCGTTTCGGCTCTCCGACATTTTCCAGAAGTTTACGTTGAGTCTCGTCTACTCGTGTTCGATTGTGTTCCCGGCGGCTCTACTGCTGATCCGGATGGGGCGCGAGAGTCTCGCCAGCGGGCGCGTAGTCGGGCTTGTGCCGCGGGTGTTCGTATTGATGGGTGCGAACGTTGCCGGATGTTTGTTTGCGGGAATCGTGCTTATCCTGCTGGGTTTTTACCCTGCGGCCCGGTATTGGGCGGAGTTTCGTTTTTCTATCTTGTTCTCGACCGTGTTCACCCTCGTCATCGGATTGAGTGTCAGCCTGTATCGCGAGATGCAGGTCCGCCTGGAGAGAGCGACTCTGGAACTGCGCACGCGCCAAATGGAAGAGGAGCGGGCGCGCAAGCTGGCGGCCGAGGCGCGGCTTTCGTCTCTCGAATCGCGCATCCATCCCCACTTCTTGTTCAATACACTGAATTCGATCTCCGCCCTGATTCCCAAGGATCCCAAGCGCGCGGAGGAAATGGTGGGCAAACTCGCCAGCCTGCTCCGCTTCTCACTCAATGCAAATCAGACCGGCCTGGTGCCTCTGGGCCAGGAACTGCAGACCGTACGCGACTACCTGGAAATCGAGAAGGCCCGGTTCGACACGCGGCTGCGCTATTCGATCGACGTGCCGGAAGACGCCGAAAGCATCGGTGTACCGCCACTCTCGGTCGAATCGCTGGTCGAAAACTGCGTGAAACACGTTATCGCGCGGCGGCCGGAAGGCGGAGAGATCCGCGTTCGCGCCTCGCTCGACGGGGATTGCCTGGCGCTTGAAGTGAGTGACGACGGGCCGGGGTTTTCGCTCGACCGGATTCCGGCGGGACATGGGCTGGATAATCTCGCCGGCAGGCTGGCGCTGCTGTTTGGGGGCGAAGCGCGCCTGGAGGCGGTGCGAAACGGCAGATACGCCTCCGTGCGCGTGACGCTGCCGAGGAATGTATGAGCGGCAGCGCGCTCCGCGCCTACCTCGTGGATGACGAACCGCTCGCGGTAGAACGGCTGGAACGCCTTCTCCGCGAAATGCCCGGCGTGGCGATTGCCGGCTCGGCTACCGACCCTGCCGCGGCGCTCGAGTTCCTCAACCGAGAGCCGGTGGACGTTCTCTTCCTCGATATTCAGATGCCCGGCATGAACGGCTTCGAGCTGCTTTCCCGGCTACGCGACCAGCCCTCGGTGGTCTTCACCACGGCCTATGATCAGTATGCGCTGAAAGCATTCGAAGTGAACTCCATCGACTATTTGCTGAAGCCCGTGGACCCGCGGCAGTTGGAGCGCGCGCTGCACAAGCTGGAGCGGTTCCGCGGCGGCGCGCGCCCGGAGCTGCGCACCCTGTTCCAGGAACTGGCGGCGAAACTCGACGCGGCGGCACGCCCTGACTATCCCGACCGCATCGCCTCGCGGGTCGGAGAGCGCGTCCACCTTGTCGACCTGGCTTCCGTGACCCACTTCTTTGCGCAGGATAAGCTGACCTATGCCGCGTCGGGCGGGCGCAGCCATGCGGTCGACCATACGATCGCCGATCTCGAACGCAGACTCGATCCCAAGCGTTTCGTCCGCATTCACCGCGCTATCCTGCTTAACCTGGATTGGGTGGATCAGGTGAATTCGCGGTTCGGAGGGCAGATGACGGTGTGCTTGAAAGACGCGGCGAAGACGCAGTTGCCGGTCGCGCGCGATCGCATGCGAGCGCTAAAAGAACGCTTGGAGTTGTAGAGACTTCATAACGCCGAGTAACGCTGCCGCCGGTGCAGCAGCCAGAGAAACACTGGCCCGCCGAGCAGAGCCGTGACGGCGCCCACGGGGAGTTCCAGCGGCCCCAGTGCCGTGCGCGCCACCGCATCGGCGGCAATGAGAAACCCCGCGCCCAGCAGCAGAGACCCCGCGAGCACGATGCGCAAGTCCTCGCCGAACAGCAGTCTCACGATATGCGGCACAATCAGGCCCACGAACGCGATGGCGCCCCCCACCGCGACCGTCACTCCCACCAGCAAAGAACAGACCAGGTGAATCACCCACTCGCACCGTTTCACGTTCACGCCCAGAGTCGCCGCCGAATCCTCGCCCATGGCGAGCAGATGCAGATCGCGGGAGAAGGCCAGCAGAATCACCCAGCACGGCGCCAGGAAAATCAGCATGCGCCAGATGGTGTCGAACCCGACCACGTCCAGGCTGCCGATCATCCAGCGCAGGATCTGCAGGGCGCGCGACGCGTCGGTCAGGTATTGTATGGTTAGAACCGCAGCCGAAGCGATCAGGTTGACCACTACTCCAGCCAGCAGGATCGCGCCCGGCAACTGCATCTGCCCCGCGCGGGAGATGCGGTGAACCAGCAGAAACGCCGCGATAGCGCCGCCGAACGCTGTCACGAAGACCAGGGGAACGCCGGAAACACGCTCGCCCCATCCAAGCGCGATGGCGATGCTCGCGCCCATGGCTCCGCCGCCGGACACGCCGAGGGTCGCCGGATCCGCCAGTGGATTACGGAATAGCGCCTGGAGCGCGGCGCCAACCATGGCCAATGAGGCGCCGATCAGAGCGGCCATCACCACTCGCGGCAGACGTAAGCGGAAGAATAGCGTGCGCGCCAGAGGGTCCGACCGCAATTGAGAGAAGTCGATGGTGCGCGTTCCCGCCCACAGGCCCAGAAGGATCAGCAGCGCCAGCAGGATCGTCAGGATAACCAGGGTGCGCAGGAATCGGCTGCCGGCCAAAGCAGGCGCCTGGACCGCTTGCTCACGCGCGCGGCTCGGAAACGGAGCGGTTTCGATTTCGCTGGGACGCTTCATTTAGTCCGACCAGATGAGCGTGCGGCCCTCGACGCGGCTTGTGCGTATGTGCGGATCGTCGTAGACGTGGGTGAGCACCGGGTCGCGGAGCACTTCTGCCGGGGGCCCTTCGGCCGCCAGTTCCCCCGCGCGCAGTGCGAACGCGTAATCAAAGAGAGGATCGATGAGCGCAAGATCCTGAGTGACCATCAGCACGGTTAAGCCTTGGGCGTCGCGCAAGGCAGCGAGCGTGCGAACTAATGCCGCGCGGTGTTTCAGGTCCAAGGCGGAGGAGGGCTCGTCCAGCAGCAGGCATTGGGGCTCCTGCGCCAGTGCGCGCGCCACTGCCACCATCTGGCGCTCGCCTCCCGAAAGCTCGGTCACGCGGCGCGCGGCCAGGTGCGCCGCATCTACCGTAGCCAGCGCTTCGAGGGCCCTCGCGCGGTCGCTTTCGTCTTCAAAATGAAAGCGCGGCGTGTACGGGCTTCGGCCCGTGAGAACCACTTCCAGCACGGTGAACGGGAACACCATCGGCGCTGCTTGGGGCACATACGCGATGCGCCTGGCAATTTCGCGGCGGCCCACCGCGGGCAGGCGCGTTCCACCAAACAGGATTTCACCCTGGGCCGGTGTCAACAGGCTGGCAAACAGGCGGATCAGAGTCGATTTGCCGCATCCATTTGCGCCCACGAGCGCGCATAACGTCCCGGCCTTCACAGTGAGAGACAACTCGCGGATTACCGGAGAGCCGGCTGAGTAGGAAAACTCCACGTTGCGAGCTTCCAAAAGGGCCGTCAATGCGCCTCCCACTCCCGTGGAGGTACTTCCGGATGCAACAGGCGCGCGAATAGCACGACAGTCTCGGCGATCCTCTGTGAATTGTGCGTGGCAAAATCTTCGTGGACGATGTGAATGCGCCCGTGGCGCACTGCATCCAGCTCGGGCATTTCCAGCCACGCTGATTCCGGGTGAGCCGCTGCATTCATCTGCGCCATCAAGTCGAGTACCACTTGGGGATTCGCTCTCAACACCTCCTCCTTGTTGATCCTGCCGTATCCGCCGCGCGAGGCGCCGCCCACTACCGCCCCGCCGGCAATCTCGATCAGTTCGGCGAGAAAGCTCCCCTGCACCGCGGCATAGAGATCCCGAAGAGTTCCGGGCGTGCGGTCCACGATGCACAGCACCGGGGGATGCGGCAGGGGCGCGGCCCGCGTGCGCACTCGTTCCAATGCGGTCTTCACAGATTGTATAAGCTGCGTCGCTTGCTGCTCGTTGCCGGTAGCTTTGCCCAGCGCTGCCATGGCTAAGAGGGCGTCCTGAATCGTCTGGCCGCGCGCAGTCACAGTGTGGATACCGAGCTTGGCGAGGGGCCCTTCCAGAAACGGTGCTTGTGAATCGGTGTAGGCCACCAGGTCGGGCTGGAACGCCACGATCTTCTCTACGCTGGGCGTCGCCCAGCCGCCTATTTTCGGCAGCCGTTTGGCTTGCGGCGGATAAGTGCAGTATTCGGTGACCGCCACTACATAGTCGAAGGCTCCAATGCCGTAAAGCATCTCGGTGACCGCCGGAGAGACGGATACGATCCGCCGAGGCGCAGCCGACACACCGGTCGTCACCAATACGGCCAGAACGCCGCAGACTGCCAACCGTCGCCGCACATCAGAACGCGATGTGCAGGCGGGCCGTGGCGGTTCCGCCCGGTGTGCGAAGTCCATTACTAAAGTATGTCTGATCCGCGCTGGGTTTTATGGATGGATGTCAGGCAGCGCCCGCGCAGGCGGCTGTTGCCGCCCGACTTGCGGCAGCCACGCTATGGTGCTGTGCAGAGTCCCACGCGCACCGAATGACGTGCGCTACCTCCCGGCGCTCGAAGGGCGTCGAAAGCACGTCATAGGCGCCAATATTGAGCACCTCGCACCACAAGCGCTCATCGGCCAGCCGCGAGGACACAATGAACATCGGAGTTGGGTGCAACGTCTGCGCGTACTGGAAAAACGTCCTCCAGTTCTCCGGTACAGCAGCATCGCAGATCAGCACGGGAACCCCTCTGCTCTTCAAAAAAGCACGCGCCCGGTCAACAGTAGAAGAGAAGTGGAGTTTCCAATGCAATTCGCGGAAGATGTGTCCGAGGACGTCACGATCAGCTTCGTTATGGCTGACCGATAACGCACTAACGGTTTCCAGACCCTCGAAGCCGGCGGGTTGACGTCTGCGTGACACTAAATTTCTACTTCCTTTCAGGATCTGATTTCATCTTGATTGGTTCCTGGTACTGGAACAACTAGGAGAAGGCCTAGGGGCTTTTCGGCCTAACCCGTGCCCCGCTCGATCCGACTCTTGTGTTGCCGTGCCAGGGTCAGAGCGTCGTCGCAATCGCTCGCGCGCAATACGGTTTGTCCCTGTTCTCCGAGCACACTCCAAGCGCCGTTCGGCCGTGCCGCGTGTTATCGTTGAGCTTCGATCGGCCCGCCTTCGCGGGTTCCTAATCACCCTGCGGGTTGGGAGCGATTGCTATGGCGAAACGGTCCCTGCGTCCCGAGCCGCCCCGTGAGGAAGATACGGGGAAGCTGGCCCAGAGCTTTGGTCAAGAGCTCCAGGCATTGCGAGAGTTAGAGCAGAAGGTGCTCCCCCAACTGGTCGCAGAGGGCCAAGAACACGCCATTCGCGTGTGGGTGATTGGGTGCTCCACTGGTGAAAAAGTCTACGCGCTGGCTATTCTGCTCGCCGAGCTACGCGACTCGGGCGCCAGCTTACCAATAAACCGGGTTTTCGGAACTGATTTATCTCCAGACGCGATCGAGGAGGCGCGGCGGGCCATTTACCCCGAGTCGAGCATAGCGGGCCTTTCGGCAGAGCGTCGACAGAAGTTTTTCGAAAAGGTGGCCTCCGGTTACAAGGTAGCCAAGCGGATCCGCGAGTGGTGCCTGTTTGCCCCGTATGACCTCGCGCGCGACCCGCCATACGGGCGCGTGGACCTGATCAGTTGCCGCCATGTTCTGACGCACATGGGTGCGAGAAGAGGACTGGAAAAGCTGCATTATGCGCTAAACCCGACCGGGTTCCTGTTTCTGGGGGAAGGGGAATTACCCGTTGGTTGTAGCGATCTGTTCCTTCCCATAAACTTTCAAGGCACCATATTCTCCCCCAATCCGCTGGTTTCGGCTCCTTATCTATCTAACGGGCCTGATCAGGACGACGCCGGACCGATCGCGCTCGAGAAGCACGAGCCAACCGCCATGGCGACCGGCGGCCTTCGAGAACTGGCAGCACTCAGTAAGGAGCTGCAGAATCGCAATGCCGAACTGGCCCGGCTCGCTGACGCTTTAAGCAACCTGCTCATCGGGGTGAATATCCCCATCGTGGTGCTGGACCTGTTCGGTCTCATCCGGCGGTTCACTCCCATGGCCGCGCGGATTCTGAAACTCACTGCTGTGGACGTCGGCCGCCGTTTCGATGCCGCCGCCTCCGCGCTGAGTCTCTCAGACTGGAGGTCATTGCTGGCGCAAGTAAGGAAACAGCCGGGCCAGACAATTGAACGTGAGGTGCAGGACACCCGCGGCCACTGGTATTTGTTCCGGATGAGGTTCCACGGAGTTGGAGAACTCGATGCCGGGATTGTGATTGCGCTGCTCGACATCGACTCGATGAAGCGAAGCCTGGAGTTCGCCAAAGGGCATCTGGCCCTCGCTCAGGAGGCCGTCGGAATCGGGATCTGGGACTGGGACATTCCCGGCGGGAGGACTTATTGCAACCGGGAGTGGGGACCACTGTATGGGCTTCCTGCCGATTCGTTGGCTCTGCCGCGGGAACGATGGCTGGCGTTGATCCATCCCGATGACCGGACGCGGGTGGATCGAGAGATCCGCGACGCCATGGACGGAACTACCCAATACGAAACTGAGTTCCGCGTGGTCTGGCCGGATGGCAGCACGCACTGGCTGTTTGGGAAGGGCCGGGTCTATCGGGATACCCAGGGCAAAGCGATCCGCATGCAGGGTGTGAACATCGATATCACCAGCCGGCTGGTCGCGGAGCAGGAGCGCCAGGCGCTCTCCGCCAAACTCGCCACGGCGCAGGAGGAGGAGCGCCGGCGCATCTCGCGCGAACTGCATGACGACTTGACGCAAGAACTGGCGGCGATCGCCATCGACTTGGGGCGCGTGACGGCACAGGTGCCGGGGTCCAGACGTGGCCTGAAGCAGCAGGCGCACACACTGCAGAGCCGGGTCATCCAGGCCGCCGAGGCGGCCCGCCACATCGCCCATCAGTTGCATCCCTCGGAACTGGACGATTTGGGTTTGGCAACGGCGCTCCGCGCTTTCTGTGAGGATTTCGGCAGACAGGAGGGCATCGACATCGAATTCAGGGAGCGGCATCTGCCCGAAGCGTTGCCTGCGGAAGTCGCCTCCTGTCTGTACAAGGTCACGCAAGAAAGCCTGCGCAACGTGGCCAAGCATGCCCGGACTCGCCGCGCCGCTGTGGCGGTTGCGGGCACGGCCAATCGGATCCGGCTGATTGTCAGGGATAAGGGGATCGGCTTTGCGGCTCCGCTGATGAATGGCGCGGCCGGTTTGGGAATCCAGAGCATGCGCGAACGAGTGGGGCTTCTGCGCGGCAGCTTCGCGGTTTCCTCGCATCCCGGCAAAGGTACCGAGGTCCGGGCGGAGGTTCCGTTAAGGGAGGCGGATCCATGAAGCGCCCCCGCATTGTGCTGGCCGATGACCACTCCCTGATTCTGGCCGGAATTCGCAGTCTGCTGGAGCCCTTCTGCGAGGTTGTACGGGAGGCTGGTGACGGCCGGTCTCTGGTGGCTGCGTCTCTGGAACTGAAACCGGACCTGGTGATCCTGGATGTCACCATGCCGCTTCTCAACGGCATCGACGCCGCGCGGCAAATCAAAAAGGAGTGGCCGGATGCGAAGCTGCTGTTTCTGAGCATGCATGCCAGTCCCGCGTATCTCCGCGAGGCGTTTCGCGCCGGCGGAGTGGGTTACGTTCTCAAATCCTCTGCCGCGGAGGAATTACGGGTCGCCGTGCAGCGGGTCTTGCGCGGCGAGAAGTACGTAACAGCTTCCTTTGATGCGGACCTTCTGGAGACGATCGAGGGTTACGCGGGGAAGACATCGCGAGCCGAGGCTGGACTGACCGACCGGCAGCGCGAGGTGCTTCAGTTGATTGCCGAAGGCCGCAGCAACAAGGAGGTCGCGGCCATTCTCAAGATCTCCGTGAAGACGGTGGAGTTTCATCGCGAAAGACTGATGCGTAAGTTGGGTGTGCGCTCGGCCGCCGAACTCGGAAGGTTAGCAGCCAGCCAGGGCCTGGTGGGCCAGTAACATCCTACTTCCGAACGTTCGCAGCCGGCAGATTCCAGATGCACGCAGCCAGCTTGGCGGGGTTCGCGGGATTGGTGCAGCTTCCCGACGCGATCGCGCCTGAGCCGGTGTCTGCGATTCCGGTGGCAAACGGCAGCGCGCAGCTCTGATTAACGCAGCCTCCATCGAGTTTGGTAAAGGCGCCGTTTTGCCAGACCCAGGGAAGACTGCTGTTGCCAACAATGCGTCCCGCGGCATCGATGCGCACGGCCGAGCTGAAGGTCTCTCCCTGCGGGAAGCCCAAGCCCTGAATTACGCCGTTCTGCCAGAGGAATGCTTCAATCGCGCTATTCGCATTGACGCCGAAGCCGACGACTTGGCCGGCATCGTTGATCCCGGTTCCCAGCGTGTACGCTCCTCCCAGGGTTCCCAACAGCGTAGTATTGCCGTTGGCCCAGAGATAGCCGCTACTGGTAGAAGCGCCCACCGCGGTATAAAACCCGCCTGCGACCTGGCCGGTGTTATTGATCCCCAATGCGCAGCTAAAGAGCGCCTGGCCACCCTTGGGCTTGATCAGGAACGGATCGCCGCCATTCCAGATCACCGACTCGCGGACACCACCGTTTCCAACGAGCTTTTCCTGGCATCCGGCCACCACCGTATGATCGTTGACGGACGATACGACGAAGTCGGCGATCTGTGTGATCGTGCCGTTGTCCCACAGATAGGTGGCGATCGGGTGGTCCACGGTAAACACAACCTGGCCGAGATTATTAATGGCGGCCCAGAGGATGGTGCGGCCGGGCTGCCCGATCAATGTGGTTGTGCCGTTCTGCCAGAGGAAGAGCTGCTCGCCGAACGTTTGCGCGGCGGATTTTGCTGCGAACGCGCCTACTACCTGTCCCGAAGAATTAACGCCGAACGTAGCGCTGGAGGTATCCGGAGGTACCGGCAGGTTCAAGTAGACCGGGGGAACTTGCGCCACCGCCACGCCGGCCAGCCACACGAACCCCAACGCAATGCCCAGAGGCCGCCACGTTGCGCTCCGCACAGACATGAGTTGGATTCCTTCGGGTTCCCAGAGACGACACTGATGTATACCACTAGGGGCTACGCGAATCAATAGGAATGGCCCACTTCGGTACTACTGGAACTACCGCCAGCCTTTCACGAGATAGAGGTCTTCGAGGTCGCGCTGGAAGGAGTAGGCCAGGGTCTTTCCATCGGGCGTGACGGAGACGTTCCAGATGCGCGCGATGCGGTCGGGCGATTTGATCTCGCGCAGGATCTGCTTCCGGCCGGTATCGATATCCATGCGATAGAGAGTCACGGAAGTGGGCGAATCGTTGTGGCGCAGGAAGAGCGAACGGCCTTCGCTGCTCCAGCGCAGCACGGACTCGGCGGGTTCGAGGGATGCGATGAGGCGCTGCTCCGCGGTATCGAGGGCCTGGAGGTAGAGCTTGCCGCTAGCGGTGACCAGGATGGAGCGGCCATCGGGCGAGATCAGGCTGGCGCGGCCGCCCACGGGCGCGACGGGGCGAGGCTTGCCGCCGCTCTCGAGGTCGACGAGAAACGAGCGGGCGGGCTTGTTCTGCTGATCGGCGAAGATGAGGAGCTTGCGGCTGTCGGGCGACCACTCGGCGGAGCGATAAGCGAGATCGGAAAGCGGCAGCAGCCGGGTTTCGCCGGCGCCGGTGGGCAACAACATCAACTGGGAGCGTTCGCGTTCGCGCCGGATGCAGACGACCCACTTGCCATCCGGCGAGAGCGCCGGCGTGTTGCCCTCGCCCAGGCGGATGGCGGCCGATCCGTCGGTTTTCCTTAAGTAAATGGCGGCGTTCTGATCGTCGCCGTAAGCCAGCTCGGCAAACAGCAGCGTCTTGCCATCCGCGGAAAGGCCGTAGAGCCAGGAAGTATCGAACCAGGAGAGGTCTCGCTCTTCGCTCGCGCCCGGGGGCTGGTAGTGCATGCTGATGCGGGTATTGGAGCTGGCCAGCAGCACGCGTCCGTCACGGGCGATGTCGTGGATGGTGACCAGGCCGAGGGTGTGACTCACGATGCGCTGCCCGCCGGCGAGAGTGACGGCGCGCACGGCCTGGGTTTCTTCTCCCGAACGTACGGCAGAGAACCAGATCTCATCGCCCCTGGGAGACCATCCCAGGCCGGCGATGGCGCGCCAGCCTTCCGAGAGGACGCGTTTCTCACCCTTCACGCTTACGGCGATGACGGAGAAGTTGCCGATGGGATCGCGATCGAAGAGAGCGATCCATTGGCCGGAGGGGGATAGCACCGGGCTGACGGGGGGAAGGCCCTGAGATTCGTACAGAGTGGTGCCGATGGGGTACTCGAGGCGCGCGCGGCCGTTGACGCGGCGTGTGACGACGAAGCTCTCGCCCTGCGGGCCCCAATCGGCGCCGCTGACGTTTTCCAGAATCTCGCGGGGCGCGCCGCCGGCCAGGGGTGCGCGCGCCAAAGTGCCGGTTCCCCCGCAGCAGGCCGCATCCAGAAGATAGGCCAGATCTCCCGACGGAGTTACGGAAAGGAGCTTGCCGGGTGGAAGTCCCAAAGTGCGCGACTCGCGGCTGCCGAGGCGTGTGGCGAAGAGCTCGACGGGGGCGCCTTCCCAAGCCGCGCTGTAAAGGATGGTTTGTCCATCGGGGGCGAACTTGGCCGATTCGATGGAGCCGCGGCGGAAAGTCAGCCTCTGAAAGGAGGGTGCCGGCGTGGTCGAAGCAAGATTGCTACGCAGGTAAAACGCGGATGCGGCCGCCAACACCAAAGCGGCGGCGAGCGAGGCCCAGAGCCAGAGGCGCCGGCGCTTGCGCGAATCGGTGGTTACGGGCGCGGGCTGTTCCAGTTCTTCGAGTGCGTCTTCGAGCGCGATTTTGACATCACCCACACTCTGCCAGCGGCGCTGCGGATCTTTGCGCAGGCAGCGGGCGACGATGCGTTCGATCTCGCGCGCTTCAGGGCGTTCCACGGGGCTGAGCGGCGCGGGTTCCTTATGGAGAATGGCGGCCAGCGTACCGAGCTTGGAATCGGCGGCAAAAGCGCGGCGGCCGGTGATCATTTCATACATCACGGCGCCGAGGGAGAAGATATCGGAGCGGAAATCGACTCGCTTGCCTTCGGCCTGCTCGGGCGACATGTAGCCGGCAGTGCCCATCACCTTGCCTTCGTCGGTGATGGTGCGGGTAGCGGCCATCTCGCCGCCCTCCTCGGACTCGGTCAGCTTGGCCAGCCCGAAATCGAGGACTTTGACCAGGCCTCCTTCGGTGACCATGATGTTGGAAGGCTTCAGGTCGCGATGAACGATCCCGGCGGAATGCGCCTTGGCGAGCGCGTCGGCGATTTGAATGGCATACTTTAGGGCCTCGCGCGGGGGAAGGCCCTTGCGCCCGATGACGCGGCTGAGGGTTTCGCCCTGCACGTACTCCATGGCGATGAACGCGACGCCTTCGCTCTGCCCGACGTCATACACGTGGACGATATTGGGGTGGTTGAGCGCGGAAGCGGCGCGGGCCTCCTGAATGAAGCGCCGGATCCGCTCTTCATCGGGGACGGCCTGCGCGCCGAGCGTTTTGATGGCGACGGGCCGATCGAGGTGGCTGTCATAAGCACGATAGACCACACCCATGCCGCCTTCGCCCAGCTTCGACTCGATGCGGTAGTGCTCCAGGTACTCGTTCATGCGAGAGCGGCGGCCCCTCTTGGGTACTCATCATAGGCCGGGGCGGAGGGGGGAGTCAATGCGAGAGGGCGAGCGTGCGGGGGCGGTTGCGCGGGTCGGGGCGGCTCGGGCGGGGCGATGGGTTGAGTTGCAGGAACGAACCCAATTAGTGGGGCGGGCTGCGCATTTTCAGAGGGTTGCGAAAGAGCCAGTGGCTGAGGGCGACGGGCTTGCGGGGCTGTAGCTGAAGAAACGAACCCAATTTCAGGCAGGAGGGCAGGTGGTCCGTCAACGCGGATTTGTCTTTCAGCCGGCATAAGTGGGAGTGGAGCGTGGATGATGCGCTGCCAGTTATAGAGTAGCGGGCGGGCAGGTGGGGTTTTGACGGTTCCTGATGTAAATCACTGAAATCCTTTAAGGAATTCTCCTAGGAATTGGGTAACCGGGTTTTTGGGATTCTTTTAGTCTAATTAAGAAACAAAAAATCTTGAGAAATTTCTCTTG
>PSRJ01000203.1 GCA_003175985.1 Terriglobia bacterium
CCTGCCGGTGCAGGCGGGGTCGAGCAGAATCCTGGCGGCCATGGACCGTCTGTACACACGCGACGATTATCTGCGTCGTATCGAATGGCTCAAGACCGCCCGGAGAAAATACGCGATCACCACCGACATCATCGTGGGCTTCCCGGGCGAGACCGACGAGGACTTCCGCCAGACTCTCGACCTGCTCGACGAAGTGCAATACGATTCGCTGTTCAGCTTCAAGTATTCGCCGCGGCCCAACACGGCCGCGCTGGCACTCCCGGACCGCGTTCCCGATGACGAAAAGCAACGGCGGCTGCTGGCAGTTCAGGAGAAACAACGCGCCATCCAGATGCGGCGCAATGCCGAAGCGATCGGCAGTGTGCAGGAGGTGCTGGTGGAAGGCCGCAATCATGCCATGGGCCAGTGGATCGGGCGCACCACCGATAACCGCACGCTCAACTTCACGCATCCGGCAAGCGACGGTCTCGCGGGCCAATATCTCTCCGTGCGCGTGACGCGTTCCGGGCCCAACTCTTTGGTGGGTGAAAGCATAACTGTGGTGTAATGGATCTTGGGAGGGCGGCATGGAAGTCGAGATGAAAATTCGCGGGCTCATGATGGACCCGGTGACGAACATGCCTATCGTCATCCTCAGGGATATTAACGGGAGCACCGTGCTTCCCATCTGGGTGGGCGTATACGAAGCCAACGCCATTGCTCTCGAAATTGAGAAAGTCTCCACGCCGCGGCCCATGACACACGACCTGATCAAGCAACTTCTGCTGGGCTTGAACATGTCGCTGCGCAAAGTCGTGGTCAGCGAACTGAAAGACGACACGTTCTATGCCGTGATCTGGATCGACCGCGAGGGCGAGTTGATGAGCGTGGATTCGCGTCCGAGCGATGCCCTGGCCCTGGCGCTGCGCCTCGACTGCCCGATCTATGTAGAAGAGAGCGTGCTCAAGTCATCCAAACTGGCCGCTACGGTTTCCGACAAGGCCAACAACGACGAACTGCGCCGCTGGCTCGAGGGCCTCAACGATGAGGACCTGGGCCGCTACAAGATGTAAGGGCGCGGCACGTTCCTGCCCCATAGCGCGCGTATGGAAGGACACACACGCGTGTCGTTTTTCCCTAGTATCAGGATGGTGGCGAATCGGCCTATCAAGGCCTTTTTCAACACCCTGTTAGTTTAGGGTAGCCTTAGCGTCCGATGGCGGGCGGCGTCTGGACCATGGCCAGAAGCAAACAAAGCACAACCAAAAGCGCGAGCCCCGATGCGACTATCATTACTCTTTCCCCCGACTCCAGCCGGATACTTAGCAATTGTAGGGCCGCGCTCGCGCGCAACGGCGTTTGCGAAAGACTACGTGACTTTCCTATCATTAGGGAACGTCCACGTCCGCGCGCACCCGGCCTCGGATAGCGCGCGCGAACAAGGCCGTCCAGCGAAAACCGTTGGGATCTCGAACTGGAAAGGATTTGGTGCGGTTCTGATATAATCGCGCCTCAGGAGGAAGGGGATGAACTATCCTGCCACGGGGCTCCATCATGTGACGGCATGTGCCGGCGGAGCTCAGGAAGATATCGATTTTTTTACGCAAGTTGTCGGCCAGCGGCTCATTAAGCAGACCATACTTTTTGATGGCCGTTATGCGCATTATCATTTGTATTACGCGAACGCCAAAGCCGAGCCGGGCTCGGTAATGACGACGTTTCCGTATAAACGCGTCATGGGCCGGAAAGGATCGGGCCAGATTTCCGCAACTACTTACACGGTTGCGAAAGGAAGTCTGCCCTTCTGGGTCGAACATCTGAACCGGCATCAGGTAAAACACACCGGCATTCAGGAACGCTTCGGGCAGAAGTTCATTCGTTTTTCTCATCCCGCCGGGCTGGATTTCGAGGTCCTCGAAGATGGCGAGGACAGGCGGACCGGGTGGAACACGCCGGAGATCGCCACCAGCGAATCGGTAAAGGGATTTCATGGCGTGGTTTTGTCCGTACGCGAGACCGGGGAGACCAAGCGGTTTTTCGTCGACGCTTTGGGCTTCCACGAAAGCGGAATCGACGGCAACTACCATCGTCTGGAGACCGGGAAGGGCGGCGCGGCGCGCACGATTACGCTGCTGCACGAACCGGAACGGCCCTCGGGGAGTTGGACCTTCGGCGAAGGCACAGTGCACCATGTCGCGCTCAATGTGGCGGACGACGAGGCGCTGGCCGAGCAGAAGGGAATCTACGACGAATTGGGCTATACCGACTGCTCGGAGATCAAGGACCGGATGTATTTCCACTCGATCTACTGCCGCTGCCCAGGCGGGATCCTGGTGGAGTGCGCCGCCACGGCAGCCGGCGGATTCGCCAGAGACGAACCATTCGATCATTTGGGGCGTCAATTGCTGCTGCCGCCATGGTTTGAAGAGCGGCGCGACGAAATTGTCGCGATGCTGGAGCCGATTCGCGTTCCCGAAACGAACATGCCGGCGCCCGCCGCAGCCCCTGGGGCGCAGCCCTCACATCGGCACGCCGATTTCGTCCACACCGACCAAGCCGCCGGCCGGTGAACCCGGAGAGTCTGCTGGAATCCGGCCAGCCGCGCGGCAAGGCGCGGTTGGCCGGGGTCTTGCTCCACGGACGCGACCGGACTCGCGAAGACAAGGTCGTGCTGGCCAGCAGCTTCGGAGTGGACGGAATCCGTTGGCTGGCCCCCGCCGCCGACACCGGAAGCTGGTATCCCGGGCGATTCTTCGAGCCCCGCGCCGTAAACGAACCCTTCCTTTCCCAGGCAATCCGCAAGTGTCACGAGGTGGTCGATGAGGCCGGCGAAGGCGGCCGGCTCGGCCCGGAACGGATTATCATTGTCGGCTTCTCGCAAGGAGCGTGTCTCGCCGTGGAATACGCCCTGCAACACCCGGATCGGTGCGGTGCGTTGATTGTGTTTACTGGCGCCCTCATCGGCCCGCCCGGACATCCCTGGCCCTCCTCCCCCAAAATGTTGATGGGAAAGCGGGTGCTCCTGACCGGGAGCGATGTGGACGAATGGATCAGCGAAGAACAGACGCGCGAAACCGCGCGTGTGCTGTCCGATCTCGGCGCCGATGTGCAACTCCGCATTTACAAAGGCCGGCCGCACATTGTAAGCGAAGCCGAGTTGAGCGAGGCCCGGACCCTATTGTCCTCGATGGTTCAGGAAAGCTTTACCGATCCGCGACCGTGAGGGAGCGGTTTTGGCTAGGAGACTAGTTGGCCGATCCGGCCCGCCCCCAGAGGCGTTGAGAGGCCAGCGCGGCCCCTTCGGATAGCGTTTTCATTTTCGCCCAGCAGATCTTGGGGTGTACTTTCCCGAATCCGGCGAAGGTACCGTAACCGCAATCGGAACCAGCCATCACCCGTTCGCGCCCCACCAGCCCGGTAAAGCGGAGAATCCGCTGCGCCACCACTTCGGGATGTTCGATATAGTTATTGGTCGAACTGATGACGCCCGGCACCAGCACCTTATCGTCGGGAAGTTTCTGAGTTTTCCAGATCTCCCATTCATGTTCATGCCGCGGGTTGGCCGCTTCGATGAGGATCGCTTGTGGTTTGCCCTTGAGCACGGTAGCCACGATCTTGGTGAACGGAATATCGCGGTTGTGCGGCCCTTCGTAGTTGCCCCAGCAGACATGGAAGCGCACGCGGTCGGCGGGCACGTTGGCCAGCGCGTGGTTCATGGCCTCGATCTGCAGTTCCGCATTGCGCACGAATTCGTCGTCATCGGCGTTGCGGAAACGGATATGGCGGCCCATCGCCAGGTCGGGACAATCGATTTGTAAGATCAGGCCGGACTTCACGATGGTCTCGTACTCTTCGCGCATCGCCTCGCCCAAAGCTTCGAGATAGGCCTGATGCGAGGGATAGTATTCATTGGGCTGGAATACCGCAATGGTGCCGGGCGACGCCGCGGTCATAAAAGCCTCGGTGGCCTTACTGCGCGCCAAGGCGTCCTTCAGGCGCGCGATATCCTGGTGCAGCGGCTCCAGGTTCTGCACCTTGATCGGTCCCCGGCAGATGGGCCGCTTGTATTTGGGTGTGTCGCCGGCCGCGGCGATTTTGTCACGGTATTCCGGGTAATCATCCAGGTCCTGCGGCGTGGCGCGCGGCACCTCACCCAGTTCGAAGCCGGAGAGCCGGTGGCGCATGTAGGTGGCGTAACCGATTTTGGCCATTTCGCCGTCGTTCACGATATCGATGCCGGCCTGTATTTGATTGTTCAAGGCATCGGCCACGCTGCGCCGCATGGTTTCGTCAAATTTAGCGGGATCCACGGCTTCGTTCCGATCTTGAGCAAATAGCAGATCGACTACATCCTGCGGGCGCGGCAGGCTTCCTACGTGGGTTGTCAGAATGTGGTCGGTACTCAATTTCATCGGGAATCCCCTTGGATTTTGGTTGGAATTTGAGGATAACATGCGAACCGGACTAAGGTACTTGCCGATCATGGAATCGAAAGGACCAGAGATACAATAGGATCTATAGATCTTATGGGGTCGATCTTGAGGCAGGTGTCATGAGTGAGGAAGGCAAAGAAACGGCCAAAGCGGTTGCGGTAGCCGGTGTGGGCGCCGGGGTTGGAGGCGCCGGTGGCGCATCGGTAGGAGTGCTGGAGTTGGCCGCGATGGGCAGCGCCACGGGCCTATCCGCGGGCTTGGTGATCCTGGGCGGCGCCGCCGCCGGTGCCGCGATTGCTTACGGCCTATATCGCTTCCTGAAAAAGCCAAAGAATTGAAGTTCCGTAGCGCCATTCTCAACAAAGTCCTGAAACACCGAACGGGTGCGCCTGCTGCCTGAAAAATCAGGGGCCAATGCGCTACCCTGATACAGAAGCGGCATGGCAACGTTGAATAACCTGCATGTCCCGGATGATTTACTGAACGCCGTGAACGAGGCGGCGCGCGCCGACGGTGTCACTGCCGAGGAACTTGCAGCCGATGCCCTGCGCCGCTACTTGGCTCATCGGAAACTCGAAGACCTCGGCGAGTACGGGCGCGAGCAGTCGCGGCGGCTGGGCATTACCGAGGACGATATCCCCGGTCTGATCGCCGAATCCCGGAATGAGCCGCGCGGTCGCTAAGGTCACACTCGACACCAACGTCTACGTCTCGGCCTTCCAGTTTGGCGGCATGCGGCTGCTGCACATGGCCATCGATGGCGATTTGGAAATAGCGGTTTCGGAGCCCATTCTATCCGAGGTGATCCGAATTCTGCGTGACAAATTCCAGTGGGACGGATACCGGCTTCAGGACGCCCGGCACCAGATTTTGGGATTAGCCCAGATGGTCACGCCGGGACAATCGCTGGACGTTGTGAAGGAGGATGAGCCGGATAATCGCATCCTCGAATGCGCCGTAGCTGCCCGCTCAGAGTTCCTCCTTACAGCGGACCAGGATCTGCTGCGACTCGGGGTTTACGAAGGCATCCTGATCCTGCGGCCGGTAGATTTTCTGAAGCGCGAACCCGAGCGATAAGCTCCGGCGGACTATAACGGAATGATGGCGAGTCTGCGGGGCAGCTACCGCTGCCTGAATCAGTCCCCATCCTGCAAAATTTTCCTATCCCTCGCCGATCCCGCAGCTTAGCCTGGAATCTCAGGCCGCCCCATCCGGTTTCCCGCCGCCTTTGCGCGATACTAGGGACGAGAGAAGTTCTAGGGCGCACACAATTCCCAGGGCGGAACCATCCGCCGCGGCCCCGGTCCAACCGGACCGGCCTTCTCCGCTTGGCTCCAAGTGACCGCCAGCTTCGTTCCTAAGGATTTTCCAAGGCGTTGGTATCCTGAAAGAGCCGTGAAACGAGTTCTCGTTCTGCTTTGTCTGGTTCTGTGCGCGGTGTTCGCGCAACGCCGCGAGGTCACTTTCGCCGATCTCAGCGAAGGCCAGGTGATCAATGGATTCCGTGCCGCGGCCGTGTACCTCGATGACACCGGCCGCCCCATGGGCGCACGCTTCAAACAGGTGCGCAGCGGCTTCACGCTCGATCTTCTGGGCATCCAGTCGGTGCCGCAGGCTTTCATCTGGGTGACTACGTATCCCACCTCCAACATGGGCGAGCCTCACACCCAGGAGCACCTGCTGCTGGGCAAGGGCAACAAGGGCCGCGCCCTGGGGAGCCAGGAGCCGATGTCCCTGGTGAATTCCAGCGCGTTCACCATGCAGTGGATGACCTGTTACGACTTCTATACCGCCGCCGGCCCGGACGTTTTCTTCGAGCACTTCGAACGAACGATGGATGCGCTGCTGCACCCCGACTACACCGATGAAGAAGTGCGCCGCGAGGTGCGCAATTTCGGTGTAAGCCGCGCGCCCGAGGGCTCCCTGCGTCTGGAAGAAAAGGGCACGGTCTATAACGAAATGACGACTTCGATGGACCAGCCTGCGTATCGCCTCTTCCGGGCTGCGTCCGTGGCGGTTTATGGGCCCGAGCATCCTCTCTCGTTCTCCTCCGGCGGCTTGCCCGCGGCCTTGCGTATCATTCAACCCGCGGACATACGCCGCTTCCACGCGCAACACTATTTCGGCGGCAACATGGGCCTGATTGCCGCGGTTCCGAGGGAGATGACACTGGAGACGACGCTGGCCCGCATCGATGCCGCTCTCGACCGCGTCGAACCGCGCCACCCCGTCCTGCCGATCACCACTGAAGAGAGATTGCCAGCCCCCCAACCGGCGCCCGCCGGCCGCATCGATTATGTCCGGTATCCGAACCGCAACGAGCAGCAACCGAGCTCGGTCATGTTGGTTTGGCCGGCTGACCGGAAGTTGAACAACCGCGAATTCGAGCTTCTGAATCTGTTCCTGGATAATTTCGGCGGAGATTCCGACACCGACCTTTATCGCCTTTTGATCAACAGCCGTACACGCGAGAGCGATTTCGGCATCAAAGGGGTCAACGCCTTCGTTGACGCCGACGCGGGCCATTCCGTCGTGGTGATGTTTCGCGACGTCCCACCCGCCCGCATGAACGACACCGATATGGCGGCCTTGCGCGGAAAAGTGACGGACGAGTTGGCGCGCATCGCCGGCTATGCGGATGGCTCGGCGGAATTAGCCGCGTTCAATGAGCGCTTGAAGAGCCGCATCCTGGAGCGCAGGCGCGATCTCGCCAAGTTCGTGAATTCGCCTCCCGGGTTCGGCTTCCGCAGTATTGGGTCAAATTGGGTCATGCACCTGTACCGGCTCAACCAGGATTCCGGGTTCCGCAAATCGCTCACCGAAAAATCGGATCTGGAGGAAATCGAAAAGCTGCTCGCCGGTTCGCGCAACATCTGGCGCGACTATCTGGCACAGTGGCGGATCACCGGAGTAACTCCCTGGGTGGAAGCCGCGAAACCCGATCCTTCGCTGGTGCGCCAGGAAGAGGAAGAGCGTAGTGCGCGGGTGACCGCGGAAGTGGCTCGCCTGAAAGAACAGTATGGGGTCACCGATGACCAGGAAGCGTTGCGGCGGCGCCAGGCTGAGGAGGACGCTGCAACCAAGGTGATCGAGGAGGCAGCCGGGCAGGTTACGCCTCCCAGTTTCGTGTCCAATCCTCCGCTCACGCTGGACGATCAACTCGAGTTTTATCAGCGCTCTCTTCCGGGCGGAGTCCCCCTGGTCACATCCACATTTGAGAGCATGACCAGCGCGACCGCCGGAATTGCCCTGCGGCTGGATGGCGTTCCGGAGGACCGGCTCGTTTATCTTTCCATGCTCCCGCAATTGCTGACGCGTTCGGGCGTCATCGAGAATGGCAAGCCGGTTCCTTACCAGGAAATGACGGGCCGTTTGCGCAACGAGATCCTCAAGCTGGATGCGGGATTCAGCATCAACCCGCAAACCGACCGGTATGAGCTGGTGGTCCGTGGCGCCGGAAACAACACAGCCGAATCCCAGCGCGCGCTCGAGTGGATGAAACTGGTGCTGTTTCACCCTGACTGGCGGGCCGAAAACCTGCCGCGCCTGCGCGACCTGGTAGAACAGACGCTGGGCGCGGTCCACAACACCACGCAGGCCCCCGAAGAGCGCTGGGTGGATGATCCGGCGCGCGCCTGGCGGCGGCAGGATAACCCTCTGCTGCTCGCGACTTCGTCGTTTATGACGCGCGAGCACAATCTCTTCCGCCTGCACTGGATGCTGCGCGGGGGCGGCGCTCCGGATATCTACAATTTCCTCGAAGCACTCGGCAAAGCAGAGGGCTCGCGCGCCGAACGCAAGTCGATTCTGTCGGCGATTGAAAGCGGCAAGTACGCCGGTATGGATCAACTCTCGCCATCCTCGAAATCCCTGGCGATCGCCGCCGCGCGTGACATCGATGCCTTGCTGCCCGAGATCCCCGACTCCAGCCTGGCGGTGGATTGGAGCGGCTTGTGCTCCCAAATCCGGCGCGATCTCGAAGCAGGGCCCGAAAGGACGCTGGCCGCGCTTGATGGCGTCCGCCGCTCGATCCTCCTCACTGGGGGCGCACGCATGTTTCTGATCGCCTCGCCATCGGCACAGGAAACTCTCACCGCCGGTATTCAGGAGCTCCCTCGTCTGCTGACGAACGCGAAATTCAACAAAGTGGCTTACAGTTCGAACCGCCGCATTGAAGCCCGTCTTGTCGCCAGAGAACCGGCCTCCGGCTCACGGCCGTCCGCGCCGCTGTTCGTGGGTTTGCTAAACGCGAATTCGCAAGGTGGTGTGTTTCTGAATTCCGCCCCAGCCACTTCGTATTCCGATACCGGCAGCGATAAGCTCCTCGATCTCCTGGCGTCCAACCTATATGCCGGCCACGGCGCGCATGGCATGTTCATGAAGACCTGGGGCGCGGGTCTCGCTTACAGCAATGGAATTCGGGTCCGGCTGGCGGATGGCCGTTTGAACTATTATGCGGAACGCACGCCCATGTTGCCCCAGACTCTGCAATTCGTGATCGGCGAGCTGAAGAAGGCCCAGCCGGACGCTTCGCTGGTGGATTATGCGATTGCCGGCGCGTTCGACAACACTCGTTCCGCCATGCCGTACGAAGTGCGCGGCGAAGCCATGGCCGAAGACTTAGCCGACGGTCTCACGGCGGCTGTGGTGGGGCGCTTTCATCGCGCCATTCTCGATCTTCGCCAGCGTACCGGCCTGGGTGCGGAGTTGTTTCGCCGCATGCCTAAGGTATATGAGCGCGTCCTGCCAGGAATGGGTGTTCCGGCCAAGGACGTCGCAGGCGGAGTTTACTTCGTGATTGGTCCGGAGAAGCAGTTGGATGGCTACGAACAATACCTGAAGAAGGCGGAAGGACCGGAGACCAAGTTATACCGGCTGTATCCGCGCGACTTCTGGGTGGAGTAATCGCCTTTCCGGCCGATAAGTTTTTCAGGCGCGGAACCACGCTTCGCAGCGTGTGCGGGGCCGGAAGCCGGAGGGTCCACCCGCATCCGCGCCGCCAGTTACCAGACCTTCCGGGCCATTTCGGAAACCAATGCCAGCTTGCGCCATTGGTCATCCATGGATAGCAGATTGCCAGCGGCTACCGACGCGAACCCGCATTGCGGGCTGAGCGCCAGGTTCTCCAGCGGAATATGGCGCGCAGCTTCGTCGATTCGCCGCTGCAACTCTTCGGATGATTCCAGCCGGGACTCCTTCGTGGTGACCAGGCCCAGAACCACGATCTTTCCACGCGGAACCAGCCGCAAGGGCTCGAAGCCTCCGGAACGCTCGGTGTCGTACTCCAACAGGAACCGGTCCACGTCGAGTGTCTGGAACAGTTTCTCCGCAATGGCATCGTACCCGCCTTCCGTGTACCAGCGGCTCCGGCTGTTTCCGCGGCATACATGCAAGGCGGTGATGACCCGCGCGCGCGGAATCCCGGCCAGCGCGGCATTGTCGCCGGCGATGCCGATTTCAAGTTCTTGGTCGGGATGGCGGCCGGCCTCTCGCATCTGCTCGCGTTGGTGCGGATCCAGGTAATGCGAATAATACGGCGCGTCGAACTGAATGTACGTCACGCCCTCCGCCACCAGCCACTGGATTTCGTCGCGCATGATTTCCACGAGATCGTTCAACAGGTCGGAATGCGTCGGATAGAATCGATCGGTCACCCCAGGCTTGTAGCTGGCCAACATGAAGTTCGAGGGCGCGGGAAGCGTTATCTTGTAGGGGCCAGGGGCGAATTTCTTGAGAAAAGGGAGTTCGAAGGCTGTCAGTTTGCGGGCTTTGCGCAACTTGGCGCCAACCGCGTTGGCTGTGCTTGCTTCCGCGCCGCCGCCTGGGCCTTTCCACTCCAGCATCACCTTCTCGCGCACGAATCCATCCACGGCTTCAGCCATATCGGTGAGCCATGAGCCGCGCCGCATTTCGCCATCCGTGAAAATGTCCACTCCGGTCTCCCGCTGCTTCTGAAACGCTTCGAGGATGCAACGGTCTTCTACGGCACGCAGTTCCTGCTCAGAGACGCGCGCCTCCCGGGCTTGCAGCAGTTCTCCCGGCCGCAGCAGACTGCCCACCTGCTCGGCTCGAATCACGGAATGCATACACCGCAATTCTATAATCAAAGGAGCGTGGGGAAGTTCTTCGTTCAAAATTTTGGCTGCCGGGCTGCCCAGGCTGACGGCGCGGCTCTGGAATCGCTGCTCGCCGCGAAGGGTTTGGAAGCGGCCGGCGAGCGTTCTGCGGCCGATCTCGTCGTGCTGAACACCTGTACCGTGACCGCCGCCGCGGATGAGGATGTGCGCCAAACAGCGCGGCGCGTCCATCGCGAGAATCCGGCCGCGCGCATCCTGGTTACCGGCTGCTACGCGCAACGCGCTCCCGAAGAATTGGCCACTCTGCCGGGCGTCGAGTGGGTGGTGGGCAATTCGCACAAGACACAGATCGCGGACCTGATCAGCGCGGCCCCATACCACGGCAACATCCACGTGGGCGATATCTTCTCGCAGCGCGATTTTCTGTCCGCTCCGGTGGAAGATGCCGCCGGCGACCGCACGCGCCCCAACCTGAAGATTCAGGATGGCTGCAACAATCGCTGCTCCTTTTGTATTATTCCTTTCGTGCGCGGAAGCAGCCGCAGCGCGTCCGCCGCACAGGTTGTAGAACAGGTGCGAAAGCTCGCTCGGCGCTACCGCGAAGTTGTTCTGAGCGGCATCAACCTGGGCCGCTGGGGACGCGAACCGGGCAGTTCGATGCGTCTTGCCGGTCTGATCCGGCTGCTCCTCGTGGAGACCCCGATCGAGCGCCTGCGGCTCAGTTCCATCGAACCCATGGATCTATCTGACGACCTGCTGGAATTGATGGCGGCTTCGCCACGCATCGCCAAGCACGTGCATGCGCCGTTACAAACCGGGTCGGACCGAATTCTCCGGCGTATGCACCGCAAATACCGCCCGCGTCATTACGCCGATCGCGCTCTGAAGGCACGTGCACTGATGCCGGATGCCGCGATTGGCGCTGACGTGATGGTTGGATTTCCGGGTGAGACAGAAACCGACTTCGCAGACAGCCGCAGTTTTATCGAAAGCCTGCCGTTTACTTATCTCCACGTATTCACTTACTCCGAGCGGCCCGGAACGCCGGCGGCTGATTATTCCGATCCAGTGCCCATGGCGCTACGCAAGGAGCGCAATCGCATCCTGCGGGAATTAGCCGCGCAAAAGAACCGGGAATTTCGCCAGCGTATGGTAGGGAAAACGCTTTCCGCGATTACGCTGCATGAGCCAGGCACGGCGCTGACCAGCAACTATCTCAAAGTCGAGCTGGCGCACCCTCGCGAGGCGAATCAGCTTGTGGATCTGCACATCGGCGCAGTGACCGAAGCGGGGCTGCGGGAAAAAGCATTTCTGCCAATCGTGTCCGACCTGTAGGGGCCCTCACATCTCCCGCCGCCCTTCCAGCGCCTTCGATATCGTCACTTCATCGGCGAACTCCAGGTCGCTGCCTACGGGGATGCCCATCGCGATTCTCGTCACTTTCACGCCCAGCGGCTTCAACAGGCGCGCGAGGTAGACAGCTGTCGCTTCGCCTTCCACTGTTGGGTTGGTGGCGACGATTACCTCCTGGATTTCGCCCTGGCCGATACGCTCCACCAGGCCCTTGATCTTGAGCGATTCCGGCCCGATGCCGCGAAGAGGGGAAAGCGCGCCGTGCAGCACGTGGTAACGGCCTTCAAATTGCCGTGTGGTTTCGATTCCTACAATATTGTGCGGTTCTTCCACCACGCAAACGACTTTTGGATCGCGGCTCGCATCGCGGCAATATTGGCATAGCTCGCTCTCGCTGATGTTGTTGCACACACTGCAGAGTCCGAGCTTGTCTTTAACGTCGAGGATCGCCGCAGAAAGCTGTTCGGCTTCTTCCCGCGCGGCGCGCAGCAAATGAAATGCGATGCGCTGGGCCGACTTCTGCCCAATGCCGGGCAGACGCTTGAATTCCGTGATGAGCCGGGCGAGCGGTTCGGCAAAGTCCGGCATCGATCAGAACATGCCGGGAGGAAGCCCCATGCCGCCGAGCATCCCGCCCATCTTGCCTTTGATCTGTTCATCGACCTTCTTGGTAGCCTCGTTCGACGCTGCCACGATCATGTCTTGCAACATCTCGATGTCGCCGGCCACCTCCGGATCGATTTTGACGGAGAGCATGTTCTTTTGTCCGTCCATGTGCACCGTGACCATGCCTCCGCCTGCCGTGGCTTCGACCTTGATCTGCGCAATTTCCTGCTGCAGCTTTTCCTGCATCTTGGCGGCCTGCTGCATCATTTGCTGCATGTTGCCTGGTAGTTTCAAGTCGCTACTCCTTCAGATTTCGAACTTTGCGGATCTCTCCCCCGAACACCTCGCGAAAGCGCCGGACCTCCGGATTGGCCAGCGCGCGGCTCGTGGCATCATCGTCGGCTTCCTTTGGCTGCGGCGGCGGCACAGAGGACTCGCCGACCTCTCCGATCGTGATCTGCGTACGTAAAGGACGGCCGAACACCTCGCGCACCGCTTCGGAGAATTGCTTGTCGTCGAAATACAGCTTGTAGGATTTCGCAGTCACCACTTGCAATTCCGAACCAGCCAGAGAGAGACGTGAATTCTCCACCGCATCCGCGAGGTGTGTCAGCCCCTTCTGCGAGAGGTGCGCGTGGAGACGGGCGCGTTCATCACCCTGCGCCGCTTTTGCTTCCGGGGCGCGAGGCGGCGTAGCCGCTGGTGGCGGTGCCGCGGGGCGCGCCGGCTGTGGAGGTCTCGGAGGCGCGGCGGCGCCAGTCAGGCCCGCCAAGGCCTCTTCGATAGGCAGCAAACGGCCTGCGTGCACCATGCGCACCAAACCGATCTCGAGGTGGAACCGCGGCTGCAGGGAGAACTGCAGATCGTGAAACAACTCGAGCGAAAGCTGCAAGTAGCGCGTGAGGTCTTCCTCCGTGAAGGCGGCGGCGATTTCGGCCATCCGCTGCCGCTGCGCGCTGGATGCGGCGATCAATCGCGTTTCGGCGCCGCCAATGCGCGCCACCAGAAGATTGCGGAAATAGCGCGACAACTCACGGCTGAAGTGTTGCAGGTTCTGGCCATTGCGGTCGAGCTCATCGACCACTTCCAGCATTTGCCGGGGATCGGCCGCAGCTAGCGCCTGCGTGACACGTTGCAGCGATTCCAACGAGAATGTCCCGAGCAGCGCCCGCACATCCGCGGCATTGAGCTTGGAGCCGCAACAGGCAATGGCCTGATCGAGTGCCGAGAGCGAATCGCGCACACTGCCTTCGCCGGCTTGCGCCAGCACTGCCAGGGCTTCGGGATCCGTTTCGATGCCTTCCTGCCCACAGATCCAGGCGATGCGCGCGGTCAATTCTTCAAAATCTACCGACCGGAAACTGAACTGCTGGCATCGCGAGGCAATGGTCGCCGGAATCTTGTGTGCTTCCGTAGTGCAGAGCACAAATACCGCCCAGGGTGGCGGTTCCTCGATGGTCTTCAACAGCGCGTTGAAAGCCTCATTGGTGATCTGGTGGGCTTCATCGATAATGAATATCTTGTAGCGGTCGCGCGCCGGCTGATAGCGCACGTTTTCGCGCAACTCGCGCATTTCGTTGATGCCGCGGTTGGAAGCGGCGTCGATTTCGATCACATCCACCGTGCCGCCGGCTGTAATCTCCTTGCAGCTCGCACACACGCCGCAAGGCGTGGTTGTGGGTCCCTGAACGCAATTCAGGCATCGCGCCAGGATTCGCGCCACCGTGGTCTTGCCAGTCCCGCGCTGCCCGGAAAAGATATATCCGTGGGCGATACGCTGCTGCGTGATGGCGTTCTCAAGAGTGGTTTTGACGTGTTCCTGGTTGACCACATCCTGAAACGTTTGCGGCCGGTATTTGCGGGCGATGACTTGATACATGCGGGAGGCGAGAATGCCAGGCCCCGGGTAATCCGCGGCACACGAACCGCACCGCTACCGTTGCTTCCTTCCGGACCTGGCGGGG
>PSRJ01000270.1 GCA_003175985.1 Terriglobia bacterium
CAAGAGAAATTTCTCAAGATTTTTTGTTTCTTAATTAGACTAAAAGAATCCCAAAAACCCGGTTACCCAATTCCCAGGAGAATTCCTTAAAGGATTTCAGTGACTTATATCCGGAACCGTCAAAACCCCGCCTGCGCGCCCGCTACCCTATCACTGACAGCGCATCATCCGCGCTGCACACTCACATATGGCTACAGAAAAACCAATCTGCGCCAACGCCCGTCCCGAACCGCGCAAAGCCAATCTTCCGCAGTCCCCTCACCCCTCACAAACCATTGAATACCCATGCCCTTCTCCCAAAATTGGGTTCGTTCCGTCAACTGCGCCCGCGGTGCGGCTTCGCGAGCGTTTTCGCCCGGCCTCCTCGGTGATATGATCGTTCCCGAAGCCTTTCGACCATTTACGATGGCACGCCGTTTACCCGCTCCGGCATGGTTTGGGATTTGCGCATTGTTGTTGCTCTTCCTTTCGGCATGCTCCGCCGGTAAGATCGGCACAGCCAAAGCGGGAAGCGTGGCCGACAAAGAGAAGTCCGTTCCGGTCAGAGTCGTCACGGTGAAGCACCGGGATGTCCGGCGTACCGTGGAAGCGGTGGGCTCGCTTTTCGCCTACGACGAAGTGGTGGTGAGCGCAGAAATCGATGGCCGCGCGGAACGGGTGTTGGCGGATGTTGGCGATCGCGTGGAAAAAGGTCAGGTTCTGGTCGAGATCCTGCCCACGGAATTCCAGCTTGCCGCCGAGCAGCAGGAGGCGATCGTCGAACAAGCCCGCGCCAGGCTGGGCTTGACAGGCGATATCGCCGAGGTCACCGATCCCACACAGACCGCCGCTGTGAGGAAAGCCTCCGCCGACCTGGCCAACGCCGAGCAGAAATACAAACGCTCGCGCCAGCTTTCACAGCAAGGCGTGCTGGCGCGTCAGACGTTTGAAGAAGACGAAGCCGCTTTCAAAGCGGCTCAGGCGAGTTACGATCTGGCGGTGCAGGACGTCCGCAATCTGCAGGCCGCTGTGAAACAGGAACGCGCCCTGCGAGACCTTGCGAACAAGAAGCTGCGCGATACGAAAATCGTGGCGCCCTTCAGCGGATACATTAAGGAGCGGAATGTGACGACGGGACAATATCTGAAGGTGCAAACTCCCGTAATGGCCATCGTCAATTCCGATCCGATCCGTGTGCGGCTCAAAGTCCCGGAAAAGATGAGTTCCTGGGTGTTAGTGGGCCAGCCTGTCAGCGTCTCCGTGGAAGCCTATCCGGAGCGCCCGTTCACGGGTAAGATCTGGCGCATCAATCCGTCAGTAGACCCGCAGACACGCACATTCGATGCCGAGGCTCTGATCGACAATCATCAAGGACTGCTCAAGCCCGGTTTCTTCACCAAGGCGAGTATCCCATCGACCAAGGTCGATTCCGTTCTCCTCGTTCCGCAAAAGGCGCTGAACTACGCCTATGGTATCTACAAAATCTACCAGGTGACCACGGCCAACAAGCTCAAGGAGCGCGAGGTAAAGGTTGGCGACCGCCTCGGGGAAGAAGTCGAGCTGATCGAAGGCGCCGCCGAAGGGGACCGGGTCGCCCTGCCGGCGGAAGGCCAGGATCTGGCGATGCGCGATGGCGTAGCGGTGAAAATCGTGGGCTCCGGCGATGCAACGAAGTAACCGCTCCCATGCGGTCGCGGCTCCGCACCAGTCATGAGGATTGCAGAGCTTTGCGTCCGGCGGCCGGTTTTTGCCGTGATGCTGATCAGTTTCCTGGTCGTGCTCGGCATCTTCTCTTTCCACGATCTTGGTGTGGACCTGTTTCCGAAGGCCGATCCCGCCGTGGTGACGGTGAATGTCTCGCTGCGCGGCGCGACTCCGGAAGAAGTCAACACGCAGGTAATCCTCCCGCTGGAAGAGGCGATCAGCAGTATCAGCGGCATCGATGAACTGACCACGCAGGCCACGCAAGGGGTTGCCCGCATCACGTGCCGGTTTAACCTGGAGCGCAACATCAACGGCGCTGCGCAGGACGTTCGGGAGAAGGTTGCCGCAGCCATGCACCTGCTGCCTTCCAATGTCGATCCGCCTGTGATCGTCAAAACCGATCCGGATTCCGACCCGGTTCTTACCATGCTCGTGGGCAGCGCGGGAAGCCTGCGCGAGACCACGGAGATTGCCGATAAACAGGTCCGCCGGGCGCTGGAGACAGTGGATGGCGTTGGGGCGGTCACCTTGACCGGCGGCCGGCTCCGCCAGATTCGCGTGTTCGCCGACGCCGAAAAGCTCAACGGCTTCGGTATCACCATCAAACAGGTTGAAGCCGCCATCCGGCAGGAGAATGTAGAGGTCCCCGGAGGCACCGTTCGCCAGGGCAATACCGAACTGGGCATGCGAACCTTAGGCCGCCTGGAGTCACCGGCTCAGTTCAACGAGATTATCGTCGCCAACGTCAACGGTGCGCCCATTCGCCTCCGCGATGTGGGGCGCGTGGAGGATAGTTACCCCGAAAACACTTCCTGGAACTGGGTACACAACAAAGAAGCGGTCGTGCTCAGCGTGCAGCGCCAGTTCGGGGCCAACACGCTGGCGCTGATCGAGCGCTTGAAGTCGAAGCTGCGAGAAGTCCAACCCAGCTTGCCGGCCGGCACTTTCGTCGAAATCATCCGCGATAATTCGGCGTTCATCAAAGCTTCCGTGCGCTCGCTCGAAGAGCATCTGATCTTCGGCAGTGTCCTGGCAAGCCTCGTGGTCTTGCTGTTTCTCCGGAGCCTGCGCTCGGTGCTCATCGCGGCAGTGGCCATTCCCACTTCGATCATTGCCACGTTCGCGCTGCTCAAGGCGATGGATTTCACGCTAAACAACATGACCCTGCTGGGGCTCACGCTGGCAGTCGGGTTGGTGATCGATGACGCGATAGTCGTGCTGGAGAATATCGTCCGTTACATCGACCAAAGAGGTGTTGCACCGCGGCAGGCGGCAATCGATGCGACGCGGGAGATCATGCTTGCAGTCATGGCGACAACCCTGTCGCTGGTGATCATATTCGTCCCAATCGCCTTCACTACCGGGTATGCCCGCCGCTACCTCAACCAGTTCGGGTTCACCATGGCATTCGCCGTTATCGTGTCGATGCTGGTGAGTTTCACGCTCACGCCGATGCTTTCCTCGCGCCTTCTGCGAGGGGCCGGCAGCGCGCGGCCGCGCCACACTTCCCGCGGAGCCGGCTTCTTCCGCTGGATCGATCGCGGGTACGGGAAGATGCTGGAGTGGTCGTTCCAGCACCGCGCGATCGTGGTACTCGTCGCTCTCGCCACATTTGCTCTCACCTGGCCGCTCAACGGACTCGTGGGGCGCGACTTCATCCCGGCCGACGATCAAAGCGAGTTTCAAGCCGTCTTCGATTCACCTGTGGATAGCTCGATCGAAGGCACAGCCGCTATCGCCCGGGAATTGGCCGCGCGTTACGAGCGAATACCCGGAATTGTCTTTGCCCAGCCGAATATCGGCGAGCGGGAAAATCACTGCCACACATACATCCGGCTGGCGCCGCTTTCGGAACGCAAATCTACGTACCTCGAAATCGCTGCCCAAATCCGCAAAATCTGGGCCGAGCCCCGCTACAAGAACCTGCGCACCAAGTTCTGGTTTCCTTCGGCGCTCGGCGGCAGCGAGAATACGGGTTCGATACAGCCGATGATCCTCGGCCCGGACTATTATCGTGCCGCTGCCCTGGCATCGCAGGAAGCTGGAAAACTGCGCCGTATCAAAGGGCTGGTAGATGCCAGCGCGGAGATCAACTTGAATAGTCCGGAGTTCCAGGTACATGTCGACCGGCAGCGCGCGGCCGATCTGGGAGTGCAGGTGGCCGACGTGGCGGATGCCGTCCGTTTGATGATTGCGGGCACGGACCAGATCTCCACTTATAAAGAAGGCGCGGAGCAGTACGACGTCACCATGCAGTTGCTGCCGGAGCAACAAAGAAACTCCGAACTGCTGGCCCGGCTGATGATCCCTTCGGCGAAAGTCGGGCAGGTGCGGCTGGACAACATCGCTACGGTGGAGCGCGGAGTCGGCCCGACGCGGATCGATCGCTACAATCGCACTTACCAGGCAGGGATGGTAGCGAATCAGGCTCCCGATATGCCCCTCGACGCCGCCGTTCGGGCCATGCGCAGTGCGTTGAGCAGAGACCTCCTGCCGGGATATAGCCTCAGGTTCACCGGCACGGCGAAAGAGCTCGACCGCACGACGAACGACTTGATTTCCGCCTTCCTGCTGGCCTGCATCTTTATGTATATGGTGCTGGCGGCGCAGTTCGATAGCCTGCGCTACCCCTTCATCATCATGCTGAGTCTTCCGCTGGCCGTCCCATTTGCTCTGCTCACCTTGTATCTCACCCACCGCACGCTCAATCTCTGGAGCGCACTGGGAATGCTGCTGCTGCTGGGAATCGTAAAGAAGAATGGAATCCTACAGGTAGATTATGCCAATCGCCTGCGCCAGCAAGGCGTGCCGCTTCGCGAGGCGATCCTCGAGGCCAGCCATGTCCGGTTGCGGCCCATCCTGATGACCACGACCGCCATCGTCGCCGGCTTGACCCCTACAGCCCTTGGCCTTGGCGCCGGCGGCACGCAGCGCGCGGCGATTGCTGTCACCATCATAGGCGGCCAGTCGCTCTGCCTGCTGCTGACATTGCTGGTCACCCCCGTAGCGTATTCCTTGTTCGCGGATTTCGAGGGGAAACGCGTTTTCGCACCGCTCCGCCTAGCCGTGGCGCGGGTGTTCACGATGGCGGCGCGCTAATCGAGCCCCTTAGTTCTAAGGATATTTCCTGTAGGACGAAATCGGAGAAAACACTCCTCTATCGGTACCGCATGGAGCTATAGTGGTTTGGCTAAACAAAAAGAAAACGGGGAAAAAGGACCATGCAGCCTAGTACTGGAGGATACATGTTATTTGGACGTTTGAAAGTTGTTTCCGCGTGCCTGCTGGCATTCGGAGCAGTGGCTTCGATTGAAGCCGCTCAACCAACAATTTCGCAACCGGCGAAATTTGCGATCTCACCACCCATGTCGACGGTGCCGCAAGCTGGGCCCGGCTTTAGCAATGCCGTTCTGCCGGTCCATCCGATACCGAAAGCAGCGAGCGTTTCCGGGCCGGATGGTGCGCTACAGAAGGTTAGCGGGCCGCTGGTGGCTGCCACGCCGGGAATTCAGTTCGACGGCGTCGACGATACCATCTGCAATTGCGCACCCGGAGACCCGAACATGGCCGCCGGTCCGAATCATCTGGTTCAGGTCGTGAACACCGGATGGGCCGTGTACAACAAGGCCGGTGTGATCGCCCCGGGATTTCCGAAGACGCTGGGATCGATCTGGACTGCTCTAGGGGCTCCCTGCAATGGCCAGTGGGGCGATCCGATTGTGCAGTATGACCGGTTGGCCGACCGCTGGTTTCTGTCGCAGCTAGGTAGCTTCTCCGCGCCCTTCTTTGAGTGTATGGCGGTTTCCACAACGAATGATCCCACGGGTAGCTACGCATTGTACTCGTACAACTTCGGCAGCAACTTGCCTGATTATCCAAAAATCGGCGTATGGCCGACGGCCCAAAACCCGGCCTATCTCGCCATGTATCACATGTTCCAGAACGGGCAGACCTTTCTGGGCACCAACCAGTGCGCCTACGACCGCACGGCGATGCTCGCGGGCAGTCCGACCGCGACGCAGATTTGCTTCCTGGTCTCGGGAGACGGAGGATTTCTGCCCTCTGACCTGGATGGACCAACTCCTCCGCCCGCGGGTTCGCCCGGGTACTTCTTGAACTTCTTCGATACCGCCAACCTTCACATGTTCAAGCTGACGCCCAACTTCGCCGTTCCTGCGAATTCGACTTTCGTGGGGCCGATCAACATTCCGGTGACAGCCTTTACGGGTTCGTGTGGCGGCTTTGGCGGCTCTTGCGTTCCGCAAACCGGGACCAGCACCAAGCTGGACTCGCTGGGTGACCGCATGATGTACCGATTGGCGTATACCAATTTCGGCACCTATGAATCCATGGTTGTAAATCACGACGTTGGTTCCGGCGGTGTAGTGGGCGTGCGCTGGTACGAAATGCGCGACCCGAACGGCACACACACGATCTTCCAGCAGGGCACGTTCCAGCCGGATGCGACCTACCGCTGGATGGGCAGCATAGCGCAAGACAAGAAGGGCGACATCGCAGTCGGTTACAGCAGTTCCAGTTCTTCTCTTCACCCCGGAATACGGTACACCGGTCGGGTCCCGACCGACCCGCTGGGCACGTTGCAGTCCGAAGCCATCATGTTCACCGGCAATGGTTCGCAGACGGGCAATCTCACCCGGTGGGGCGACTACACCTCGCTGCGGCTCGACCCTGCCGACGACTGCACCTTCTGGTACACCAACCAGTACATTCCGTCGAACGGCAGCTTCAACTGGCACACGCGAATCGGCTCCTTCTCCATGAACAACTGCACGGGCGGCGGCGGCGGCGGTGATTTCACCATCGACGCGCAGCCACCTTCACAGACTGTTGTCCGGGGCGGCACGGCCACCTACACCGTCACGGTAGCTCCATTGAATGGCTTCACCGGAACGGTGAGTCTGAGCCTCACGGGAGCACCGTCGCGTTCCACGGTCGCCTTTAACCCGTCCCAGATCACTGGCGGCAGCGGAACATCAACATTGACCGTAACGCTGTCCTCCAGAACGCGGCCAAACACCTATCACATGACCGTTACGGGAACCAGTGGCGGCCTGACCCATTCGGTTGGCATTGACATAGTTGCAACCCGTACCCCAACCGATACGGCTCCGGACGATCCGGACCAGTAGTTCCTCAGTACCCGCTCAGCGGCGCGGCCCAACAGCAGTTCGGGCCGTGCCGCTAACGCGGCCTCAGAATACTCCCCCAGATCACCTGATATGCTTCCACTTCGTTATAGAGGTTCCGTCCCGCGCGCACGAAAACCCGCATGTTGAGCTTGAGTTCCGCGGGTTCCACGACCGTGCCGTCCTCCAGGTAACGTGTGTCCTGGCGGAGGAGAATCGTCTGATCGCCCGCATCCCTTGTATGGAGCACTAGCCGATCGTTAATCAGACGTGAGATCACTCCCGCGAAGCTCAGAGTGCCTGCTGGGAGGAGCCGCTCTGTGGACGTACGATATGCGCGCAGTCGGCCCGCCGACACCGGCCGCTGCGGCGGCGGTGTCTGCAAGACGTGGACGGTGCGGGCGTAGCGCAACATCGACCCCGGTCCCTCGTCCGAGAGCACTTCCACTCTTTCGCCGGGTTCGAGCCGTGTGGCGTCGATGGTCCGCTGCTCCCGCTCCACATAAGTCTTGGGATCGAAGCGGTAACGAAACACCTGGTTGTCATCGGCGCGGACGCTAAACTCGCCCGCTGTAGTTTGCGTATCGCGTTCCAGGACGACGCCGCGCACCAAGGGCCCCGAGGGCGCTGGTTGCGCCGCGACAGCGAAGGGAATTACCAGGAGTACCCGCCAAGCGCGCATTCCGTGCCCGCCTATCGTTCCACCTTACCATGGGAAGCTCAATAGGCCGAGCCGCCAATGCGCACGTGCTCCAGAACCCGCCGCGAGATGGGCTTTTTCTCATCGAGTTCCGTATTGTGCCTGCGGCCGTAGACATAATCGCCGATGAACCAACCTATCGCGCCGCCCGCCACTACGTCGCCGGGGAAGTGCCGGCGCGCCGCCAGGCGCGCCCCCACCACCGTACCGGCATAGCCGTACGCCAGCGCCTTCACCCACCACGTCTTTGAGTACTCGTGCGCGAAGACCGAAGCCAGCGCGAAGGTGTTGATAGCATGCCCGGAAGGGAAACTGGCGTTCCAGGGCGGACCGCTGCTATCCCAAAATCCGCCCTTGCCGTTCCCCTCGAGCGGTCTGGCCCGATCCGTGGCCGCCTTGATCACGGTTTCGACGATGGTAGTGTCAATCAGCGTTTCAAAGGCGAGCAGGCCGGTCTCCCGAAAGTGATCGTTGGATTTGGCCGTGCCTATGAAGTAAAAGCCCGCGGAGATCGGAATCAACGTGTAAGCGGCGCCCAGGTTCGAAGTATAGTTACCCAGCCGGACTTGTGCGTTCGTGTTCGGCAATTGTTTCACCGTGTATTGATCCGTAGCGATCAGGGCGGCCTCGGCAGCGCCGAAGATGGCCCACCATTTGATGTCGCTCTTGGCGGTATGAAACGGTGTACGCCAGATCCGGCCCTGGTCGAAGAGGACGAATCCCGGCATGCGCAAAAAAGGATGAAAGTAGCCGGTCTTGTCGTACAGGTCTTTGTTCTTGATGGCCGGTGTGCCGGGCTTTACTTCGATGACCGAGCGTTGGGCCTCCGCTGGGGCCTGATTTTGAGGCGTGGTTGCATCTTGCGCCGCGGGAGCGCGCTCCTCATTCTGTGTTGCCGCTTGCGCGTCGTTCTCGTCCTCCTGGCACACTGCGGGAAACACAGCCAAACCGATTAGGGTGAAACAGAACAATAGCCGCTTCATCTCACACGAACTCCGGGTTCAGTCCATTGCAAATGAATGACCGTAACCGGGCGCGCGGCGGATCCTATCTCAGTTGATCTTGTACCTCGCGGTACCAATCCGGCGCCTTCAGCACCTCGCGCGGCTTGCTGCCGTCCGGAGGCCCGATAATGCCCTCGCGCTGCATCATATCGAGAATGCGGGCGGCGCGGCCATAGCCCAGCCGCAGGTGACGTTGTAGCGTGGATGTGGACGCCTTTCCCATTTGCAACACCAGGCGGACCGCTTCTTCGTACATGGGATCCTGTTGGTCGCTTCCGCCCTCGTTCTCGCTGCCCGTCTCGTCCTCGCCGGGTGGCGCGATCAGGAACGACTGGTCGTATTCGGGCGCTGCCTGCTGTCTCCAAAATTCCGTCACGCGGCTGATTTCCGTTTCTGTCACAAAAGCCCCATGGACTCTTGTTAGACGCGATGAACCGGGCGGCAGGAAAAGCATATCGCCTTTACCCAACAGGTGCTCCGCTCCCATCACATCGAGGATGGTCCGCGAGTCGACCCGTGTCGCCACGCGGAAGCTGATGCGCGCCGGGAAATTGGCTTTGATCAATCCCGTAATCACATCCACACTGGGACGCTGCGTGGCCAATACCAGGTGCATGCCCACGGCGCGCGCCATTTGCGCCAGGCGCGTGACGGATTCTTCGACGTTGCGGCCTTCCAGCATCATCAGGTCAGCCAACTCGTCGATCAGGATCAGGATATACGGAAGAGGCTTGAGATCTTCCTGCGTTTCGTCCTCTTCGGGGAAGAGATTGCGCGGCTCCTCCTGCATCTTGCGGATCTTCTTGTTGAACTGATCGATGTTGCGGACGCCATACTCCGCCAGTAGCCGCAGGCGGCGCTCCATCTCCAGCACCGCGTTGCGCAGCGCGTTGGTGGCCTTTTTCGGATCGATGATCACCGGAGTAAGCAGGTGCGGGATGCCCTCGTACATCCCGAGCTCGACGCGTTTTGGATCCACCATGATCAGGCGCACATCGTCCGGAGTGGCTTTGTACAGAATCGACATGATCATGGAGTTGATCATGACGCTCTTGCCGGAGCCGGTGGATCCGGCGATCAGCAGGTGCGGCATGGCCTCCAGCGCCGCCACCCGGATGCGGCCGTTGATATCCTTGCCCAACGGAATCGTGAGATGGGAATGCGATTGCGAGAATTCGTCGGATTCCAGCATCTGCCGCAGCGCGATCAGCTCGCGCCGCGAGTTGGGCACCTCAATTCCCACGGTCGGCTTGCCCGGGATACGCTCGATCAGAATGGACTCGGCCTGCAGACCCAGGCACAGGTCTTCGGTCAGCGTGGTGATGCGGCTGTACTTAATTCCGGCTTCCGGCTTGAATTCGAACGTGGTCACCACGGGACCGGGATTGATCTGCACCACCGAGCCCAGCACGTTGAACTCCTGGAATTTCGACTTGATGCGCGCGGCGATGTCTTTCAGTTCCTGCTCATCGTAGGCGTTGCGGCCGGGGACCTCATTCAGCAGTTCCGTGGAGGGAAGCTGATAGACCGGCGACCGAGGCGCAGCGGTAAGCGGCCGCGGGTCGAGCACCGCAGGCGGGACTGGCGGCGCCAATGCAGCCGGTTCCAGTTCCTCGATGGGGCAAATTGGGATCTCTTCGATACTGCTGTACTCTTCCGGCGCTTCCGCGGCCGGCTCCGGTTCCCAAGGCGCGGCTTCCGCGGCGGGAACCGAAACGGGCTCGAGCGGCGGCACGGGCACGGCCTCTTTCTGCTTCCGCTTCCGTGCCCGCTCCCTGGCTTTTTCCAAAGACTGTGCGCGCCTGCGCTCCAACCAGGAACTCCAGGCCTCGGCCCGGCGATGACACCAGGCAAGCGGACCGGAAAGCCACTCTGCCAGTTTGTCCAAAGAGAATGTCGATACCAGGTAGAGCGACACGACCAGCAGCGTCAAAATGGCCACAACGGCGCCGGCTACATTCAGCGATTCGACCAGATAATTCGCCAGGCTATAGCCCAGCGACCCTCCGATACGAATGGCGCCGCCGAACAGATGCAAGGGCGCGAAGGAAAGCGCGGCACAAATGCTGACCGCAAACAGCGCGGTTCCGAAGGCCTTTACCGGGCCCGAAGATAAGTCATCCGAGCGAATCCATTTCCAGGCGAGAGTAAAGCTCATCAGCGGAAACAGAAAAGCGGCGGCGCCGAAGACTTGAAACAGCAGATCGGAAAGATAAGAACCGGGGTAACCGACCAGATTCAGCGGATGAGAGCCGGCGGCAGTATCCCACGAAGGATCCTGGACATGGTACGAAACCAGACTCAACAGGATCACCAGCCCCAGTGACAGGAGCAGAAAACCCGTGACTTCGTTCAGTCTTTTGTGGGGCGTCGGCGATAGAAGCTTCATCACGCTGGCCGGCGGATGAAAGCCAGAGCAAGCACTATTATGCCAAAAATGATGCGATACCAGACAAAAGGCATCAGCCCGCTGCGACGCAAATAATGCAGGAACCAGGCGATCACGGCGCAGCCGGTGAGGGCGCTCACTCCGACGCCGGTGAGGAAATTCGTGTTCAAAACGCCGTGTAAACCGCTCTCTTTGTGCATGTCATAGAGCGCCTTGCCCGCGGCCGCCGCAATCGCCGGCGTCGAGAGCAGGAACGAAAAGCGCGCCGCTGCCTCGCGCGTGAGACCTCGGAACAAACCCGTGCCGATGGTGATTCCGCTGCGCGAGGTGCCTGGGATGACGGCCAGGGCTTGGGAAAGTCCGACGGTCAGGGAATCGGGGAAATTGATCGAGCCCAAGTCACGGGCATGGCGAGCCGAGCGGTCCGCCACCCAGATCAGAATGCCCACCGCTACGAGCATCGAGCCCATCACGAAAGGATTGCGCCAGGTGGTCTCGGCCTGTTTGTTGAACACCAATCCGGCAATACCGACTGGGATACTGCCCAGAGCGAGCAGCCACAGAAGGGAAGGGTTGTTCTTCAGGTCGCGGTCGTGGCCGACGTCCATGCCGAATCCTTGACCGATAATTTGAACCCAGTCTGGAAGGAAGTAAATCAGGATCGCCAGCAACGTTCCCATGTGCAGCGAGATATCGAACTCCAGCGATTCCGTTTTCCACCCCAGCAGCCAAGACGTGAGGTAGAGATGTGCAGTGCTGCTGATCGGCAGAAATTCGGTGAGCCCTTGAACGACAGCCAGAATGATCACCTGCGAAAGTGGCATCAAGGTTCAGTTGTAGCACAGGAATCCGCGCGGCCGTCCTGCTAAAGGATCAGGAACCCGGCACATATGTCCGAAGAAAGCGCATGGTCTCCCCGGCCTTCACCGTGACCGGGCAGCCATCTTCCGGGCACAGCCAGACGTCGCCGCGCCGGACCGCTTCACTGCCGATGCTGCCCCATCCTTCCAGGCAGATCCACAACTGACAGGTTTCGGAAGGAGCCTCGTGCTTTTCGCCTGCCGCCAAGATCACGGACTCAGTGACAAAATGCTTTGACCTTACGAGTAATTGGTGGCCCTCCGATATCGCCTCGGGGAGCACGGCGCCCGGATGCACGCCAAGGTCCGCAACCGTGGCGGCTTCTTCCACGTGAAGCTCCCGAGGGCGGCCATAGTCCCACAAGCGGTATGTCACATCCGAATGCTGCTGGATTTCGCAAAGCACGATGCCGCCTCCGATCGCATGCACTGTGTGAGCGGGCGTGTAAAATGTGTCGCCCGTTTTAACCGGAAGCCAGTTGAGGAGCCGCTCGATTTCTCCGCTGCGCGCCGATTCCAACAGGCGCCGGCGCTCGATCGGCTCGCGGAATCCGAGCGCGATGGTTGCTCCCGGCTTGGCGTCC
>PSRJ01000288.1 GCA_003175985.1 Terriglobia bacterium
TATTTGGTCTTGCTCCGCGTGGGGTTTTCCCTGCCGGCGGAATTACTCCCGCCGCGGTGCGCTCTTACCGCACCTTTTCACCCTTACCCCATTGCTGAGGCGGTATCTTTTCTGTGGCACTTTCCGTAGAGCCCTGCGGCCCTCCCGGCCGTTAGCCGGCACGCTGCCCTGTGGAGACCGGACTTTCCTCCCCCGTTTTTCCGGGAGCGACTGCCTGTCCGGCGGCCCACGGCTTTATTGTCCCATTTCTCGCGCCGATTTGTACGCCGGAATACCCCATCCGGTAAAACAACCCTAATCCCATCTTGCAGATACCGAAAAGTTCCGGTGTATCCTGATGTTAACTGCGCTTGAGGGTCCGTTGTCGGGCCTTCGTCGGGAAGTCTCGGTTCTTCCCGGCACGCTGTGGGTAGATCGCGCGCGCCATGGAGGACCAGATAACAACAGGGGCGCAGCTCGACTGGAAGAGTTTCGGTTTTCATGCACAAGTTGATCACGTTGAGGAGAGAAAACAATGAAGAAACTGGCAGCGATAGGTGCCCTCGGGCTCTTGGCGTCCTGTCTCTATTCTCAGGGGCTCAACCCAGGCGGTCAGTCCAAAGACGACTGGGAAGAGATTAATTTCGAATTCAATTCGTCCATCCTCTCGGATGGATACCCGAGCCTGTTGCGGCTCGCGGATCTGATGAGCCAGCACCGTGACTATAAAGTCCGGGTAGTCGGGAACACCGACTATGTTGGCTCCGTGCCATATAACGACAAGCTGGCCCTCGCGCGCGCCAACACCGTTCGCGACTTCCTGATCAAATACGGGGTAAACGCGGATCAGATCACCACCGCCGGAAACGGCAAGGCCAGCCCGGAAGTCAACAACAATACCAAGGAAGGCCGCTTCATCAACCGGCGCGTTGTCCTGACGGTGACCAACGCGCAGGGCGCTGTGGTCAAAGAAGGCGGCATCAGCGATATTTTGAAGGCGATTCAGGACCTCGCCGCCAAGCAGGAAGAATGCTGTAACCAGATCCTGCGCCGTCTCGACAAGCTCGATGACATCCTGGCGGCCCTGAAGAACATGCAGGGCGAAAATGACAAACTGCGCGGCGAATTGGCTGACCTGCGCAATCAGCACAACATGCTGCGCGACCAGGTGGCCGGCCTCCCCAAGCCGCTCACCGGCCCGGAGACCACCCAGATCGCGCGCACGGAAGCCACTACCGCCGCCAACAACGCGCTCGAGGAAGCGCAGCGGCGCAACAAGAAGTTCTCGATCGTCGGCCTGAACGTCGGGCCTTCGTGGGGTCCGAACCGCTTTGGCAACGGCGACGTAACGGTCAGCGGCAGCGCGCGTTTCTTCTCGCCGTTCGGCGGCGATGGCACGCGCGCGGTGCAGGCGCAGGGCGAGTACATGTACTACCCGGGCCGCCAGGAAGGCCAGTTCGATATCGGTCTGGTGAACCGCTGGGGCAAAGTGCAAGCCGGCGCTTTCGGAAGCTTTAAGGCCCTCAGCATCCATGAATACCAGAACGCCGGATTCCTCGGACAGGGCGCTTTCCTTTTGGACTACATCTTCGACCGGGGCCGGTTGGGAGCATTTGCCACCGCCGGCTTCAAGAACGATGCCGTCCTCAACAGCGTCAACCTCGGCACGAATTCTTTCCTGCAAACCTACGCGCACGTCGTCAACCAGTACGGCGTCAATGTCCTGTACGGCGCCTGGGGCAATGCCTATCTGGAGGGCAATGCAGCCTTCCTACGCATGCGGGGCGTCGATGACCGCCCTGGAGCCAAGCTGAAACTGGTGCAGCCCTTCAACGACCACGTGTCCGGAACCGTGGAATTTGGCTTCAACGAAACCTTCATCGGCACATCGGACAAGGGCCGCGTGGTGTTCGGCCTGGAGTTCGGCAATTACATCCGGCCGAAGGAGTACGCCACCGTCACCAGCCCGGTGCCGATGGATGTACCGCGCATTCGCTACCAGCTCCTGACCCGCCGTATCGGCAACAGCGCGCCCATCGCCGATGCCGGCCCGAACCAGATCGTTCCCGCCGGAACTGTCACCTTGAACGGATCGGCTTCGTACGATCCGGATGGCGATCCGATCACCTATAGCTGGCAGCAGACGGGCGGCCCGTCGGTAACCATCAACAGCGCGAACGCCGCGGTCGCCACATTCACCGCCGCCGCCGGACAAACCTACACCTTCCGGCTGACGGTGAAGGATACCGGTGGATTGCAGAGTTCGGCGACTACCACCGTGACCGCCAGCGGAGGCGGTGCGTTGCGCATCGACCAATTCTTCGCCACGCCGAATAACATTCAGCCCGGCCAGACCGCTACCCTGACTTGGGTGGTGACCGGCGCCACCGCCGTCAACATCTCGCCTGGAGTCGGCAACGTCAACGCCACCAGCGGAACGACGCAGGTGACTCCGCAGCAGACCACCACTTACACGCTCACTGCTACCGGACCCGGCGGCGCTTCCGTCACGCAGACCGCGGTAGTGACCGTCGGCGGCCCAACAGGCCCGGTGCAGATCGTGCGCTTCGAAGCGAGCCCGCTGAGTATCGCGCCCGGACAGCAGTCGACACTGAGCTGGAGCACCAATAACGCAACCCAGGTCACCATCAGCGGCGTGGGCACTGTGACGCCTAACGGCAGCACCACGGTCTCGCCGCAGCAGACTACCACCTACACACTCACGGCCACCGGCGCCAACGGCCAGGCCGTATCGGCTCCCGTCACCGTCACGGTCGCCACCGGAGCGATTCCGCAAGTCGTCACGTTCGTGGCTACTCCGCAGAATATCGATGCCGGCCAAAGCACGAAGATCTGTTGGCAGGTCACCAACTCCACCAACATCTCCATCACGCCGGGAGTCGGTACCAATCTAAATGCCAACGATTGCGCCACCGTCAGCCCGGCTGTGACTACCACCTACACTTTGACCGCGACCAACGCCACCGGCCAGATCCAGGCCAACGTAACGGTCAATGTCGGTCAGGTGCGCATCCTCTCGTTCATCGCGACACCGGTCTACTCGACCAAGGCTGGTGATCCGGTGACCCTGTCCTGGACCACCTCGAACGCCACCAGCGTCGTGCTGGTCGGCGATGTCTCGCCGCAGACCCTGCCGGTGAATGGCACGGTAGTGGTGAACCCGACCACGAACACAACCTACACCCTGACCGCCTACGGACCTGGAGGACAGACCGTAAGCGTCACAATAGAGGTGTTCGTCAGGTAATTTGAGGGATAGCGCCGGCGGCTCTGCCGCCGGCGCCTGCCTTCCCCGTTCTCAATACAGCGTCACCGGCACCCGCGTCTTTGCGTCATCGTCGAAAGCTTGCGCGTCTACAAATCCGCAGGTATGCGCCGCCAACACCGTGCCCATACTCGGCACCGCGCCCTGCTTCGCAAACTTGGCAGGGTTCCACAGATCCGCCCGCACCAGCGCCCGGCTGCAGTGAATGTAAGCCTCTTTGACCCGAACCACCAGCACGACTCGCGGCACCTTCCCCTGCACGGAGAACGACTCGGTCAACGCCGGATCGCGGCTGAGCGTGGCTTCTCCGTTCACACGAAACGTCTCCGCTACACCCGGAACCAGGAAGAGAAGACCGAGGGCCGGATTGCGCACCAGGTTCGCCAGCGTGTCCAGCCGGTTATTGCCGCGGCGGTCCGGAATGAGTAGCGTGTGATCGTCGGCTACCCGCACAAACCCCGGCACATCACCGCGAGGTGAATTGTCCGAAGCCCCTCCGCTTTGTGTCCCGACAATCACCAGCGGCGAGGCAGCGATAAAAGCCCGGCAATATTCGTCGAGGTGATCGATTTGCTTGCGCACCGACCGCTCGAGCGGTGGGCCATACAAGGCCGACAGTTCCGCCGCGTCCGTGATGACAAAGTTCGGATCCAGGTCCATGAGACGATTATGCCGCAAAGCCTTCGATGGTATGCTTGTCCCGTGAAGCGACTGCTCTTGTTATCGGTGATACCGTGCATCCCTGCTTTCGCCACCGATGCTCGCATGACCCCGCAGGAACGCGCCCAGGTGCTCCAGTGGCTGGAAGAATCGCGCCGTGAATTTCTGGCAGCCATCGACGGCGTCTCCGCCCGCCAGTGGACGTGGAAATCCGCTCCCGATCGCTGGTCGGTCGGCGAAGTAGCCGAACATGTCGTGCTGGCGGAAGCCTCTCAGTTCGCAAACGTCAAAAAGGCGCTCACGTTAGCTCCCGACCCCGATTGGGAGACTAAGACCAAAGGCAAGACTGAGAGGCTCGTCGCCGTGCTTGCGCCGCGCCTGGGCAGAGCGCAGGCGGCCGAAGCAATCGTGCCCAAAGGCGGAATGACTGCCGCTCAGGTCAAGGAACGCTTCGAGAAGCAGCGCGCCGAGATCGTGAAGTTTGCCGCCGAGACCGACGCTCCCCTCAAACAATACATCGTCGATAACACCTTCTTCGGTGCTTTGAACGGCTACCACTGGTTGATTTACGCGCCCCTTCACACAATGCGCCACGATAAGCAGATCGCCGAAGTGAAGGCTACGCAAGGCTATCCGAATCCTTAGTGGAACGCGCTCAACCCCCACCCGCGTCTCACTTATGGTCCAGTGCGATACACTGGCGATGCGAGGCCTCATGGCAACCCACGTCGATGTAACTCCGCGGGAAGACACCAGTTTCTTCGGACACCCCCGCGGCCTGGCAACGCTCTTCTTCACCGAGATGTGGGAGCGCTTCAGCTATTACGGCCAGCGCGCCATCCTCATCCTTTATATGACGGCCGCAGTCTCCACCGGCGGCCTGGGGTTCTCCGTAGTGAAGGCCGGCGCGGTCTACGGCTTGTACACCGCACTGGTATACGTGCTCGGTCTGCCCGGCGGCTGGTTTGCCGACCGCATCACGGGCCAGAGGCGGGCGGTTCTCTACGGCGGCGTCCTCATCTCGCTGGGCGAGTTTGCCCTGATGGCTCCCGGCCTTCCCATGTTCTATCTTGGCCTCGTTCTGCTGATGTTCGGTACCGGCCTCTTAAAGACGAACGTGAGCACCATGGTCGGCCAGCTCTATCGTCAGGGCGATGTCCGCCGCGACTCCGGTTTCTCCATCTACTATATGGGGATCAACATCGGGGCGCTGGTTTCGCCGCTGGCCTGCGGCTGGGTGGGCGAGCGCATCGGATGGCGGCTTGGTTTCGGTCTGGCCGGGGTAGGCATGATCGCCGGTCTGATCCAGTATTTGATCGGATACAAACACCTCGGCTCCGCCGGGCTGTACCCGGTCTCATCCGGCAGCGCTACGGCCGACCGCAGCCTGAAACGCCGCACTGCGGCCTGGAGCTTCGCCGCCGTGATCCTGATCGGAGTCGTCGGCCTGCTGGCATCCGCCGGCGTGATCAACCTCAATGCCGAATCCATCTCCGACGCTTTCGGTCTCATCCTCCTGATCGTCTCTGCGATCGTGTTCGCCTGGCTCATCTTCGGCAAAGGATGGTCGCTGGCCGAGCGCAAACGCTCCGCGGCGATTCTGGTCCTTTTCATCGCATCCGCGGTCTTCTGGTCCGCCTTCGAGCAGGCCGGCTCCTCCCTCAATCTCTTCGCCGAGCGCGCCACCAACCGCATCGTTATGGGCTTCGAATTCCCGGCAAGCTGGTTCCAGTTTGTCCAGCCCATGTTCGTCATCCTTCTGGCGCCGGTCTTCGCCTGGATTTGGATCGCTCTGCGCCGCCGCGAGCCCTCCAGCCCCAGCAAGTTCACCTTCAGCCTCGTTCTGGTCGGGCTTTCGTTCGCCATCCTGGTGCCGGCGGCAACCATGAGTGCCAGCGGTGCACTGGTTTCTCCCTGGTGGCTTACCGCAAGCTATTTGCTGCAGACCCTGGGCGAACTCTGCCTGAGCCCCGTGGGCTTAAGCGCCATGACCAAGCTCGCGCCCGAACGCGTGGCCGGAATGATGATGGGAGTCTGGTTCACCTCGATCGCTTGCGGAAACTATCTCGCGGGACGCGCCGCCTCCCTCTACGAATCATTCTCCGTATCGCAGCTCTTCGGCGCCGTCGCCTTGTTTGCGTTTGTGGCCGCCCTGGTCCTGGCGCTGCTCATCAAGCCAACGGTCCGGCTGATGGGCGGTGTGAACTAGGCTCGATTTCCTTCTGATAAGCCGCGTTGAGCTGCTTCCTCGCAAACTCGAGGTCGCGCTGGATCGCTTCCAGCCGGTTGCCCGCAGGGTAATCGTTCTCGAGTGTCAGGGGTCCCGAAAATCGCGCCCGGGCCAACGTTCCAAAGAACGCCACCCAATCTACCGAGCCTTCTCCCAGCGGGCAAGGAACCACCCGGTCCTTTTCCCGGCGTGTATCCCGCAGCCGGATCATTTTGATGCGCGGCAGAGCTGCTTCGAAGCCTCCTTCGGCGGTCTCGAAATCGTACCCCACCCAATCGGCATCGAGGCTCCGGACCAGCGCCTCGCCCGCGGGATACGGCACTCCCAGCCCGATCCGCGCCGCTCTTCCGTAGGCCACGAAGCTCAGCACTTCATTTCCGCGCTCCGCCAGGCGGGCGGGCATCCTGGAATATCCGGTGCGGTAAAACGCCACTCCCGAGCGCCCCGCGATCGCCAGCACATTGCGCGCCCACGGTTCCGCAATGCTCAGGAAGGCCGTAGTGATCACCGGCACTTCCAATCCGCTCCCCGTGATGACCTCGATCGCGCGCACCAGGTCGACCGGCGTCTGCTCCGGCGCCACCGTTCCCCCCGGCTCCACCGACAAATCGCATCCGTCGAACCCGAGGCCATTCAACACCGTGCCCAGTTCTGGATATTCCACCTGCGGCAGCAGCCGGGAGTAGAGGCAGAGCAGCGGTCCCGTGCGCACGCGCGGAGCTTCCGGTTCGCGCGTCTGCGCCGTTGCGGTGGCGGCCGCGGCGCCCAGCCCCGCCAGCCATTCCCGCCGCGTCATCCGCATAGAGACATTGTATCGGTTCATCAAGTTATACTGCGGTTTTGGAAGGAAACCCAGGAATGAAAACGTTACGCTGTTTTGCCATTATCCTTGCCGCTGCCCCACTGTGGGCCGGCGTCCGCATGAAGATCGACGTCACCGACTTGAAGACCAACAAGACCATGCAGCAGGAAATCCTGCTCGATGCCGCCCGCCTGCGCGTCAACATCGGCGGCGAGGGCCAGCAGACTTCGGTCTTTTTCCTCACCGATGGAGGCCGCAACCGGCTGGTGATGCTCGACCGTGCTTCCAACGAATACCGCGAAATGGATGAGCAGACGCTCAACCAGGTATCCCAGCAGGTCTCCGGCGCCATGGCGCAACTGCAAGCCCAGTTGCAGAACATGCCCCCCGAGCAGCGCGCCCGCATCGAGCAGATGATGAAAGGCCGCGGCATGCCCGGCTTGGGCGCCCCTCAGCCCGCTGCCCGCACCACCTACACCGTCAAAGGCAGCGGTTCGGTTAACGGATTCTCCTGCACGAAGTACGAAGGCGCCCGCAACGGCGAAAAAGTAGCCGACCTCTGCGCCGCCAAGCCCGAGGACCTGCACTTCACCGCGGCCGATTTCCAGGTCTTCGAGCAGATGCGCAAGTTCGCCTCCAGCCTGACGAGCAGCCTCGGCAATCTTCCCGGCGCCTCCGCCAGCCTGACCAGCCTGACCGATCCCGGCTTTGAAGGTTTCCCGATCCAGCAGACCGCTTACAGCAGCGGACAGCCGACCCACAAGACCGAGGTCAAATCGATCGACCGCGCCAGCTTCTTCGACGCCGACTTCTCACTCGGCACCGCGAAGAAGGTGGACCTCATGCCCGGCCGCGGCCGGTAACGCAGGCGCGTGGTCCCACGCGAGTCAGATCGCTACCAACAGGTGCTATCCTTGATCGCTGATTGACAGTTTCAATCAATGGCTGGGAAGCTCCTCAAAGTCTTTAAGACATCCATGGCTGAATTGCGGACATCCACATCGGAGTCCTTCAACGCCTCGGTTAATGCCGCCACTGCCATCATCGCAGCGGGGCCAATTTCTCCAAGTGTACGACTCGCGGCGCTGCGGACACCTGAATCGACATCTTCAACGAGTAACTTACATAACGCCGGAATTGCCGTTTGCGCCGTCGAACCCATACAGCCCAGCGCACGAGCTGCGGAGTAACGAACGACTGAATCGGAGTCGTTCAGGGCTTCCGTCAAAGCTGCAACTGCCCCGTGGGCCACCGATCCCATTTCGCCCAACGCGTCGGCAACGCCGATGCGAACACTCTGCTCAGCATGCTTAAGGGCATCGATGAGAGGCGCCACCGCAGGCTCGCCAATATTCCACAAGGCTTCGATCGCGCAACATCGCATCTCCCGCTCGGGGTTCCCAAGCACCTCAATCAAGTCTCGCACAGCACTTGGGCCGATCTTCCACAAAGCTCGGGTGACGGAACGCCTAACGCTCCGCTCAGAGCTGCTGAGCGCGTCGATCAGGCTTGGGACTGCGCCTGGGCCGATTTTCCACAATGCTTCCTCGGCGGCACCACAGATGTCGCATGTTGGGTCCTTTAGGATCTCAATCAATACCGAAACCGCAGCCTCCGCGCCGGGACCAATAGCCCCCAAGGCAAATACCGCAGAATTGCGGACTTCGGCATCTGAGTCCTTTAGCGCGTCGACAAGGGCTGGCACAGCATCACGACCGATCTTCCATAAACAGTAGGTCGCGGAACTACGAACCCGGGGATCTGTATCCCTCAGCGCTCTAATCACTGCCGACACCGCAGCACACGCGGAAGGTCCTACTTCACCCAACCCATACGCGGCTGAACTGCGAACCTCCGGATCGGTGTCCGTCAAGGCGCCAGTCAGGGCTGGAACTGCGGCTTCCAACGTCGGCATGATCATCCTTAGGCCATAGGCAGCAGTACTTCTCACCTCCGCATCCGAATCCTCGAACACCTGGGTAAGCGCAGTCACTGTAGCTTGTGCGGCACGAACCATCTCCGCTAAAGCATTCGCAACGGAACTCCGAACAATCGAATCGTTATCGTTCAGTGCTTTAGTCAAAGAAACAACGGCACCCTGCGCAGCAAGACCGCGTGTACTCAAGGCACTAGCTGCGGAGCGCCTCAGAGAAGGCCCCACACTGGCCGTGTTCGTGGCCAACCTCAAGGCTGGCACAGCAGCGTACATGGCTCGACCGATTCCTTCCAAAGCGCGCGCTGCGGAACGGCGCTCGCCTACTCCCGGCTCTTTCAGCAGTTTGATCAAATGTGGAACAGCACCCTGTGCGGCCCGGCCGATCTCGCGCAAAATATCGGCCGCTGAGATACGAACTTTTGGGTTGGACTCACCTAATGCGTTGATCAGAGCCGGCGCTGCAATGTCGCCGATTCGCTTCAAGACGTCGGCCGCCCTGGACGCGGCAGGCTCCGGGTTCCTCAGCACCTCAATCAGAGCGGGTACGGCGACCGTACCGATCCTCTCGAGAACATTATCTATAGACTCGGGTATATCCGGCCCAGCGTTCGTTATGGTCGCAATCAAAGCTGGCAGGGCGGCTGCGCCAATCCTGGACAAAGCGTCTACGACTGATTCGCGAACATGTGGCCGTGGGTCCCTCAATCCCTCAATGAGCGCTGGCACCGCGGGCTTGGCAGTTGGCCCCATTCGTCCTAAGCTGTGTGCCGCCGATCTGCGAACCCAAGAGTTCGAATCGCTTAGACCTGCGATCAGATGGGGTATCGCCGCTTGGCCGATTTTCGCTAGCGTTTCCGCCGCGGATGTACGCAAGTGCGATTTGCGATTTCCGAGAGCTTTTATCAGCCCCGGTACCGCTGCCGCGCCTATTCTAGCTAAAGCGTCGGCGGAAATCCTGCGCACATTCGGATCGGAATCCTTCATCAAAGCTGTTACCAGAGCCGGGACGGCGCGGCCTGCCGCCGGCCCCAACTTCCTCAAAGCATCGGCGCAGGAGGCGCGAACCCCGGCATCCGGATCCACCTCCAAAGTCTTGGTCAACGCGGAGACCACAAATTCGGCAGCTGGCTCCAAATCTCCAAGACTGGCGGCTGCGGAGCTTCGAACAATCTGCTCGGAATCGTTTAGAGCCTCCAAAAGCGCTAGAACAATGGGCTCCGTACTGGCGCCGATCTTCGCCAACGTTTCAATCGCAGTAGTCCGTACGTTTAGTTCAGGATCCTTACAAGCTTCGATTAATGCGGGATGCGCCGCGCGGCCAATTTTTCTTAGCTCTTGGGCCGCGTGTTTTCGGTCAACCGGTTCTGACGACCTAAGATGTTGAATAAGTTGCTCGACCCGTCGACGGTGACGGGCCACGGCAAGCGCATCGGAATCGAGAGCGAGGCGATTTGCAAGTTCGACTCCCACAAATTCGGGCGTTCGATAATTGCCTACGCGGGCTTCGCAACAATCACGCACTGCGAGCAAGAATCCTCTAATCGTTTTCGGAGACCCCTCTTTGCTATCAGCCGCCTCAAAAAAGGAATGCCAGCATTGAGCGCCCTCGGCGCAGTCCTCGACCAGCTTCAAAGCTGCCAAGTACTCACTTAAGGGGTCCAGTTCGAATCTGACATGTGTCTTGGCCGGCTCATCCGTCTTGACAATTCTCAGTACTTCCAAACGATCCAAGAGCCTATCTTCGAGCTGCCCTTGAACCAATAACCCCCGAATTCTTTCCTTCGACGCCGGCTGGCCGGGACGTAGTGTTGCGCTCATACACTCCCAAGCTGCTATCTTGGCCGCTCGATGAAGACTCGGATCGTCTGGGTCATCCAGCTTGCGGTTCCGGTTGAGAGAATTGAGATATGAGAGCATCAAATCCGGCACGCTCTGAGGCAATTTTTGAATGTGCTCTCTGTGCGACTTCAAGTCCACTAGCTGCTCCGCGAAGAGTCTTGCCAAGAGTGGTGTAATGCCTGTTTCCATCGTTACCAAGTTAGCCAGCCGCCTGCTCGCCTCGAAGAGCTCGGAGTCAGTTAGCTCCGTTTGTCGGGCGTCCGTCAAATAGGAATTGATGAAACCCAGCAGGTGTGTATTATCGATCCGACGCGGCTCAATCGTTAGTTCTGGGTTCAAATTCTCATCCTCCCGAGAAGTGACGATTAGAGCATTAACCGGGAACTCTGGGTGTTCGGGACGTGCGGTACTCGGCCCGGACGAAGTCCGTATCATTTCTGAGAGACCGTCAAGAATGACTACTAGACGGCGGTCTCTTAGAAGCTGCTCGAACAGAACTTCGGAGATCGGCTGTTTGGCCCCGATGAGCTTTTGAAGATTGCCCCTGAGCTCTCGTATGAAAGTTGACAGATCACTGCGTATGTCGAATCGAACATCAGGCTCTACCAAGATCGGGAGCATCTTTCTGTCCCTACATAAGCGTTTCGCCGGTTCGTCAGCCATTGCCCACGCGGCCAACTGAAGAGCCAGTGTCGTCTTTCCGAGACCTCCTTCCCCCCTCACCAACACGCACCAACGCTCCCGCAGTGCCACGCTATGCAGATCTTGGGCCTCAAGTGCTGGTCGCAGCTTTCCATTCACGACCACTGGTAAGGCGACAAGAATCTTCCGACTTGCCACCATCGGCAGTCTTTCAAATGCAACTCGCGCGGCACTGACGCGTTCGTCGATCCAAGCATCAAGTACGAGTGAGTGGAAGCGATAACGGGCAAGTAGAGACACACTTCTCAAGACGGATTTAAATGGGAACTTCAGCTTCGACCCGGAGACTGGGACTTCAACTTCGATCTGGTCAGCTCCCTGTATTAGGCCTTCATTCCAGGCCAGGACCTTAAGAGGCGCAAACCGAAGAATGATAAACCGAAGCAAGAAAGCCCATAACAGGTAAATCACGACAATCAGAAAGACAGCACCCCATATCGGATGTCCTGCTGCCCACTTACCGCTCGTGAAACCGACAAAGAGTTGAGCCTGTAATCCGGAAGGTTCGGGAGTTCGCTTAGGATTACCAGCTTGCGCCATGAGGTACACCCTAAAGAGCAGCGCGAACGCCGTAAGACGAGTTGTGGTCCAGGACAACATAACTGGAGAAGTATCAGAGCGCTAATTTGGACATCATCCCCTTCATTCATCCAGACCACAGGAGGGCATCCCGAATTGATTGGATGTTGTGCTCAAATTAGCACAGACGCCGCTCAACCTGCATTTTCCAGTAGGTCCCTGCCCATCAGAGTGTCCGGCGAGATGCGAGAGACTCTACAGGCTTCGATACGCGGTCGGCGAATCAGGACGGGCACGCCGCATTCGGGCTCCCGCTTGGGCATCAGGAGAAAAGGTTCGGCGGAAAGGGTTACCAGCACTCCGAGCGAAGGGCAGTGAAATCGCTGAGGTCGTCCGCCCGCATAAATTCGAAGATGATTCGAGCCGGTAACATGTCCTGCCTCCTCAACGTTTGTACTTCGGACCCGGCCCCCCATCTCCCTCACGCCAACGCCTCCACCCGCACCAGTTCCAGCGGCCCCAACCCCGGAAAACGCTGCGGCGATCGTTCAATGGCGCTGCGAATCGCCTCAAAATCCGCCGCGTTGTTGTGGATGAGTCTCATTCCTGCCACCAGGGCAGTGGCCGCGATCATGCAATCGAAACGCCAGCGAACCAGCCGCTCTTGCCGGGGCTCGGCCATTTGGTGTGTCCGCCGCGGCGGCGTCGGAGCTTGCGGAACCAGTGCCATGATTTCGCCCGCTACTGCTCCCATCGCCGCATCCAAGGGCCACACGTGTCCGAGGGTACCAAGGTAGGCGATTCGAGCCCGCTCAATCTGCTCCCGCCGCGGTTCCGCCGCGCGGCGCCACAGCAGTGCGTACCCGCGAATCCGCTCGATTACCGTCACTGCAGAGACGTGGATGATGTGGTGCGAGAGATACCCTCGGAACCACTCCCTCACGGCAATCTCCTCGTATCGCGCCAGCCGGCTCTCGGCGCTCGTATCGAACAGGAACGGACCGGAGGCGGGATCGAGCATCAACTGCGCTCCGGCGCCGGCTTCAGATCTACTCCATCCAGGACCAGCAATTCCTCTTCGGAGAAGCCCTCGAAGGCCGTGCGGTAGGCCGTCAGCACCTGCTCACTCCGTTCCGAGGCCTTGTGCACCCGCAACCCTTCGGAGAGGGCTTCCGCGATCACGGTGCTCAAGTTGACTTTGCGGGCACGCGCAATTCTTTGCGCCTGCTTCAGGGAGTCCGCCGGTAACGTCAAGGTGGTTCGGCGCTTAACGTCCGCAGACACTCTGTGCTGGCGTATTGCCATAGATACATTTTAGTATCAATTCCGCATCAGAGTGCATCGAGCAGCCCGGCCCGGCCCCCGCAACGCTCGCCCGCAGTGTCTTCAACCCTACCTGCGGCCACTTCCCCCTTGTGTTACCATTCCGTTTTAAATAGGGGACATCCGCGTGAAAGTATACGAAAGCAAGGACATTCGGAACGTCGGTGTGGTGGGCCACGGCGATTCCGGTAAGACCACGCTCACCGCTGGGTTGCTCTTCTCCTCGGGCGCTACCAACCGCCTGCTCCGCGTCGACGAGGGCAACACCATCACCGATTTCGACGAGGAGGAAATTCAGCGCAAGATCACCATATCCACCGCCATCGCCGTCGCGGAGTGGAAAAAAAACAAAATCAATATTCTCGATACCCCTGGCTATAACATCTTTATCAACGACACCCACGGGGCGCTCGTCGCCGCCGATGCCGCACTCGTTGTGGTCGATGGCGTCGCCGGCGTCGAGGTGCAGACCGAGAAGGTCTGGCACTTCGCCAACGAATACAAACTGCCTCGCGCCGTCATCATTAATAAGCTCGATCGCGAGCGGGCCGATTTCCAGCGGGCCCTCGAAAGCGTTCAAGAAAACTTCGGTCGCGCCGCCGTCCCCATCCAGATCCCTATCGGTTCCGAACGCGACTTCAAAGGCGTAATCGACCTCATCCGCATGAAGGCCTACACCTACACACCGGATGGCGATGGCAAGGGTAAAGAAGGAGAGATTCCCGCCGACCTTACTGCCGCTGCCCAAAAGGCTCAGGAAGCCCTTATCGAAATGGTCGCCGAGGGCAACGACGCCCTCATGGAAGAGTTCTTCGATAAGGGTACCCTGCAGCCCGAGCAGATCGTCGAAGGGCTGAAGCAGGGCGTGCGAGAAATGCGGGTCTTCCCCGTGATGTGCAGTTCGGCCCTCCGCAATGTCGGAACGGATCTTATCTTAAACTTCATCGCCGACAACCTGCCCGCGCCCACGGACCGTGAGCCCGTACCGGCGCACATCGATGGCAAGGAAGCCACCCGCAAAATCGCCGCCAGCGGACAGTGCTCCCTCTACGTCTTCAAAACTACCGCGGACCCCTTCGCCGGCCGGATCACCTTCTTTAAGGTAATGACTGGCGTCGTCAAGAATGACGCCAATCTCCAGAACATCACGCGCAGCGCCGCTGAGCGTCTGTCCCACCTCAGCAGTCCGCAGGGCAAAACCCTGCAGCCGGTTACCGAGTTGCAAGCAGGCGATATCGGAGCAGTTGCCAAGCTGAAAGATACTTTGACGGGGGATACCCTGGCGGAGAAAGGTCTCAACATCACCTACCCGCCGGTGAAGTTGCCGGAACCCTCCATCGCGTTTGCCATCGAAGCCAAGTCGAGAAATGACGAGGACCGCATGGGAAACGGCGTCCACCGGATTCTGGAAGAGGATCAGTCACTGCGCTTCTACCGCGATCCCCAAACTCGAGAGTTCCTGCTGGCTGGCTCCGGGCAGCAGCATGTGGAAGTAGTCGTCAGCCGGTTGAAAAAGCGCTACGGCGTCGACGTCACGCTAAAGGCTCCGAAGATCCCCTACCGCGAGACCATACGGGGCACCGCCGACGTGCAGGGCCGCCATAAGAAACAGACCGGCGGCCACGGCCAATTTGGCGAGTGCTGGATCAAGATGGAGCCGCTGCCGCGCGGCGCCAAATTCGAGTTCGCCAATGAGATTTTCGGCGGCGCAATCCCTAAGAACTACATTCCGGCGGTGGAGAAGGGCATCGTGGAGGCCGCCGAAAAGGGCCACCTGGCGGGATACCCGATGGTCGATTTCAAAGTCACCGTGTACGACGGCTCCTACCATGATGTCGATTCGTCGGAACTGGCGTTCAAGCTGGCCGCCCGCAAAGCCTTTAAAGCAGCCATGGAGCACGCCAAGCCGGCGCTGCTCGAGCCTGTCATGAATGTCGAAATCCAGGCTCCCGTGGAGTATGCGGGCGACCTGATGGGCGACCTGAACGGCCGGCGCGGGCGCATCTCAGGCATGGAAACTAAAGGAAGCACTCAGTTTATTCGCGCCCAGGTGCCCATGGCCGAGATGCTGAACTACCAAAGCGACCTGACCGCCATGACCCAGGGCCGGGCCTCGTTCACCATGGAATTCGATCACTACGATTTCGTCCCCCAGTTGCAGGCGGAGAAAATCATTGCCGCAGCCCGCGCCGCTAAGGCTGGCGAGGAGGAGGAAGAGGAATAGCGGGACACACCTGTGTCGGGTGGCTGCACACACATACCCCAAAAGGGCGGTTGCGCACCGTAACAGACCTGTAGTAGTCTGGAGTGGACCAAAAACGGGCCCAGCCCGTGGAAGTAGCTTTATTTTCAGTAGTTCGAGATCGTTAATGGACTATCGAACGAAGACGCTATTCTCCTTTTCCGCATTAGCCGTCGCCGTCTTTGGCACCGTTTCCTGTGGTTACAATCAGCAGACCAGGTTCCAAATGTCGTTCCTGCCGCCGGCCCCCCGTCCGGCGGCGTTCTCCGTAGAACTTGCCGAACCGCCGGTGCTCCAGCCCAATATCTACCTCCAGGACCTGCCGTTCCTCAGCACCGCCAATCTGGCGCCGCCGCGCCGTACGCGCGGCGATAGTCTGGTGCAGCAGGCCGACCAGGCGTTTCAGCGTGGGAAGAGATTTTACCAGTCCAACGATCTCCTCGCCGCCCGCACCGAATTCAACCGTGCAATCGATTTGATGCTGGACGCGTCCGATCAGATTCCGTCGGACCGCCAGGATTATGAGCGGCGGCTGGATGAGATGATCGAGGCCGTGCACCGGTTCGATCTCGCGGGTTTGGGCGCTTCGAGGGATATTCAGGAAGCGCGTTTTGAAAAGGCCCCGCTCGAAGATATCCTCCAGATGACCTTTCCCGTCGATCCCAAGTTGAAAGACAAGGTGCGGGACCAGGTTATGGCGACGGTTTCCCAGTTGCCGCTGGAAGTGACCGACCCGGTGTTGGGTTATATCCATTTCTTTGACGGGCGCGGCCGTAAGACGCTGCAGGCGGGGATGCAGCGCTCGGGCCGGTACCGTCCGATGGTCCAGCGGATTCTGGATGAGGAAGGAGTCCCGCAGGAACTGATCCACTTGGCCCAGGCCGAATCGGGCTTCATTCCGCGGGCCGTCTCGCGCAAAGCAGCCGGCGGCATGTGGCAATTCCTCACCTGGAGAGGTCAGCAGTATGGCCTCGCGCAGACCAGGTACACGGACGACCGCATGGATCCCGAAAAGGCCACGCGGGCGGCGGCGCGCCACCTGCATGATCTTTTCAACGAGTTCGGCGATTGGTATCTGGCGATCGCGGCCTATAACTGCGGCCCGGGCGTGGTAGAGCGCGCCGTCGAGCGTACGGGATATGCCGATTTCTGGGAACTTCGGAACCGGGGGGTGCTCCCCATCGAGACCACCAACTACGTGCCCATCATCCTGGCGATGACGATCATGGAAAAGAATGCGGAGGAATATGGGTTGGTGGGCGTTTCCATGGATGCGCCGCTGGACTACGAAACCATCGAGACCACCTCGCCGGTCAGCCTGGCGCTGCTGGCCGATCTTGCGGATGTCCCACTCTCGGAGTTGCTGGAATTGAACCCCGCCGTCCTGAAGACGATGACCCCCGAGGGATACGGGGTCCACGTGCCCAAAGGCACCGGCACGCAACTAATGGCGATGTTGCAGTTGATTCCGCCGGAACGCCGGGCGTCGTGGCGGATTCACCGCGTGAGCCCGGGGGAGACGCTGGCCTCGATTGGCAAGGAATACGGCCTTACGGCAGCCAGCATTGTGGCTGCGAACCGCCTGGAAACACCCGAAGCCGTGGAAGGCGACCGGCTGATCATTCCGGTAGTGCCGCGCGCCGAGGTCCCCGCCCGGCGGCCGCTGACACACACCTCGGCCACTGTGAATCACCGCCGTCCCGCTGCGCGCCGTGCGGCAACGCCGGCTCCAAAGGCCCCCGTGGTTCTGACGCGCACGGCGTCTCGCTAGCAGCCGCAACTTTACGCGCGCGAATTTTCATCCATCTCGTTTTTTCTATTGCGTGGCTCGCAAAAAGGGGTATTCTAGGGGTGATTGTGCCTAACTAATTGGAGGCCTGCTGAATGTTTGAAAGCCTGAGACTCGCTCCCACCAACGAAGACGAGATGGAAGACTTCCACGATTACGAAGACGAAGAGCACTCGGAGAATTCGAAACTCGACGACTACGACGAGGATGAAGAGGAGGAAGAGGAGGAGGAATCCGCAGGTATGATTCCAACTCCCGCCGCCGCGCCCGAAGCGCCGGCCTCCGTAGCTCAGACTCCACAGGCGGAAGCTCCTCCTAAGAAACCGGTGAAGAAGGCTGCTGCGGCCAAGAAGGCGCCCGCGGCCAAGGCCCCCGCCGCCAAAAAGGCGCCCGCGAAGAAGGCTCCTGCTAAGAAAGCCGCCAAGAAGGCACCCGCGAAAAAGGCAGCCAAAAAGGCTCCGGCAAAAAAGGCCGCGAAGAAGGCTGCTAAAAAGGCCGTTAAGAAGGCCGCCAAAAAGGCCCCGGCAAAAAAGGCTGCAAAGAAGGCGGCCAAGAAAGCACCGGCCAAAAAGGCAGTCAAGAAAGCCGGCAAACGCCGCTGATGCGGAGGGCCCCGGCCCTGGATAGTGCCATATTATAGGCAATGGTCGCCGCAGCCGTTGCCCGCACCGACACGCGTTGGTTGATAGGCCGCCGCGTTGATCTCTCCCTCGTGATCGGCAGCGGGCTCGCTGGGTATCTTTATCTATTCCTCTACGCCAGCCTGCATGTGCCCATCTCCTTCCTTTGGTGGTTTTGGTCGCTGGGTTTTGACGGCACCCACATCTTCGGTACGGCGTCGCGCACCTACTTCGACCGGGATGCGCGCGCACACCGGCCAGGGCTGCTGTTCGGCAGCCTGCTGTTCTTCTTTTCACTTGGCCCGCTGATGGTGCTGGCCGGCGGCAAAGCCTACCTGGCCCTGCTGGTCGCCGTCTGGGCTTACTATCACGTAATCCGTCAACACTACGGCTTCATGGTCCTGTACAAGGTTAAGAACCAGGATCTTCAGCCGCTCGATAACACCCTCGACCGCATGTTCCTGGGAGTGATGCTGGTCTTTCCCCCGTTCCACCGTTTCTTCATCCATCATCCGGGGGAACTCGGGCTGCCGTTCAGCCTGGCCGCTTACGAGGCGCCCGCCTGGATTGTAGTCGCGCTCGTGGCCGCCGCTTACCTGGTACGCCAATGGACCCGGCTTGCGGCGGGAGAGCCGGTCAATCGTCCAAAGTACCTGCTGATGGCGTCCGTGATCCCGCTGCACTGGCTGACGTTCGCCTTTATGAGCTGGCAGGCTGCCACCCCGACGGTGACGATTGTGCACAACCTGCAATATCATGCGCTGATCTGGTTCCACAATCGAAACCGCTATGGCGCGGTAGATGCCGCTCAGCGCAACGGCCCGATTCCGCGAGCAGTAAGCCGCAGTTTGCTGGCATACGCCGCGTTTGCGCTCGTCTTCAGTATCGGCTACCGCATCCCCGGCTTCCGCCTGGGCAATGTGTCCGACCTGGCTTTTGGTCTGTTCTGCGGGTTTGGCCTGACTCATTACTTTCTGGATAGCCGCATCTGGCGCGTGCGGCATGATCCGGGATTGCGGGAGGCGCTGCAACTGCCATAGGAACATGCGATTCGAAAAGAAGAAGTGTTTGATGATTTTCGTAGAGGATACGGACACTTGGAAGGACGAACGGCTATATGAGGTGATTGTCCGCCAAATGCACAAGCTGGGCCTGGACGGCGCCACCGCCGTAAGGGGGATCACGGGCTTTGGGGCCGCGGGACAGATCCACCGGAAGGGCCTTTTCGGCGTTTCCGACGAGAGACCGATCGTCATTATTGTGGTTGACACCCAAGCGAAGATCACGGAAGCGGTGGAGGCTGTCGCGCCGCTGATTAAAGAAGGCCTGATCTGCACGTGTGACACAGAGGTCTATTCCCCGGAAAGTGATGGCGGACCAACTTCCGCTAATCTGTAAGTTTGTTCTCGAGGATTCCAGCCGAGCAGCGCCGCCTCTGGTGGTCGCGTTCCCAGCCGACGCTCCGCTACCTCATGGAGACGGAGGCTCACGTGTATGCCCTGGCTATCGCCGCCAGCGTTCTGCTATCGTTCTATCCGTTCCTGATCGTGGTCCTTTCCTTTTTCCGCAATATCCTGCACTGGAATGCCGCGGAAGCAGCCATCTACCTGGCGCTCGATGACTCCTTACCGGGCGATCTGGGCGTATTCATCCGCCGCAACCTGCCGACCCGCGGCTCCGTGCAAGTGCTCTCGATGTTTCTGCTTCTCTTCACTGCCAACGGAGTATTCGAGCCGCTCGAAGTGGCTCTCAACCGCGCATGGGGTGTCTCCCAGAACCGCACGTACCTGAAGAACCAACTGGTGGCATTGGGAATGATCTTCGCCTGCGGAGGACTGGCGCTGCTCTCGTTGATGTTCACCGCACTCAATCAGCGTTGGATGGCCGACTGGGGCGGTTCCCACGGCGCGATTCAGACGTGGATGAATCTGCTCTTATTCAAAGTCGCCGCGCTGCCCCTCTCGATTCTGGCGCTGTTTCTTGTTTATTGGCTGCTGCCGAACCGCAAGATCGAGCCGGTCCGTGTGGCGCCGGTGGCCATTCTCGTGGGACTCGGCCTGGAAGCTATGAAGTATGTCAATCTGTTGGTATTTCCCTGGTTTAGAGAAAAGCTCCAGCGCGAATATGGTGTCTTCCAGCACTCCGTGCTCATTCTGTTGTGGACTTTTGTGGCTGCCTTGATTGTTCTGGCCGGAGCGGAGTGGAGCGCCCGGCGCGGGACTGTGACTTAAAATATGCAGGACTGGAAAGCAATTGCCAAGGCGCAAGGCCTGCCCCTCGCAGCAGCGGAGCTCGATCGCGCGGCCACGGCGCTGCGCACGCTGGAAGACGTGTTCCGGCCCTTAACCGCGCATCTTCCGCACAGCCTCGACCCCGCCACCGTTTTCGATCCCGATCCGGAGCATGAAACGTGACGCTGCGGGAAGCGGCGCACGCTCTGCGAGACCGGCGCATCAGCTCGGCTGAGCTCACCGAGGCGGCTCTGGATCGAATCGATCGCCTCAACCCGCGGTTGAACGCCTTTTTGACGGTCACTCCCGAAAGTGCCCGCCGGCGCGCCACGGAGGCGGACCGGGAACTGGCGGCAGGCCACGACCGCGGGCCGCTGCACGGTATTCCGCTGGCCGTGAAAGACTTGTTCGAAACCCGCGGCGTGCGCACCACTTCCGGTTCGAAGATCTTCGCCGATCATGTTCCCTCGCAGGACGCGGCTGTGGTGGAGAAGCTCGAGGCCGCGGGCGCCGTCCTGGTGGGCAAACTTCACATGCACGAACTGGCCTTCGGCATCACTTCGAATAACCCGCACTTCGGAGCCGCGCGCAATCCCTGGGACACGGAGCGGATTCCGGGAGGATCGAGCGGCGGCTCGGGAGCGGCCGTGGCGGCCGGAATGGTCTTCGCAGCAATGGGAAGCGATACCGGCGGATCGATCCGGATTCCTGCGGCGTTTTGCGGGACTGTCGGGCTGAAACCCACCTATGGCCGTGTGAGCCGGTTCGGCGCGATTCCATTGGGCTTCAGTCTCGACCACATGGGGCCGCTCACACGCGATGTCCGCGATGCCGCCGTGGTGCTGAACGCCATCGCCGGTTACGATCGCCGCGACCCTGCCTGTTCGCGGCGTCCCATCGTGGATTATTTGCCTGAGGAGGGCTGTGCGATTCGCGGCGTTCGTATCGGCTTCCCCGATCGCTTCTTTTTTGAGCGCCTGGATGAGGAGGTGGACTCGGCCGTCCGGCAGGCGCTCGCCCGCGCGGCTTCTATCGGGGCGGCAGTGGCGCCAGTCCGTCTGCCCGATATGGCCGCGGCCAATGCCATCGCGCAGATCATCCTGCTCGCCGAAGCTGCCGCCATATTTGAGCCTCACCTGGGGAACAGGGAACAGTTCGGCGTGGATGTGCTGGCGCTGCTGGATCAGGGACGCATGCTGCCGGCAACGGATTACGTCAACGCACAGCGCGCGCGCCGGAAACTACAGACGGAATTCCGGTCTGTCTGGTCGCAGGTGGATTGCCTGATTGCGCCGACAACATCCATTACGGCTCCGCGGATTGGAGAGAGCACGGTTCCCCTCGGCGGCGAGGCGGAGGATGTGCGGCGGGCTGCCACCCGCTTGGTGCGGCCCTGGAATCTTCTGGGACTTCCGGCTCTTTCGATGCCCTGCGGCCTGAGCGCAGGCGGCCTCCCGATCGGCCTTCAAATCATAGGGCCGCCGTTTGCCGAGGCGCTGGTGTTGCGCGTGGGCGCGGCCCTGGAGGATGCGGGAGTAACGCTCCCGCCGTGCCCGCTTTCGTAAGATAGAACCATTCTCGGAACCGGTGAGAAAGCAGATGACTTCCAGACGCAAGATTTCACTAGTAACAGGCGCCGGCAGCGGTATCGGCCGAGCCGTCAGCCTGGCCTGGCACGCCGCGGGCTATGCAGTGGTGTTGGCAGGCCGCCGCGGAGACAAACTCGAGCAGACCGCCGCCATGGCGGAATCTTCAGCCGGCGAGTGGCTGATCGTCCCGACCGACGTCAGCCAGCCCGATGCAGTCCGCGCACTCTTCGCCAAGGTCCGGGACACTTTCGGACGCCTGGATGTTCTCTTCAACAATGCCGGGAGCAGCGCGCCGGGCGTTCCGATGGAAGATCTGACGTACGAGCAGTGGCAAAAGGTAGTCGGGGCCAACCTTACCGGCGCGTTCCTGTGCGCGCAGGAGGCGATCAAGATCATGAAGGCGCAGGACCCGAAGGGCGGGCGGATCATCAACAACGGCTCGATATCGGCCCACACGCCGCGGCCCAATTCCGCTCCGTACACCGCCACCAAACACGCCATGACCGGTTTGACGAAGTGCATCTCGCTGGATGGCCGGAAGCATGACATCGCCTGCAGCCAGATCGACATCGGGAATGCCGTCACCGAAATGACCGAACGCATGGCGGCGGGCGTCCCACAGGCCGACGGCACGCGTGCCGTGGAAGCAAGAATGGATGTGCGCCACGTGGCCGAAGCCGTCCTCTACATGGCCAACTTGCCGCTCGATGCCAATGTCCAGTTTATGACTCTGATGGCCACCAAGATGCCCTTCGTGGGACGCGGGTAGACGACTCAGACGGCGCGCGATTCCGCGTTATATTCCTGTTCCGCGTCAGCAGGCAACAGAACCCAGAGCGTGTAGATACCGAGGGCGGTTCCGAACGGAACGTGTAACAGATTCAGTACACCCAAGACCAGGGCCAGCATTCGAGCCCAGGGCGCCCGCTGGAGCAGACCCCAGCCGGCGATCAGCCCGATGATCGAGCCGGCGAGCAAAACCATTCCTATGGCCCCCAAAATCCCGTGGACAAAGCCGGGGACTTCGGGCGGGAGAAAATGCATCCCCACGCCGAAAATGGGGACCAGAATCAGGCCCGGAATCAGATGAATCGCCGACCAGGCCATCCAAAATATGCCAAGCAGCCGGACGTGACCCGCAATGCGGCGCCGCGTCGGCGTCAAAGGCATAGCGGCCTCCACGGCCTTCCCGCATCCGGGACAGTACGTCGCCGACTGCGGCAGTTGCGTTCCGCAACGATCGCAATACACAGTGCCCTCCTCACCTCAGGATACGCGGAAGAGGCCCGATTTGTTCCCGCGAGAAAGCTGCGGAATCGCACCGGTATCGGAACTCACTTGCGCTTGATAAGGAGCTGCTTTCGTTGTTTCATCACACAGTTACACATATACTGTGTTAATGAAGAATATTACCCTGAGTGTAGATGAGGAAGTGCTCGCTGCCGCTCGCCGCCATGCCGCCGAGCATAATTCGACCGTCAACGCTCTGGTTCGCGAGTATCTAACGAATCTGGCAGCCCACCAGGATCGTGCGAGCCGCGCCCGGACGCGGCTGCGGCAATTGAGCCGGCAATCCCAGGGGCGTCTTGGCAAAAAGACGTGGGCCCGCGAAGAATTGCATGACCGCTAGAGTGTTCCTCGATACCAATGTACTCGTTTATGCCGCGCTGGGGACAGGCAAAGACGAGCGCAAACGCGAACGGGCGCTCGAGCTGATTGAATCGGAGGATTTCGGCACCTCGGCTCAGGTATTGCAGGAGTTCTTCGTGACCGTGGTGAAGAAGGCAGCACGACCCTTGCCGGCGCGCGAGGCGCTGGAATGGATCGAGCAATGGTCCGCGTTTCCGTGCCAGGCCGTGGATCACCAACTGGTGCGCATCGCCATTGAACTTTCCGAGCGATACGCCATTTCGTATTGGGATGCAGCCATCCTCGCCGCCGCCGAAGCGTTAGGGGCTCATACCGTCTACTCGGAAGACCTGAATGACGGGCAGCGGTACGGGCAGGTGCGAGTCATCAATCCGTTCCGGAAGAGGAGCGCCAATCCTTAACCACCGTTGCCGGCGAGCGCCAGGTGTGGACCTCCGTTGTCGGCCCGGCAAGGTCTGGCGTTTCAGTTTGAAGTAATTAGTAAGTGGCCGCAGGCGTGCTTTCTGGCGGCGTATGCGACCCGCTTACTTCATCATCGCCCTACTTTTGGTTGTGCCCTCGTTTTGTCAGACACGGCTTTTCTCAATCGGCGTTACGGGAGGATTCCCCGCGCAGACGCCGTTGCAGGCGGCCGATAAGATGCCGTTCGCGCTCGGACCCACTGTGGACATTGGAATCTTCTCGCGCTTGTCGCTCGAGACTGGTGTGATGTTTTACCGGTTGGGCCGGCAGTCTAACCTCGGAGTGTTCACGTATCCGGAGAACTCGATTACGCTGCTTTCCGGCACCACGCACGGTCGTGCGCTCGAAATTCCCGTCCTGGGGAAATTCTATATGCGAGGCCAGCGGAGTAACTTTCGGCCTTTTGTGACAGGCGGGCTCGCTATCCGCCGCACCTCTCTTGACGCCGACTACGGGGCCAGCATCTTAAGCGGCGCCTCCACGGGCACCTTTGTAGCGGGGCCGCCCCAGAGCAGAACGACCATCAAGTGGAACGCGGATCCATCCGCCGGCGCCGGAGTCGATTTCAAGGCGGGCCGCTTTCATCTCGAACCCCAAGTGCACTATTCGTATTGGGGCGCAGGAAAAAACTCACTTATTCGAAAGAACCAGGTTCAGTTCCTTCTCGGCTTCCGGTTTTGAGTCTCTTTGCGGCTCCTAACTGCGAACCACACGGCTCCGAGTCAAAGCCGCGACTGCGAATCGCAAACCCTTTGTCGGTTATTGATGGGAATTAAACCAGCGAATTACATTGCTGATATAGCGTTCGGGGCTGGTGGCCAGGGAGGCAACATGCTCCGCGCCCGAAACGACCCACAGTTGGGTCCCGTTGGGGTTGGCGGCGTGCAACTCCTCGGAATGGCGTAATGGAATGTTGGTGTCCCGCGCTCCATGGATCAGCAACACTGGGACACTCGTGGCACGGATTGCAACGGAGGGAGAAGCTTGCCGCAGGTCCAGGCCGTACCTTAGTTGAGCGTAAATAAAGCCCAGGCGGATCAGAGGCCAGAAGGTGAGTGGGGGAATTCGTGAGATCTGTCCCAGGCGATCGTATGAGATTTCCTCAAAAGTGGCGAATGGCGAGTCTGCTACCACGGCACGGAACCGTTTTTCCGTCGAAAGCGATTGCAACAGAACGGCCGCTCCTAGCGACTGCCCGATCCCATATAACCGGGCTGTGCCGCGCTTTTGGAAGAGCCAATCCACCCAGTACCGCACATCACCCGCCTCCTTGATTCCATACGTCACGATCGCACCGCCGCTTTCGCCGTGTCCGCGGAGGTCGGGAAGCAGCACGGTAAAACCGTCGGTCAGTAAGAACGTAGCGTGAGACAACATTCCGAGCCGGGTATCTCCGACACCGTGAAGAGCAATCACAACCGAGCCGTTGGGCTTGAGAGGCGCAAAGTACCAGGCATGAAGCGTGACACCGTCACTCGTGGTCACCTGGCCAGGTTCCCAAGAAGACGCCGTATTGCGGGCAACGTAGTCTGCCGCTCTTGGCGCGGGCGCGAGCTGCCGGGCCGGGTGGAGAGCATTGTCCGTCACGATGAGCATTCCAAGCCCTACACCGATCAGCACGGCGACAAAAAGGCGGCTGACACGTCGCATGAAAAACCCTACTGAATTGTTGACGCATGTGCGGCTGCAATAGTTCAGTGAGGCGCTTAACCCGGCTGGCCGTTTGCCTTGGCTTCGATCATCTTGCGACCACACTCTTCGAGATCGAGGCAGTCGCAGCGCCGGCGTAACAGGTCGCGCATCGTAGTGATTCGCTCGATCATCGCGTCCAACTCGGCCACTTTCTTACACGCGATTCGCTGCCAGCGCTCTGACGGCCGGCCGCTGTCGTTAAAGAGCTCCCGCGCTTCTTCGAGCGTGAGCCCGCACTGCTTGGCCCGCTCCAGGACCGCCAGACGCGCAATTACGGAGGAGTTATAACGGCGCTGCCCGCCGGAGCGGAGCGGTTGCGGCAGTAGCCCCTTCTTTTCGTAGAAGCGGATCGCAGAAGGCCGTAGTGCAGCTTGTTTGGCGACCTCGCCGATGGAAAGGAGCTTCGACACAGGAACCCTTCTCAAGTTTACGACGGGATAGAGGCTGTTACCTGTTCATCCATTTGGCGAGATCCGCCTGGATAAACTGCTTGACGCCGGGCCGGCCGGATAAACGCATCCAGAGGGCGCCGTCCTCGCGCTCCTGCCGCAATTCGATGTCAAAGAAAGGACAACAGAGATGCTCGCCGGCAGCCCACTCGGCGGCCAGTCGGAAGGTCACCGGGTCCGCCGGAAATTGGAATTCGAAGCCATCCCGTAGTTCGTGGATGTTCTTTATCATCGCTCGCAGGGCGGGACCGAGTTCGTCGAAATGACGCTTCCGGGCGGTGTCGGTGAGCGCGGCGCGGTTGCAGGCGAACGGGGACTCATGTGACATAGCCTGGCAAGGCACGAGGGCGGCCAGCGCCAGGACGGCAGAAATGAGGATCGAGGTTATCGTCATGACCACACTTTACAAGTTGAAGTCGAGTTTAAGTCAAGAGGAAAAGTTGTAAAACCGGGCTCAGTTTGAGCCGGATTCGATGCGTAAATCATTTGGATTCAGAAAACGCCCGGAATCTCTGCTCAAATCTGAGCAGAGAAAGTGAGGCGGCTCGATATCTATCGCGCCCGCGCCAAGCGCCGAGTCCCGCTCCCGCTAAGATAGAAGTATGCGGATCCTCCTGTTCAGCGGCAAAGGAGGCGTGGGAAAGACCAGTCTGGCAGCGGCTACCGGCCTCCATCTTTCCCGGATCGGTTATCGGACACTGGTGATGAGCGTCGATCCGGCACATAGCCTGGCCGACGCTTTCGATCTGGGCGACGATCTGTTCCATACCAAGACCGGCGATCCGTTTCCCATCAACGAACGCCTTGCTATCCACGAAGTGAATATCCAAAAGGAAATCAAGCGCCATTGGCGCGAGATCTCCGCGTATGTGATCTCGGTACTGCGCACCACCGGCATCAGCGATGTGGAAGCCGAAGAACTCGCCATTCTGCCGGGTATGGAAGAGCTGAGCGCCATGATGTGGGTGAACCAGTTCCGCCGGGAGCATGTCTACGATGTGATCGTTCTCGATTGCGCGCCGACAGCGGAATCCATGCGGTTCGTGAGCATGCCGACCACGCTCGAGTGGTACATGCGGCACATCTTCCCGGTGCAGCGCGGGCTGCTCAAAGCAGTGCGGCCAATCGCGAATCGCGTATCGCCGATCGAGCTGCCCACCGACAGTTATTTCGCCAATGTGCAGGACCTGTTCGCCAAGCTCGAAGGAATCGATGAGCTGCTGGAAGATCCGAAACTCACCAGCGTGCGGCTGGTAACGAATCCCGAGCGCATGGTGCTGCGCGAAACGCAGCGCGCGTTCGTTTATTTTTCACTGCACGGCCTCACCGTGGATGGCATCATCGTGAATCGCGTGCTGCCCGCCGAAGTGAATGACCTGTACTTTCAGGAGTGGCGCGCGTCCCAAGCCCGCATACTGGAAGAGATCGACAGCTATTTTTCGCCGGTGCCGGTGAAGCGTGTGGCGCTGTTCACGCACGAGGTGCTGGGCCGCGAGCGATTGGACGACCTGGCGCGAGCCCTGTACCAGGAAACCGAAGACCCGGCGGCCGTGACGCGCACCGAAGCGCCGTTTGCCTTCGTGAAGCGGAACGGTCATTATGAGGTGCAGGTGAAGCTGCCATTTGCCGCCAAGGGCGAAGTGGGGCTGTTCAAGAAAGGCGATGAACTGGTGGTCGAGATAGGCACGCTGCGGCGCCACATCGGCTTGCCCACTTCCATGGCGGGACTTTCGCCGAGCCGCGCCAAGTTGGAGAATAAAATGTTAACGGTAGAGATGAGGGAGGTCTAAAATGGCGGAAAAGACGGAAACCACTTCGACCACTTCGACGGGCCGCGCTCCCGGCTGTATTGTCTGCGAGACGGTGATTCCATTTTTCGAGCGATGCTGGTCGGATGCCACGCGCGACCACTTCCGGAATTCGCGACTGGAGTTTCTCAAAGGCATTCGCACCCTGCTAGACACGCGCATCGCGCATCTGACACGCGAGCCGTCCAAGGGAACGCACGTCACCGTAGAGTAGGAGCACTGTTGGCTGAGCTGACGATCCGTCCTACGGTAAAGTTCCTCAAGGCGGGAACGATTCTGACGGCCATTGTAGTCGTCGGGCTGGAGGCCGCTTACTTCGCGTTGTGGCAGGGGATTGAGGCCTTAAAACTGCTGCCGCTGGTGCTTCCTTTTCTGTTCCTGTGGCCGGCTGTGCGGTGGCTGCGGCTGCGCACCACGAACATCGTGGTTACGGGTGACCGGCTGCGGTACGAAACGGGCCTGGCCGCCAAAAGCACGCGCAACATTCAGCTTTCCAAGCTCCAGGACGTGCGCGTGGATCAGGGAATCTGGCAGCGCATGTTGAACATCGGCAACCTCTCGCTAGAGACTTCCGGCGAGACGAGCCGCCTCACCATCCGCAACATCGACAATCCCCAGGCCATGGCCGACGAGCTGATGAACCGTTCTCAAAGCGGGACCACCGTCTGATGCCGGGCAAGCTGCGCGGACGGGTGGCCGTGATTACGGGCGCCAGCAAAGGTCTGGGAAAGGCTATGGCCCAGGCGCTGGCGAGCGAAGGATCGGCTGTGGCGCTGGTGGCGCGAGACGCGGACGCGTTGAACCGCGTGGCCGCGGAAATCGAAGCCGCCGGCGGCGAAGCGGATGTTTTTCCTGCCGACGTCACCCGCGAAGAAAAGGTGCAGCGCTCCGAAACGGAAATTATCGGCCGCTTCGGCAAAGTGAATATCCTGATCAACAACGCCGGAGTGAATTTGCGCAAACCCATTACCGAGCTCTCGCTCGACGATTGGCGCCGCGTGATGGATACCAACGTGACCTCGGCTTTTCTGATGTGCCGTGCGTTTATTCCGCATATGAAAGGCCAGGGCTACGGGCGGATTCTCAATATGACGTCGATCATGAGCCGGGTGTCTTTGCCGGAACGCACGCTCTACTCGGCGAGCAAGGCGGCGTTGTTGGGTATGACGCGCGCGCTGGCGCTGGAACTGGCCCCGGAGGGGATTACGGCAAACGGCATCAGCCCCGGCCCCTTCGCCACCGATCTGACGCGGCCGCTGATGGAGAACCCGCAGCTCAACGCACAATTCATGGCCAACGTGCCCCTGGCGCGGTGGGGCAAGCCCGAGGAGATCGGCCACCTCGCGGTCTATCTGTGTTCGGAAGAGGCGGGATTCATCACGGGCACCGATATATTGATCGATGGCGGGTGGACGGCGCGGTAGCGTTGGCTCTTTCGCGCCCTAGGCGGTCATTTATTCCACCAGCGCTGCAGATCCGCGACGGAATCCCACACGAAGTCAGGGCGGATTCGGCCTTCCAGGTCGGCGGCCTTGAACTTCCCCGTCTTCACTAGCGCACCCTTGAGTCCTGCCGCCTGCGCGCCGCCGATATCGCCTTCGATATCATCGCCGATCATTACGATCTCGCCGGGTGCAAGCCCTAACCGCTCGGCGGCGGCCAGAAAGAAGCGCTCCGCCGGCTTGCCGAACACGATTGCCCGCCGTCCCGCCGCATGCTCCAGCGCCGTGACGAACGGCGCTACGTCCAGCGAGATGCCGTCCGACGCGAGCCAGTAGCGCGTCATGCCCAGAGCGATCAGCTTCGCCTCCGGGTTGTGATAGAGCAGCCGGAAGGCGCGATTCAGCGTCCGGTAATCCCATAGACTGCCCAGATCGCCGATGACCACATAAGCTGCGCCTTGCTCGGCGGCATCGTCAAGGCAGGGAAGACCCGCAAACTCGCGCCTCGCGGCCGGACGCAGAAATAGCGCGAGCGGCCCTTCGCAGGAGTGCCGCAGCCATCCCGCAACTGCCGCGGCCGGCGTGAGGATTTCCTCTTCCGAAGTCTCAATCCCGAAGCCGTGCAACTTCTCGACGAGGGCGGCTCGATCGCGCGAGGTTGTATTCGTGACGAACAGATGCGGAATCGCCTGCTCCTGTACCCAACAAACGGTTTCGGCCGCACCCGCTATCGGGCGGTCCGAGTTGTATAGGACGCCATCCATGTCGAATAGAATTCCGCGCATCTCTTCCTCATTATGCGGAAGATGGACGCCGGGGTTGTTCTAGCGGCAACCGCTCCCTGACGGTCGCGGCTCTGAAACGTTATCCCCGCGTTGACAGTCGGCGACGCAGGAAGTCCAGCGCGAACTGGGCAGCGAAGCTGCGGATGCGCGCCCGGTCTCCCAGGAATTGGCGCTTTAGGATCTCCGTCCCGGAGGGCGTCGCCAGGCCGATGTAGGCCGTGCCGACCGGTTTGGCTTCGGTGCCGCCGTCCGGCCCGGCCACGCCGGTGATCGAGAGGGCGTAGGTGGAGCGGGTGCGGCGGCGCGCGCCATTCGCCATCGCCTCAGCCGTCTCCTTACTCACCGCGCCGTGCTCCGCAAGCACCTCGGGCGGCACGCCCAGCATCTCGATCTTCATTTCATCGCTGTAGGTGATGAAGCCTCCGACGAAATAATCCGAGCTGCCGGGCGTGGATGTCAATCGCTCTCCCAGCATTCCGCCCGTGCAGCTCTCCGCCACTGAAACCGTCGCGCTACTGGCGCGCAACAGGTCTCCCACCACGGCTTCGATGGTTTCGCCCGTGCGCGAGTAGATGCGCTCGCCCAACAGGAGTTCGATCGGCCCGGCCACTTCGGCCAACAGCGCCTGCGCCTCGGATTCGGTGCCGCAGCGCGCCCGGAGATGGATCTGGATATCGCCCGCCGCCGCCAGAATGGTGGTCGCAGGGTTCTGATATTTCTTGTACACAGGCGCGATGAGCTGATCGAGATCCGATTCGCCCATTCCCGCGACCCGCAATTCGACAGTGCGAATCACTTCGCTCGGAACAATGCGCGACAGGCGCGGCAGGCATTGCCGCTCGAACATGGCTTTCAATTCGTGCGGCGGCCCAGGCAGCAGCACTACGACGGCGCCGGATTCTTCGATCCACTGGCCGGGAGCGGTGCCGCGTTCGTTGGGCAATATGGCGGCGCCATCGATGATGAAGGCCTGCCGCTTGTTGACTTCCGCCATCTTGCGGTTGAGCCGGGCGAATCGTTGTTCCAGGGCTTCGGCGATCTCGGGATGATAGATCAGCTTACGCTCGAGCGCTTCCGCCACCGCGTCTCGCGTCAAGTCGTCCTCAGTGGGTCCCAAGCCTCCCGAGAGGATCACAATCTCTGAACGCGAGAGGGCCAGGCGAACGGCGCTTGCCAGTAGCACCAGATGATCGCCGATTACATACTTGGTGACGACTTCGACGCCCAGGTTATTCAATTCCGCGGTCAGATAAAGGGAGTTCGTATCGACGCGCTGCGGCGTCAGCATTTCCGAGCCAACTGCAACGATCTCGGCGTTCATCCGATGAGGGGGCGTCCCTTAATGCCTACATCGACGCGGTGAACCGCATTGGTCGTGGCGATTACCATGGCCCGGGAGGGCGTAAATGCGAGGCCCACGATGCCGGGTCCGGAAACAAACAGGTCGGCGCGCCTATCGGGGTAAATTCGCACGATGCCTTTCCGGCCAGCCAGTGAGGCGGCCACGTAAAGCCGGCCCTGTTCGTCGAAGGCCAAACCCTGCGGCCGGCCCAGGCCGCGGTAGAAGACCTCCACTTCACCCTCCTGCGAAATCCGGTGTACGCAATCGAAGCTCGAGGTAGTCGGGCCAGTGACGTAGAGATAGCCATCCGGGCCGAAAGCCAAGTGATACGCGGCCAGCGAGGCTTCGAGTGTGGCAAACACAAAAATCTGACGATTGGGGCTGATCTTGAAAATGGTGCCGCTCCGATCCCCTACATACAGATTCTGCGCGTTGTCAAAGGCCAGGCCCGTAGCCACACCCATCCCCTCGACGTACGTAGAAAGATTGCCGTTGGGTGAAACCTGATAGATGAAGCCCTCGTAGCGGCTGGAAACGTAAAGCATGCCTTCCGTGTCGAAGGCCAGGCTGGTGGCGTTCATCAGGTCGTTGATGAACGGCTTCATGTTGAAGTTCAGATCGATCTTGTAAACCGCCACCGGAACTTTTTGGCCGCGCGAGCCGCTGAAGGTCGTGTAGATGTTGCCGAACGAGTCGACGGCGGGATTCGCCACCGGGTGCAAACTATCGGCCACCAGGACGCCGACGTCGCAGGCCCACGATTCGCTGGACTGCTCCCCGTTTTCGATCACCAGTTCCCCCGCCGTAGCGCCGTCGGGCACCCGTGCGATGATGAACGAATCGGAGCCGATGATGATAGGGGCGGCCACGTCTCCGATGGTGACGCGGGGACGGTCCGCGCGGACAAATCCCTTGCCTCGAATCTGCAATTCACCGCCGGCAATCGCGGCGGCGGGCGTTACCTGAGAGATTTGGGGCCGGGAGTCAGCCGATTTCCGGAGAGCCATTTAATAAAGATTGAACCATCCCGCCAGCGATAATACAAGTGCGGCGTAGACGCCGGCGAGCAGGTCATCGGCCACGATGCCCCAGCCTTCGGGGAACGCCTCCAGCCGGCGTATGGGAGGCGGCTTCCAGACATCGAACAGCCGGAAGAGAAAGAACGCCGCTGCATAGCTCTTCCAATTCATCGGATGCGCGCCCGCCACTGCGATCCATTGCCCCAGAACTTCATCCACCACGACCGCCCGGGGATCTTTCAACTTCAGTTCGCGAGCGGTGCGCGTGGCGGCCCATACCGCCGGAAGAAAACCGGCGGCGGCCAGGATAAGGAATTGCCACCACGAGAAGCGCGCGAACTCGCGCAGGCCAATGGCAATCGCGAGCGCGGCGAAGGAACCCGCCGTGCCCGGAGCGATGGGCACGTAGCCACAGCCGAACCAGGTGGAGACGAGGTTCGCCAGGCTATTGCTCGTCCGGTTCGTCATGGGATGTTTCGGGCTTGGCCGAGGACGAAATCACGTACTTCTCAGCGGACCAGTTGCCCAGATCGATGATCCGGCAGCGCTCGCTGCAAAACGGAAAATCGGGCGTGCCCGGCACCACGTCCTTCTTGCAAATGGGGCACTTCAGCATGCGGGGACCGGGCTGATGTTGATGAGCGGCGCGCCGGCCAATGGTGTAAAGCGCTCGGTGGGCGCAAGCAGCGTGCCCACCACATCGTAATCGTGCGACTCGGTAATACGAAGGCGGCGGATTTCTCCGGCGCGCGGCTCTGCGCCTTCGAAATCGTTGATCATTGTGACGCCATCGATTTCGGGGGCCTGGGTGGGCTGCCGCCCTTCCCAAAGCAGGTCGGTTTCGCGGGAATGCCCCTCCACCAATACGGACGTTTCGGCGCCCACCAGGCTGCGATTGCGTGCCCGCGCGATCTTGCGCTGGATGGCCATCAGCCGGCGCTTCCGGTTTTGCATGGTGCGGCCGTCTACCTTGGCATCGAGCCGGTAGCTGGAACTGGTGTCTTCGTCGGAATACGTAAACACGCCCAGGTTGTCGAAGCGCGCAGTCTCAATAAACTGGCAGAGTTCTTCGAAATCGGCCGCCGTCTCACCCGGAAAGCCGGTGATCAGGCTGGTCCGTATGGCCACGCCGGGAATCGTGCGGCGGATGCGCTCCAGGAGCTTCAAAAAGATGTCGCCGGAAGCGCCTCGCTTCATGCGTTTCAGGACCGCGGCGCTGGAATGCTGCAGCGGCATGTCAATATACTTGACCAGCGACGGATTCGCTGCCATCGTGTCGAGCAGCTTCTGGGTCACCTTGTTCGGATACGCATACAGGAAGCGGATCCACTTCTGGTGCGGCGTCTCGATGGCGGCAAGCCGCGCCAGCAGATCCGCAAGGCCATCGCGCAAACCGAGGTCCTCGCCATAGCAAGTGGTGTCCTGGCCGATGAGGTTGATTTCGCGGACACCCTGCGAGAAGAGCCGCGTGGCTTCGGAGATGACGGACTCGAAACGCCGGCTACGGAATGCGCCGCGATACTGCGGGATCACACAGAACGTGCACGGGTGATCGCATCCTTCGGCGATCTTGATGTAGGCGAAGTGGCGCGGGGTGGCGAGTACACGCGGAGTGAGATCGTGATAGAGATAAGGCTCGATGCCGTTCCGCGCCGAGGGCTCCCCTTCGCATAAGGCGACAATGCTTTCGAGTTCGTTGGTGCCGACCAGGGCGTCCACTTCCGGCAATTCCTTGCGGATATCGCCGCGGTAACGCTCGACCAGGCAACCCGCCACGATCAATTTTCGGGCGCGGCCCACCTTCTTGTATTCCGCCATCTCCAGGATGGTGTCGATGGACTCTTTTTTAGCGGGATCGATAAAACTGCACGTATTGACGACGAGTACCTCGGCCTGATCGGGGTGTGGGGTCAGCTCGTGACCGCGGGCCACGAGCTGGCCCATCATGACTTCACTATCGACGAGATTCTTGGGACAGCCGAGACTGACGAAACCGACTTTCAAGGTGTGTGCGTGCTCCTGGGAGAACCCTCCGCTCCCTTACGGTCGCGGCTATGTTCGGAGCCGCGCATAAGCAGGCAACATCGGGCTTGTAATATTTTCAGGATACCATCCGGCTGTTCAGGAGCTTCCGATCAGGACGCCCGTGACAAAGACCAGCGCGCCTCCCAGGCCGACTTGCAGCGCCGCCGAAAGCGGCGGTGTTTCCATATAACGGTGCCGCACCCACGTAATGGCGGCCAGCTCCAAAACCACGATGACGATGGCGGCGGTCATGGCCGCCCCAAAGGCCGGGATCAGGAAGGGTAGGGTATGGCCGATTCCTCCCAGCGCCGTCATCAATCCGCAGACGAGGCCGCGCACCCACGGATGGCCGCGCCCGGTAAGGCTGCCGTCATCGGAGAGTGCTTCCGCAAAGCCCATGCTGATACCGGCCCCGAGGGAAGCCGCCAGGCCGACGACGAAGGCATCCCGCGGATTGTGTGTCGCCAGAGCGGCGGCGAAAACCGGCGCCAGCGTGGAGACGGAGCCATCCATGAGGCCCGCCAGTCCCGGCTGCACGATTTGCAGCACGAACAGCCGCCGGCTGGCTTCGTCCTCTTCGCGCCGGGCGTCGCCGCGCAGTTTCTCTTCGCCCAGCTCCTCGGCCCGATCCGCATGGGTGCGTTCTTCCAGGGCCAAATCATCGAGCAGTTGGCGCACGCGCGCGTCTTCGGCCCGCGCCGCGGCCCGCTCGTAGAATCTGCGCGTCTCCACTTCCATGGCCGCGGCCTGGTGCCGGACAGTGTCGAGTCCCAGGGGCTTCACCAGCCAAACCGGCTTTCGATTTACGAATCCGCGCACGTCCTGGCGGCGGATCAGCGGGATGTGCTCGCCGAACTTCTCGCGATAAAGCTCCATCAGCCGCCGGCGGTGACTCGATTCCTCGTCCTGCATCCCGGTGAAGACCGCGGCCGACGCCGGGAAGTTCTCGCGCAAGCCTTCGGCGAAATCGGCATAGATTCTCTCGTCTTCTTCTTCGAGGGAAATGGCGAGGGCGAGGATCTCGCGTTCCGACAGGCCTTGAAAATCGCGCATAGTCGATCAATACCACACTGGCTGGATGCGCCGTTACGCAGCACGCAGCGGGGACCCGGTGGTACGCTAAAGCACCGAGGGCGAAGATGAAGATCACGTTCCGCACCGCACTGATTACCGGAAGTTCGCGCGGCATTGGCCGCGCCACCGCCGTAAAACTGGCGCAGGAAGGCGTCGCGAAGATCGCCATCCACTATTTCACGCGCCGCGACGAAGCGGAGAAGACCCTGGCTCATGTGAAAGACGCCGGCGCGGACGGAGTATTGGTGCAAGGCGATACTTCTGATGCGAAGCGCGCCCGGGAAGTGGTCGAGGAGGCCGCCGGGAAGCTGGGGGGATGCGACATCTTCGTGCAGAGTGTGGTGCCGACACTCGATCACATCTATGAACACACGCTTGCCACGGAGGTGCCGCTCGAGAAGTGGCAGATGGCGTACGATACACAAGCGCGCGCTTTCTTTATAGGAGCGCCGGCGGCCGCAAAACACATGAGCAGCGGCGGCCGGATTCTGGCGTTATCCTACACGCCGGGAGGAGTAACCGGAGGCTGGCAGCCCTGGGTGGGAATGGGATCGGCAAAAGCGGCTGTCGAGAGTATGTGCCGGTATTTTGCAGTGGCGCTCGGTCGGCACGGCATCACCGTAAACGCAGTCAGCCCCGGCGCATCGGATGAAACCACGGTAATCGGCCAGACTCCGCAAGCGGTTCAGGATGCGCTGAAGGAGTGGGTGAGCGCGGGCTGGACGCCCATGCGGAGGCGAGTTACACCTTGCGAGGTGGCCAATGTATGCGCTCTGTTGTGCAGTGAGGAAGCATCGTTTGTCACAGGCCAAACGATCGCCGTCGATGGCGGCAGTTCGCTGATGAATCCCGATTTTCCGCTGGCCCTGCAGGTGCCGAAATAGCGTATGATCCGTTACACTTGCGAGATACACCTTATTTCCGATATAGTTTGGGGTATATGAAGACAAGCAACGCGCTCTGGAAGGAGTGTCTCCAGGGCCGATTGCCGCAAGCTTTGGCCGCCGAGGTAGATAAGTTCGAGAGTGAGGTGCTGCTCAAGAAGCAGGGCAAGATCGATGACAAAGTCTTTGCCGAGACTCGTTTGCGGCGGGGCTCCTATGGACAGCGGTACGACAACGGACAGCGCCACGACGGCAGGGAAACCCAAAAGCTCACTTATCCCAGCGATAACACCAAGGGTCCGGGTACGTTGTGGGATGCGCCCGGGATGCAGCGGATCAAGATTCCGTTCGGCGGCTTGAACGCGACGCAACTGGAGACACTCGGCGAGCTGGCCGAGGAATACTCGGACGGAATCGCGCACGTGACCACGCGCCAGGATTTCCAGCTTCACTTCATCCACATTGAAGACACGCCCGCGCTCATGCGGCGGCTGGCGGCCGCGGGGATTACCACGCGCGAAGCCTGCGGAAATACGGTGCGCAACGTTACCGGCTGCCCGATCGCCGGTGTGTGCCGCACAGAAGCGTTCGATGTGACACCCTACGCCAAGGCGCTGGCGTATTTTCTGCTAGGGCATCCCGACACGCAGGATTTCGGCCGCAAATTCAAGATTTCATTTTCCGGCTGCTCCGAAGAGGCCTGCGCACTGGCGCACATACACGATATCGGCGCGGTGGCCGAGGTACGCGAGGGCCGGCGCGGTTTTGCGTTTTACGTTGGCGGCGGCCTGGGCACCGTGCCCCAACAGGCCAAGCTGTTATCCGATTTCGTGCCGGAAGAGGAACTGTTACCGCTGGCGCAGGCGATTTGCCGCGTGTTCGCCAGGCTAGGCGAAAAAAAGAACCGCAACACGGCGCGGCTGAAGTTCGTGATTCAGAAGATCGGCCTCCAGGAATTCCAGCGGCTGGTCTCTGAAGAGCGGAAGGTCCTCACGCCCGACGCGCGCTGGACGGACTACCTGAAAGACGTGCCCGCTGACAAAGAAGAAGGCCGCAAGCCGGGCGCGCTGCTACAGATCTCAGGACCCGCCGACGCCGGGTTCGACCGTTGGCAGAGCACCAATGTCTACCGGCAGAAGCAGGCGGGCTACGCTACGGTGACGATCACGTTACCGCTGGGCGACATTACGGCGGACCAGCTTCGCGCTCTGGCGGATATCGCGCGCAAATACACCACCGAAACGCTGCGCACCACCGTGGAGCAGAACATGGTTTTGCGGTGGGTGAGCGAGGCCGACCTACCGGCACTCTACGCCGATTTGCAAGCGGCGGAACTGGCGCAACCCGGCGCGGGTACGATCGTCGATATCGTTTCCTGCCCGGGCACCGACACCTGCAAGTTGGGCATTTCCTCTTCCCGCGGTCTCGCGGCCGAGCTCCGTGCGCGGTTGCTGGCCAAAGGCTACGAGCTGGACGAAGCCATACGCGGGCTGCACATCAAGATCAGCGGCTGCTTCAACTCCTGCGGACAGCATCATGTGGCCGATTTGGGCTTTTACGGCGTGAACCGGAATAAGAACGGATACACGGTGCCGCATTTCCAGGTTGTTCTTGGAGGAAAGTGGGAGGAAAACGGCGGCGCTTACGGGCTGGCGATCGGCGCGGTGCCGTCCAAACGCATCCCCGAAACTGTCGACCGCATTACGTCGCGCTATCTCGAGGAGCGCAACCCGGGCGAGAGTTTCCACGCCTATGCCAAACGCATCGGGAAAGCCGCATTGAAGGCGATGATCGACGACCTGGCGTACGTGCCGCCACACGACGCGGACCGGAGCTTCTATATCGACTGGTCGGACGCGCGCGAATACACTATCGGCGATATCGGCATCGGCGAGTGCGCGGGCGAGGTCGTCACGCCCATCGAGTTTCAGTTGACGGCATGTGAGCGGGAGGCCTTCGAGGCGCAACTGGCGCTCGAAGCCGGAGATGTAGGGAAGGCGGCGCGCACGGCTTACGAAGCCATGCGCAACGCGGCGGCGGGCCTTTTGAACTGGCGGGTGATCCCGTTCGATCCAACGCCCGAAGGCATCATGCGCGCGTTCAAAGGAGCGTTCTACGATTCCGAGTTGTTCTTCGATCCCTTCGTGGGCGGCAAATTTGCTCAGTATTATTTCGCCGCGCACGAACATCGCAACGAGACCTACGACGGCGAGAAGGCGCACCGGTTGATTGAAGAAGCACAGCTTTTCATCGAAGCGGCGCACGCCTGTTACGGGAAATTGAGCGCGCAGGCGGTAGCGGCGTAGCAAGCGCGCGGCTCAGAAACGGGTGCACGCGTTTGCCGGCATACGGAGCCGCGACCGTAAGGGAGCGGTTTGTTAAGGTTTCACGGATGGACATTCAGCATTTTCGTGTCAAGCTGTTCGCAACGGCGGAGAGCCGCCCGCATCTCGGCGATGCGATCGCGGTTTTTCACCGCTGGATTCAGGAGAGACGCCTGCCGGAGACCATGATTGACGTGTCGGATTATGAGCACGTCCCATCGGGGCCGGGAATCATTCTGGTTTGTCACGAGGCCATTTACGGGCTCGACCGGGAGAAAGGCCGGCTGGGGCTGCTCTACAACCGGCGAACGGCAGTGGAGGGGCCGGTGGAGGCGCGTCTGCGGCAAGCGGTCGAAGCCGCGGAAGCGGCGGCGGAACTGCTCGAGCGGGAACCGGAGTTCGAGGGCAACCTCGTTTTCGACCGCAACTCCTGGGAGGTCGCCGTGAACGACCGCGCCCTTGCGCCCAACACCGAAAATACCTGGACTACTCTGGCGCCCGTGATTCAAAGCGTTTTCGACGCAATGATGGGTGCCGGGAATTACCGGCTACAACATCATGCAAATCAGCGCGAGCTGTTCCGGGTAACCGTAGTGCGGCGTTGAATGATTCATCTGCTATCGTTCCTTTAGATGAGCAGAATTCAACGTGTTCTCCTGAGTGTCACCGATAAAACCGGCATCGTCGATTTCGCCCTCGCGCTGAGCGGGATGGGCGCTGAACTCATCTCGACCGGCGGAACGGCGCGAGCGTTGCGCGAAAACGGAGTGCCGGTGAAAGAGGTGTCGGAAGTGACCGGCTTTCCGGAAATGCTCGACGGCCGCGTGAAGACCATGCATCCCAAAATTACAGGCGCCATCCTGGCGATGCGCGGCCGCGAGGAACACATGGCGGCCCTGCAGGAGCATGGGATTCAACCGATCGATATGGTGGTTGTGAACTTGTACCGGTTTGAAGAAGCAGCCGCGCGGCAGGACGCATCGCTGGCCGAGTTGATCGAGAACATCGACATCGGCGGTCCGACGATGATCCGGTCGGCGGCGAAGAACTACCAGGATCTGGCGGTGGTGGTGTCGCCCGACGATTACGATCCGATCATCGAAGAACTACGCGCCGGCAACGGAAACCTCTCGGTGGAAACCAAGTGGCGGCTGGCGAAGAAGGCATTTCGTACGACGGCCGATTACGATGCGGCGATCAGCGCACGGCTGGAACGGATCGATGCTTCCGGCGCGGCGCCGCCCGTGCTGGCGCTGCGCGCGCCGAAGATCATGGATCTGCGCTACGGCGAGAATCCGCACCAGGCTGCCGCGCTCTATGGCACGCCGGGCGCGGGCATCGCCGGCGCGGAACAACTGCAAGGAAGAGAGCTTTCGTATAACAACCTGGTAGATCTGGATGCGGCGTGGCAACTGGCCTGCGAATTTTCCCAGCCGGCCGCGGTGATCATCAAACACACCAACCCCTGCGGCTGTGCCGAACAGGGCACTTTGGCCGAAGCATACCGGAAGGCCTTCGAGTGCGATCCCGTGTCGGCATACGGCGGAGTGCTCGGTTTCAACCGGACGCTCGATGAGGAAACCGCCACCGAAGTGGCGAAGACCTTTGTAGAGGCGATTGCCGCGCCGGGCTACACACCCGAAGCGCTGACGGTTCTTTCCGGCAGGAGACAACTGCGGCTGATGCGTGTGGCCGCGGGGATGGACCCGTTGGTAGTGAAATCGATCACCGGGGGCTTTCTGGTGCAAACTGCCGACCGGGCATCGCTCGACCGTGCGAGTGCTGTGGTGAAGAGCAAACGCGAGCCGACCGGCGAAGAGTGGAAGTCCATGGAGTTCGGCTGGAAGGTCGCCAAGCACGTAAAATCGAATGCCATCGTGTACAGCAGGGCGGGACAGGCCGTCGGTGTGGGCGCGGGCCAGATGAGCCGGGTCGATTCGGTCAAGATCGGCGCGATGAAAGCAGTGCTGCCGCTACAAGGAACGACGGTCGCCTCGGACGCCTTCTTTCCGTTTGCCGACGGCGTGGAAGAGGCCGTGAAAAACGGCGCAACCGCGTTCATCCAGCCGGGTGGGTCTGTCCGAGACAACGAAGTAATCGCCGCGGCGGACCGGCTCGGTGTAGCTATGGTGTTTACCGGCGTGCGCCATTTCCGGCACTAACCGGCCGGTGTTACTTCAGAGTTACGGCAGCCAGGGTCGGGCCGAAATCGCCGCGCGGCAGCAGGCTCGGACCCGAGGCCTTGAATACCTTGCTGGCGTCGGTGTTGACGTCAAATACCAGGCCGAGGAAGCCGGACTGCATCTCGTCCCAATTCTGATCGCCCCACAATACGCGTTTGGCCGGATCGGGATTGTAGGGGTTCGTCGCGGAGTTGTCGTAATGGGCTACGGTCAGAATCCGCGTGCCCATCGGGACCGGAAGCGGCTTCGCCAGTTGATAGCCGATCTGCCAATCGAAGTTCCACTTCCCCTTGAAAACGGTTTCCATCTCGCCGGTCGTATAGATCACGCGAACTTCATAGTCCTTGCCGCGCAGATGCAGGTGAGGCTGAATGTAGACCAGCTTCGCGTCGGGCACTCCTACCGTGACCTCGCTCACTACTTCGGCGTTATGATCTCCGGGCGGGATCGAGAGATTGAAGGCCGCTGGCGTTCCGGGCGACATCCAATAGCGATTCTTGGGCGGGTTCTTGGCAAACACGAGTCCCACTTTTGAACGGTCGGTGGCTTCGGTACCGATGGCGGTGTAATGGAGATTGAAGACCAGGTCGGAACCTTTGGGAACGAATTTTGCGGAACCTTCCACGTCAAAGCCCTGCGCGCCCAGGCCGGGGTTATATTTTCCGAGCAGGTCGGAGCCTTCCTGCGCGCCGAGCATCGGGCCCGAGCCGGTCTCGTAAGGCTCTCCCGGAACAGCGGTCTGCATCCACTTGGAGTCCGGCGGGCGGACAATCACGCGTCCGTGATGCACCACTTTGGCGTTTCCGGGACGCATTTCCGCCGCGATCACCCACTTGTCTTCAGGGAAATTCACTTTGACAAGAAAGTTCTGGTAATTGATGGTGCCCTTAGCGGCGACGTGAAACTCCTTGGGCATCTCGACGATCATGTCAGGCTTGATGTTCCAGCCATCCTGAAACGTGATCGGCGCGGGCTTGTCCTTAGCATCGCCTTCCGTCGCGCCGCCGTCGGCCCAGGCGGCCAAGGTGTTGACATCGGCGGCACTCAAGGTCCGATCGTTGGCAAAGTGCCCGACATCGGCAAACCATGGCGGCATCTTCTTGCTGGCGACGGCGACCTTGATCGCCTTGGCCCAGGGCCGCGCGTCGTTGTAGGTAAGAAACGACATGGGAGCGATTTCACCGGGCCGGTGACAGCTCTGACAATTCTTCTGCAGAATTGGCAGAACGTCCTTATTAAATGTCACTGGTGTAGAAACCGTATTGGGAGCGGCCAGGGCGGCAATCCCCAGCAACGAAGCGGCAACAGATGCCCGCAGCATACTCATTCTTGAGGCCTCCTTCGCAAAGCCTATAAGGTAAAGGATATAGGAGTCGTAGTGCCGAATGCAACGGCACTGAGTGCGCCAATAGGGCTATCGGGGGGGGTGGAGACGGCCGATAGAAGGTGTGAGCCGCCGCGGCCGAGCCGATGTCTGCAAAAGTATTTCCGCCCGATCATCCGCTTTGCGCATCGCCCATCACCTGGCGTCAGGTGGGCGCGGGGGCGCTGGAAGCGCAATACCTGCCGGAAATGACGGCCGAAGGGCATTTCGGCGGTGAAGCGGCGAACCAGCAGATAGAACAGCGGCTGCGCGAGGCGCACGCGGCGGGAGTGCGGGAGGGGGAGACGGCAGGGCGAAACCGTGCCGCCGCCGAGTTGCAACCGGTCATCGATCGTCTGGGCCACAGCATTGAAGAGATTGCCAATTTGCGCCCCCGGCTGCGGCGCGAGGCGGAAGCCGACCTGCTCCGGCTGGCCATGGCCATCGCCCGGCGAATCTTGCGCCGCGAACTCGCGGTCGATCCGGATGCGATGCATGGATTGGTCCTGGGGGCTCTCGAGAAGTTACAGTCCCAGGAGATTTGCCGGGTGCGGGTTCATCCCGCGCACGCCTCGGTGGTAACCGCCTGCCTGCAGAAGGCACGTACCGGCGCGGCCATCGAAGTCGTTCCCGATGCTTCGAGCCAGCCGGGCACGGTTATTTTCGAAACGGGGCGGGGCAACCTGGATGCTTCCATCGAATCGCAGCTAGGAGAGATCGAGCGCGGCCTGGCCGATCGTTTGAGGAATCCGCGATGAGCGGCGGCATCTCTCTCGCTCCGTACCTGGCCGATGTGGAACGCATATCCCCGTTACGCTGGGTCGGACAGGTAACCCAGGTAATCGGTCTGCTGATCGAATCGAGTGGACCGAGTGTGGCGATCGGCGATTTTTGCGAGGTCCTGTCTGCGTCGGGACGCCCCATCCGCACACAGGTGATCGGGTTTCGCGAAGGCCGCGTGCTTTCCATGCCGCTGGAAGAGACCGACGGGCTGCAATTAGGAGATGCGGTGGTGGCGCGGAGCGAAGATGCGCGAGTAGAAGTTGGCCCGGGGCTGCTCGGCCGCGTAATCGATGGGTTCGGCAAGCCGATGGACGGCGGCCCCGCAATTGAAGCACAGCATGCCTATCCGTTATACGGAACTCCGCAAAATCCGCTCGAACGCCGGCATATCACCGAATCTCTGGTGACCGGGATTCGGGCCATAGATGGCCTGCTGCCGTGCGGGCTGGGGCAAAGAATCGGCATTTTTGGCGGCAGCGGCGTGGGCAAGAGCACCCTGCTGGGATGTATGTCGCGGCAGAATTCCGCCGACGTGACGGTGATCGCAATGGTAGGAGAACGCAACCGCGAGGTGCGTGCTTTCCTGGAGCAGGAGCTTGGTCCGGAAGGCCGCAAGCGGTCCGTGGTGGTGGTGGCCACCTCCGAGCGCCCCGCGCCGCTGCGGGTGCGCGCCTGTTTTGTCGCGCTTTCGGTGGCCGAGTACTTCCGCGACCAGGGCGCCAACGTCCTGCTGGTAATGGATTCGGTTACGCGCCTGGCCATGGCGCAACGCGAGATCGGCCTGGCCGCGGGAGAGCCGCCCAGCCAGAAGGGTTACACGCCCTCTGTGTTCCAGCTTCTGCCGAAGGTGCTGGAGCGCGCCGGAAATTTTCCTCGCGGATCGATCACCGGGTTTTTCACCGTCCTGGTGGAAGGCGACGATTTCAACGAGCCGATCTCCGACGCCGTACGCGCAATCCTGGATGGCCACATTATCCTGTCGCGCCAACTCGCCGCGCAGGGGCACTACCCCGCGATCGATATTCTGCACTCGGTGAGCCGGCTGACGTCGCAAATTGCGGCATCGCCGCAGCAGAAAGCGGTCCGCAAACTGCGGGAGGCGCTGTCGGCGTATCGTGATGCGGAGGACCTCATTCAACTCGGCGCATATGTCGCCGGATCGAATCCCGCGCTGGACGCCAGCATTCAACTGCGCCCCGAGCTGCTCGATTTTCTGCGCCAGGATCAAAACTCGCTCTGCAAGCTGGATGAGACGCTGGGGCGCATGCAGAAGCTGGCGGCGCAGCTCGAAACCGTTCCCGCCCGCGCGCTGAGGACGAAGTGATCGCATTCCGGTTCCGCCTGGAGCGGGTGCTCGAATGGCGTCGAAAGGAACTGGAATTGGAAGAGGCGCGGTTCCAGCAAAGGGTGGCGGCGGTATCCCTATTGGATCGGGAGCGTGCGGAATTAGAGGCCAGAGGCATTCGCGCTGAGCTTCAGGTTCGCAATTGGACTCCCCTGGAGGGTAAGGACCTGGCGGCGCTGGCCGAGTTCCGCCTATATACGATCCGGCGCGAGAGAGCCATCGCCATCCAAAGAGCAGAACAACAGAAAGCCCTCGATGTGCAACGCGAACGGATGCTCGCGGCCCGCCGCCGCGTACGCCTGCTGGAGCGCTTGCGGGAGCGCCGGCTGGCCGAATGGCAAGACGCCAGCGAACGGGAATTGGCGGAACTGGCGGCCGAATCGCATCTGGCGGGCATCGCGCGGCGCTCCGCAGACCCCCGATTTTAGGGTCATAATTGATGCATGACGCCCGAAACGATCGCCGAAACCGCGCTGCCTGCTGTTCCGCTTACAGTAGAGGGAGCCAGCGTACTGCATCAGATGATGCGCCTGCGCTGGCCGGCGTGGCGTGCCCTGGAGCCGGCGTCGCGTGCTTCCATCCTGGAGGAGGCCACGCGCGAATTGGCGGCAATGGAGCGACACTCCGAGGGCCGTCAGAGCGCACTGTATTCCCTGCTCGGGCACAAAGGCGATTTGCTGTTCGTACATTTTCGCCGCAGTTTTGAGGAGCTGAATGAGGCGCAAATCTGCCTGGCGCGGCTGCGGCTGAGCGATTATCTGGAACCCACGGCTTCTTACCTCTCCGTAGTGGAGTTGGGGCTCTACGAATCGACGTCAAAGGTGTATGGCGGCCTCGCGGCCAGGGGTGTGCAGCCGCATTCGGAGGAGTGGAACCAGGAAATCGAAAACGTGCTGGCGCGCCAGCGGCAAGCCATGGCGCCGCGGCTGTGGCCGGAAATTCCGGCGGCGAAGTACATCTGCTTCTACCCCATGGACCGGCGCCGCGGAGAATCGGTCAACTGGTACCAGGAAGCGATGTCCGACCGGCAGCGGATGATGCACGAACACGGCCTGGTAGGCCGCCGCTACGCGGGAGAAGTGCGGCAAATCATCACGGGCTCGATCGGGTTCGATGACTGGGAATGGGGCGTGGACCTTTTCGCAGAAGATCCGCTGGTGTTCAAGAAACTCATCTATGAGATGCGATTCGACCAAGTAAGCGCGGTCTATGCGCTCTTCGGCACCTTCTATGTAGGGATTCGCACAGAAGCCTCGCGGTTCGCCAGCCTGCTACAGCCCTGAGCGCTGCTGCATTTGCATCCAACGGCACAGAACGTGCAGATGTCTTGGCATTCTGGAGGCCGAGATGGATCGTACGTTATTCTCGTGTGTCGTGACACTGGGGCTGTCGGTTCCAGCCATTTGCCAGCAGCCAGTTCAAAAAACCGAAACCGTCCCGTTGTATCGCGTTACGGTAATTGAGCGGAGTATCGACGCCATCAATTATCAGTACCGGGCGGGACCGACGAAGATCGATTTTCGAGGAACGGTTCTGCTGGCGAACGGCAAAGGCGATGCCACAGTGGAATCGCGGCAGGGGCGCACGGAGATCAGCGCAAGTTTTGCCAACCTCGCGGCGCCTACGCGGTTTGGCAGGGAATACCTAACCTATGTCCTGTGGGCCATCAGCCCAGAAGGCGCGCCGCACAATCTGGGCGAAATCGTTCCCGATGGTTCCGACCATGCCAAACTGCATGTGACTACCGAGCTACAAGTGTTCGGACTCATCGTTACGGCGGAGCCGCACTCCGCGGTGAGGCAGCCGAGCGACGTGGTGGTCCTTGAAAACCAGGTGCGCCCGGAAACTCTGGGCAGGACCCAGCCGATCCTGGCGAAGTACGAGTTGATGCCGCGCGGACACTATGTCTGGAATGTGCAGGAAGGTTTCGAGAGGGCGGTGGCGACCGCGCCGAAGGTCTCCATGGACCGGTATGAGGCCCTTCTGGAGGTGTACCAGGCGCAGAACGCGATCGGGATCGCGCGCGCGGGCAATGCGGAACAGTACGCGCCCAACACGCTGGCAAAGGCGGAACAGGCTTTGAGCGAGGCTCAGCGCTTGCAGTCCATACGAGCCAACACCAGCCTCATCGTGCAGAGCGCGCGGGAAGCCTCCCAGACGGCGGAGGATGCGCGGGCCATCACGGAGCGGCGGAAGCAGGACGACCAGTTGGCGAAGGCGCAGGCCGAAGCCGCGCAGGCACAGCAGGCGCGTCTGGAGGCTGATGCCGCGGCACAGCGGGCACGCGCGGAGGCGGATGCGGCGCGGGCCCAGGCCGAGGCCGAACGTGCTGCCCGGGAACGCGTGGAAGCCGACGCGGCTCTGGCGCGCCAACGGGCGGAGCCGCCCGCGCCCACGGCCGATCGGATCCAACCCATTCTCGCGCCCGCGCGAACGGCCGCGGTCCAGACCTCCAGGACGCAGCTTCGTCTTCAGTTGCTGGAACGTCTGAACGGCGTGCTCACGACACGGGATACCCCTCGCGGCCTGGTAGCGACCCTGAACGACGGCGCATTTAGCGGCACACTGCTGCGTCCCGAAACGGTCAACGAGTTGTCGCGTGTGGCGCAAATCATCGCGGGGCAGACTGGACTGCGTGTGGATGTACAGGGACATACGGACAGCGCCGCGACAGATGTTCTGGCGTCGGAACGGGCCGCCGCCGTCCGCAAATCGCTGGCCGCCGGCGGCGTGCCCGCCAGCGCCATCGCGAGTGAGGGATTCGGCAATTCCCGGCCGGTCGTTTCCAATGCGACACGCGCGGGACGAATCGAGAACCGCCGCGTGGAAATGGTGATCACGGGCGACCCAATCGGTACGATGCCGTATTGGGATCGGCCGTATCCGCTAGCGCCGCAAAGATAGAGTAGGCTCGTTTAGAATTGAAGGGTGCGGCGCCTGGCAGCCCTCGCTGTAGTCATCGCGGCGCCCGTCTGGAGCCAGACGGCGGGCTTGCGGGGGCGCGTGACCGACCCTTCGGGATCGGTGGTCCCCGGCGCCAGTGTGACTCTGTTGAGCGCGGGCGGCTCTCGCTATTCCACGCGCACCACGGTCGATGGCGCTTACCTCTTTAGCGGTTTACGCTCTGGCGAATACCTGCTACAGGCCTCCGCGCCTTCGCTCACGGTGCCCGAACCGCTGCGTGTCACGCTCGATGCGGGGTTACAGGTGGTCAACCTGGAGTTACAGCTCGAGAGGGCGTCGCAACAGGTTACCGTGCAGGATAGCGCCGGGCCCGCCGTTACCACCGATCCCACGGGAAACGCCAGCGCCCTGGTAATGCGCGGCGACGATCTCGCGGCCCTGGCGGATGACCCTGAAGATCTTCAGGCGGACCTCGAAGCTCTGGCGGGACCTTCGGCCGGACCGAGCGGCACGGCCACTTACATCGACGGATTCAGCGGGTCCGGGCTTCCGCCCAAAGAGTCGATTCGCGAGGTGCGCATCAATCAGAATCCCTTTTCGCCGGAGTACGACAAGCTGGGTTATGGGCGGATCGAGGTCTTCACGAAGCCAGGGACCGAGAAATTTCACGGCACGGGCTATTGCAATTTCGCGGACGATGCCTGGAATTCGCGCAATCCTTATGCGCAGCAGAAAGCGCCGTTCCTGTTACATGAATTTGGGGCCAGCGGCAGCGGCCCGCTGAACCGCCGTACGTCGTTTTTCGTGAACCTCGAAAGACATGCGATAGACAACGGGGCGGTCATTCACGGAAGCACACTCGATCCGGTCACGCTGGCGGTGGTCGACCCGTTCACGGACGTGCACCGGATTCCTCAGCGGCGTGTCATTATTTATCCGCGGTTAGATTACCAACTCAGCGCGAACCAGACACTGGCGTTGCGATATGGCTTCACCGATGTGGATATACACGACGCCGGCATAGGTAGTTTCAACCTCGTTTCACGGGGAGTTCACGCCAGGGGCCACTCGCACGCGGTACAGATCATGGAAACCGCGGCCCTGGGGTCGACGATCAACGAGACGCGGTTCCAGTTTCTGCGAAACGATGCATCCAACATGGCCAACCAGGCCGGCGCCGCCATTCAGGTGCTGGGCGCATTCAATGGCGGTGGCGCCCCGGTGCGCTATTCCTCGATCGAGCAGAACAGTTACGAACTACAGAACTATACGACCATGCTGCGGGGGGCGCACACCTGGAGATGGGGCGGCCGTCTTCGCGCCGCGACGACGGAGGATGTCTCGCAGCAGAATTTTGGCGGCACTTTCACGTTTGCCGGCGGGCCGGGAATCACCTCGATCGAGCGGTATAGCCGCACACTGCTCTATCAGCAGGCCGGCTTGTCCCCTGCCGAGATCCGCGCCCTGGGCGGCGGCGCTTCGCAGTTTACGATCGTCACTGGAAATCCGCGGGTTTCCGCCGGGCATGCGGATGCGGGACTGTTTTTTGGCGACGATTGGCGGTTGCGGCCCAATGTCACAGTAAGTTTCGGCCTGCGTTATGAGGCGCAAAATCACGTGGACGACTGGAGCGATTTCGCGCCGCGGCTCGCAGTGGCCTGGGCGCCGGGCGCGAAGAGGGGCAAGTCTTCCTCCAAGACCGTACTGCGCGCCGGCTTCGGCATGTTCTACGATCGCTTCTCGCTGACCAATACGATTACGGCACTTCGCTATAACGGGCTAATCGAGCAGCAGTATTCGATCGCCGATCCCGATTTCTTCCCGCTGATTCCCCCGCCGGCGACTCTTGCTTCCTTCGCTTCGGCGCAGACGAGGCAACAGATCAGTTCGAGTTTGCGCGCGCCGTACCTTCTGCAGGCCGCCCTGAGCGTGGAACGGCAGCTACCGCGGAATACCACGATTGCCCTCACTTATACGGGTTCTCACGGCGTACACACCCTCAGGTCAAACGTAGTTCTGAACGAAGCAGGTTCTATCTACCTGATGGAATCGTCGGGGCTATACAACCAGAATCAAGTAATCGCCAACGTGAACACGCGCGCGACCAAGAAAATATCCCTGATGGCTTCATACACACACAACCATGTCATGAGCACCAGCGACGGGCTGAGCACGTTTCCGGCGAATCCAATCCACCCTTCCGGCGAATACGGTCCGGCGGCGACCGATGTGCACCACCGCGTATCCATGAGCGGATCGATCGAGACTTGGGGAGGCCTGCGGTTGAGCCCGCTGTTGAACCTGGAATCCGGGCCCCCGTTCGATATCACCGTAGGGCGGGATCTCTACGGGGATACGCTGTTCAACGGCCGGCCGGGGTTCGCGACCGATCCTAACCGGCCAGGTGTAATCCCCACCAGGTACGGGCTGCTGGATCCCAACCCCATTCCGGGAGAGAACATTGTGCCGCGTAATTTCGGCCGTGGACCCGGCTCGATCATGTTCAACGTGCGCGCAGCCCGTGCATTTGCGTTCGGCTCGCGCGCGGCGTCGGGGAAGAGTTCGCCGGGTACGGACCATCGGTTCAACCTAACGATCTCCATGTCGGCTCGGAACCTGCTGAATCACAATAATCCGGGGCCCATTATAGGGAATATCACCTCGCCGCTATTCGGGCAGGCGAACCAACCGGCAGGCGCCA
>PSRJ01000048.1 GCA_003175985.1 Terriglobia bacterium
TGGTCCCACGGCGGCATCGTCTGCACGGGAGAGACGTACAAGAACGTCGTCAAGATGACCTTTGCCAAGGGAGCTGCGTTGCAGGATCCTTCCGGCCTGTTCAACTCCAGCCTCGAAGGGAATGTCCGGCGCGCCATCGACATCCACGAAGGCGAGAAGGTTAATGAGGCGGCCTTGAAGGATCTCATCCGCGCTGCGGTGGCACTCAATCTCAAGGCTAAGAGCAAGCCGAAGACGCGGCCAGCGAGCAGCAAGCGCACCCGTTAGGCGAAGTTCGTCACGAGCGGTTGTGCCAGCGAGAAGACCATTTCGGCATTAGTTTGATACAGCTTCTTTTTGTCACTGTCGCTGATCGGCAGGTCGTCGGTTACCTTCACCTCTTCGGGAACAAACTGGTAGGGATAGTCCATGGCGTAGAGGACGCGGTCGGCGCCCAGCACGGACTGGCAATAAAGGATGGGCGGCTGCCAGGCCATGCCGCTGGTGGTGACCCAGACGTTTTCCTTCAGATAATCGCTGGGCTTGCGGTCTAGCTTCTTCACCGTGGGGTAGCGGTTGGCGGCCACCATGGCGCGATGCATGAAATCGATGCGGAAGAACCAATACGGCAGGGCCTCGCCGAGATGCCCCAGCACCATGCGCAGCCTGGGGAAGCGGTCGAAGACGCCGCTCACCACGATGCGCAGCATATGCATTCCGGTCTCCACGGCGAACCCGAAGATGGCGCCATCGAGGCCGCGTTCCAGGAGCGGCGCGATCATGGCGGGCGACGGCGTGTTGGGGTGCAGGTAGAGCGGCACATCGAGCGCGGCCGCGGCTTCAAAGATGTCCCAGAACTTCGGATCGTCGAGGTATTCGCCGTGCGTGTGCGAGTTGACGATGGCTCCTTTGAGTCCGAGGCGGCGGACAGCGCGCTCCAGTTCTTTGGCGGCGGCCGGAGGATCCTGCGGAGCGACGGCCGCAAGACCATCGAACCGGCCGGGATGGTTGCGAATGGCTTCGGCCAATTGGTCGTTACTGGATTGCGCCAAGGCAACCGCCGTGGCCCCATCGAAGACCTGAACACCGGGTGAGGTCAGCGAGAGAATCTGTTTGGCGATCCCGCTTTCGTCCATGTCGCGAAGGCGAAGCTTGCCGAGATCGGTCATGCGGCCCATCACCTGGCGCGCACGGGGGCTGCTGCCGAGATAGAAACCCATGAGGCTGGTGAACCCGGGATCGTTGAGAGTACCCGCGTCGATCAGCTTGCGGTAGCGGTCGAGAACCTCGGCCGGAGCGAAGGCTTCCTCCGCGGCTATGCGCAAAAAACCGTGGCCGCTCATATTCCAAAGGCTACTCGATCCAGACGGTCTTGATGTTGGTGAATTCGCGGATGCCGTGGACGCCGAGCTCGCGCCCGTGGCCGGACCACTTCACGCCGCCGAAGGGCATGCGCGGATCGGAAGCCACCATCTTGTTGATGAAGACCATACCGGCTTCGATTTCGTTGATGAGGCGCTCACGCTCCTCCGGATCGTTGGTCCAGGCGCTGGCGCCGAGGCCAAAGCGGCAATCGTTGGCTACGCGGATCGCTTCGTCAACGTCCTTCACGCGGAACACGCAGGCGACCGGCCCGAACAATTCCTCTTTGTAGCCGGGCGAGTCTTTGGGAATATCGGTGAGCACGGTAGGCGCGTAATAGTTTCCGGGGCGATCGGCCGGCTTTCCGCCCGTCAGCACGCGCGCGCCGGCCTTGACCGTGGCATCCACATCGGCCTGCAGGGTGGTGACGGCATCGGCGGTCGAAAGAGGGCCCAGGTCGGTTTTCGCATCCATCGGATCGCCCACCGCGAGGGCGTTCATTTTCGCGACGAAGCAGCGCTCGAATTCGTCGGCAATCGGTTCAGCCACGATGAAGCGTTTGGCGGCGATGCAGGACTGGCCGTTATTGACGATGCGTGCTTTTACTGCCCAGGAGACGGCCTCATCGAGGTTGGCGCTGGGCATCACGATGAAAGGATCGCTGCCTCCCAGCTCGAGCACGGTTTTCTTGATGCGGCGCGCGGCGGAAACGCCCACTTCGACTCCCGCGCCCTCGCTACCGGTGAGCGTGGCGGCGGCCACGCGCTCATCGGCAAGAACTCTTTCCACCTGGCGCGCGCCGATCAACAGCGTTTGGAACGCGCCTTCCGGAAAGCCCGCACGTTTCAGGATCTCTTCGATCTGGAGCGCGCATTGCGGCACGTTGGATGCGTGCTTCAGCAGGCCGACGTTGCCCGCCATCAGGCTGGGAGCGATGAAGCGGAACACCTGCCAAAACGGAAAGTTCCAGGGCATCACCGCGAGGACTAAACCGAGCGGCTGATAGCGGATGTAACTTTTCCTGGCGTTGGTCTCGACGATCTCATCGGCCAGGAAGCGCTCCGCGTTTTCGGCGTAATAGCGGCACGCCCAGGCGCACTTGGCCGCTTCATCCACAGCAGAGCGAAACGTCTTGCCCATCTCCGTGGTCATGAGGCGCCCGAATTCCTCTTTGCCGCTTTCCAGAATATCGCCAGCCTTGCTCATCATGGCGGCCCGTTCGGCAAAGCTCAGCCTGCGGAACGAGGGAAATGTGCCGGCCGCGAGGCGCAGCTTCGCCTCGATCTGCTCGTCCGTAAGGGGCTCGAAACTGCGCAACAGCTCGCCCGTGGCGGGATTTATGGTTGCGATAGCCATTATCGAATCTTACTTTCCCGCCGTGTTGAGCCATCCCCGGGTCGCGAAGTCGGTGAGGGTGAGCAGCAGCAGGATCGCCAGCCACAACAGCCCGCCGATCAACACGAGCTTCGTCAAACGCGTGCTGTAGCGTACATGCATGAAAAACAGCGCCACCAGCATCATTTTGCAAACGGCGATCAGCAGCGCCACTACAACACTGAAATTGCCCAGGTCGACAAATGCCACCAGCGTCGTGACTACGGTCGCCACCAGCAGCGCAAGCAACACCACGACGTAGGTCTTGGTGGAATCGATGTGTTCGTGTACGTGTCCGCTCATGGCTATTTCGGAAGGTGACGATCAATGAGATACAACAGGGGATACAGGAAAATCCAGACGACATCGACGAAGTGCCAGTACAGCCCGGAGATATCGATCGGCGTGTAATAGTCCGCCGAGAACTTCCCCTTCATCGTCTGGAAGATGATCACGGAAAGCAGCCCTACGCCCACCACCATGTGCGCCGCGTGCAGGCCCGTCATGGCGAAGTAGAGAGAGAAGAAGATTTTGGCAGGACCCTGCAGGGGCGTGCCTTCCAGGTGGAACGCCGCCTGGCCGGGCATATGATGCTCTTCGTATTTTTCGGTCCATTCATAGGCCTTAACGCCGAGGAACACGCAACCAAACACCAGCGTGAGGATCAGGAAGAAGACGATCATTTTTCTCTGTCCCAACTGCCCGGCGCGCACGGCCATCACCATGGTGAAGCTGCTGAGCAGCAGGACGCAAGTATTGATCGCGCCCACTGTTACGTTCAGGCTCGAGCTGGCGATGGCAAACACCGTCGGATAGGCGGAGCGGTAAATCGTATAGGCCGCAAACATCCCGCCGAAAAACATGATTTCGGTGATGAGGAAGATCCACATCCCCAGCGTGGATGCGTCTTTTTGTTGTTCTTCGGTGTCGAACTGCTCGCGCAGCGCGAGCGACTCGACGTGTGCGTTATGAACCTCGCTAGCCAACTTCGATTACCTCCCCGGCCACCTTGCTGAAATCGTAAGCTTCCTGGGTGACCACCGGTATCTTGTCAAAATTGTGAGTGGGCGGCGGAGAAGCCGTCTGCCACTCGAGGCCCGGCGCGCCCCAGGGATTGGCTCCCGCCACTTCCCCATAGCGCAGCGACCAGAACAGGTAAATGGCCGGCATCAGGTAACCCACGGCCAGCACCGAAGCTCCCGCCGTCGAGAGCACGTGCAGCACCTGGAACTCGTCAGGATACGCGTGGTAACGCCGCGGCATCCCGAGGTAGCCCAGGATGAATTGCGGGAAGAAGGTCAGATTGAAACCGATAAATACGATCAGAGCCGAAAGCTTGGCCCATCCCTCGGGATACATGCGCCCGGTCATTTTCGGCCACCAGTAATGAACGCCGCCCAGATACGCCATGATGGTTCCGCCGACCATTACGTAGTGGAAATGGGCGATCACGAAGTACGTGTCCGTTACGTGGACGTCCATTCCCAGGGATGCCACAAAGAGACCGGTCAAGCCGCCGATGGTGAACAGCCCAATGAATCCGAAGGCGTACAGCATCGGAGTGGCGTACGAGATGGAGCCTTTGTAAAGAGTCGCCGTCCAGTTAAAGACTTTAATGGCGGAAGGGATCGCCACGAAATAACTCAGGAACGAGAACACCAGGCCCGCGTAGAGCGACTGGCCGCTAACAAACAGGTGATGGCCCCATACGAGAAACCCGATCACCGCGATGGCCATGCTCGAAAAGGCGACGAAGCCGTAACCGAACACCGGCTTGCGCGAGAAGGTGGAAACCAGTTCGCTGATGACACCCATTGCCGGCAGCACCATGATGTAAACCGCCGGGTGCGAGTAGAACCAGAACAGGTGCTGGAACAGGACCGGGTCGCCGCCGAGAGCCGGGTCGAAAATTCCGATGTGGAAGACGCGTTCGCAGAAGACCAGCACCAGGGTGACCGCGATCACGGGAGTACCCAGCACCTGGATGACGCCCGTCGCATAATTCGCCCACACGAACAGGGGCATGCGGAACCAGGTCATTCCTGGCGCACGCATGCGGTGCACGGTGACGATAAAATTCAAACCGGTCAGGATCGACGAGAATCCCGCCACGAAGATGCCCAGCGCGGTCGCGATGACGTAACTATTCGAATAGGTGGTGCTGTATGGCGTGTAGAAGGTCCAACCCGTATCCACGCCTCCCGCCACCATGGCGAAGATGGCCAAGGCGCCGCCCACGATCAACAAATACCAGCTCAGCAGGTTGATCCTCGGGAACGCCAAGTCGCGTGCGCCGATCATGATGGGCAAAAAGAAATTGCCCATGGTGGCCGGCACCGACGGGATCAGGAAGAAAAACACCATGATCACGCCATGCATCGTGAACAGCTTGTTATACGTCTCCGAGCTGACCAGGTCGCCCGGAGGCGTCAGCAGCTCCGTGCGGATCAGGCTGGCAAAGACGCCGCCCATCGCGAAAAAGACCGAGATCGTGATGAAGTACAGGACGGCAATGCGTTTGTGATCCTTGGTGAGCAGCCACGACTTGAGGCCGTAGCTCTCATTCAGGTAATTCGTTCTCTCTTGTACTGCTGCGGTATTCATAAGAGCTTATCGGTTCGACGGTATGGAGCCGGCGATCGCGGGCGCCGCCTGCCCCGGTTGCCCCTGGCCCGGACGCGGGCCTAAGGATTTAATGTATTCGATTAGCTGCACTACATTCTCTTCCGTAATCAAACCCTGAAAGGTCGGCATGTCGGCCATATAGCCTTCCACCACCTTGGCTGCCGGGTTGAGAATCGACTCGCGGATGTAACCTTCATCGGCCCTGACCGTTCCGCCACCCGCCAGTTTAACTGTGGAGCCGAACACGCCAACCAGGCTGGGGCCGCGGCCGTTGCCATCCGGTTTGTGGCAGTTATTGCAGGCGAGGTCCTCGAACAGCGCTCCTCCGGCCGCCGAAAGCGAACCGGCCGCCCCACCGTTCAGCCACTCCTGGTACTTCTGCGGCTCCATGGCATAGACCCATCCGATCATGCCGGAATGATTGGTGCCGCAATACTCGGCGCAGAACAGGTGATACTTACCCGGCTTGGTCGCTTCAAACCAGGTGGTCGTGTAGCGGCCCGGCACCACATCCTGCTTGGTGCGGAAATCCGGCACATAAAAGCTGTGGATTACATCTTCGGAAGTCATCAGCAGTTTCACCGGGCGGTTGATGGGGATGTGCAGTTCGTTGATTTCGCGCTGTCCTTCCATGTGCTGCAGCTTCCACATCCATTGCTTACCCACGGCGTATATCTGCATGGCATTATCCGGCGGGCGGCTTTCGCGGAAGAAGATGCTTGCGCCCCACCCGAACATGATCATCGTCAACCCGAATGGAATCACGCTCCAAACGATTTCGAGAGTCCAGCCAGTGTGCACGGAATGCGGCAATTCCTGTTCGGATCGCCGGCGGTACTTGATGGCGAAGTAAAAGATCGCCCCGAATATCAGGAGCGTGAAGAAGATCGAGACCGCCATCAAGAAATAGAGCAGGTGATCGACTTCGGCCGAAATCGTGGATGCCTGTTCCGGAAATAGAGGTAATCGAGTTCCCATCGTGAACTTATCCAGCCCGTCCTAAATTCTGCCGGCCGAGACGCCAATCCCGCCGCCACGCAATTACCAGAAACGCGCCGCCGATCAAGGCGAAGGCGGCGCCGGTGAGGCGCAGCACATCGATAGCAATGGCGCCGTATTTACCGGTAGCCGGGTCATAGTGAAAACAGAACAGCAGCGCTTCATCCACGGCCGTGCCGATCTTGTTGGCGGACGCCTCCACCAGCCCCAAACGCAAATCGCGGGGCGCATATTCCACGCCGTAGAAGTACCGCGAAAGCCGCCCCTCGGGCGTGAGCAACATGACGCCGCTGGCATGAGCGAATTGATCGTGCTCGGCATCGTATTTATAGTGGAAGCCGATCGCTTGCGTCAGCGCCTGAATGCTCGTTTCCTCACCCGTCAGAAAATGCCAGCCATTGGTGGTATTGGCGCGGCCGTAACGCTTCAGGTACATCTCTTTCTTGGAAGATGCGGTCTCCGCCGTGTCCTTGGGATCGAAACTAAAGGCCACTACTTCAAAATCCTGGCCGGGATTGAAGGAAACGGCTTTCAAAGCTGACGCGATCCCGCTCAAAATCTGCGTGCAGAGCATGGGACAGCGGAAATATACCGGCGCGAGCAGCACCGGCTTGCCGTGAAAGAATTGCGAAAGCGGAACCGGCCTCCCGGCTTCATCTCGGAACATGAGATTCAGCGGTACCTGTTGATCCAGTCTCTGTTCGATCCCGACGCCGACCAGGCCGGCGGGCAATTTGGCCTTCAGGTTGGGATCGATCATGCTCAACGACGGCTGCGCCGGCGCCGGCTGGCCCGGCTGCGCGAAGGCGAGCGCCGCGGCCATCGATACACAGATAATTACTCGAACGAACATCACTTTCCCTGGCTTCCCGGTTCCTGATTCAGCGGTCCACCGGCCTGTTGCATCTTCGGACCCAGGCTGCTCTCAGTCGGGACGCTAACGCCGGCTGACGGCTGGGCGGCGTTCTGCGGCCGCGCCGGAAGGCCTTTTTGCACCAGCATGTCGATAGCGCGGTCAATTGGAATTTTGACTTCGCCTTTTTGGGGATCGAGCAGCTTATACCCGTTGACTAATCGATCTTCGGTCGCACGGAACTGTTGAAAATTGGCCGGCTCGTTTTCGAGCAGGCGCGGCTCGGGAGGGAGCTTGCCGGCGTTGGCGCCGGCGGGAGCCACCTGCCTCGCATTTTCCTGGACCTCCAGATAACGGAATACGCCCAACACCAGGATCAGCGATGCAATGGTGGTCAGCACCAGGCCGATGGCCACCTTGCCGATGGCCCAGATGTTGACGTCTCGGTGTTCGAAGCGTTGCTCCGGGTCGTTCAAATCCGGCGGGCGGTTCTCAAGGTCCCTGTTATCGGCCATGTTCCAAGGCCTCCACCAGTTCGGGATTGTTGATAGGCATCAGCGGGCGCTTTTCCAGTTGCCGGAAGAAATAGGCCAACCAGATCCCGCCCAAACCGAGCACGGCCCCGAGGTCAACCCAACTCGGCGCGAGCCCGCTCTTGGAAGCGTCGGGCGTCACCAGCCAATACACATCCACAATCCGCATGCACAAAACGAAGATGGCGATCCGCCGCAGAAGCGTGAAATTGCGCTTCAGGTCGCGGGAGAGCAGCAGAGCAAACGGCAGAGCGAAATGGCCGAAAATCAGCAGCAGCGCGACATATTGCCAGCCGCCGCGCAATCGCTCCACGTACCAGGGAATTTCTTCCGGCAGATTGCCGGCCCAGATGATCAGCCACTGCGAGAACGAAAAATAGGCCCATACCATGGTGCAGGCCAGCATAAACTTGCCCAGATCGTGGAGGTGCCGGGGCGTCAAAATCTCAGCCATCGGGCGCGTCTGCGATAGCAGCACCATTATGGTGATGAGAAAGGCGATGCCGGAAAGCCCCTGGCCGATCATGAACAGCAAACCGAACATGGTCGAGAACCAGTGCTCGTTCAGCGACATGACCCAATCGATGGAGAGAAAGGTGACGGCGAAGGACCAGAAGATCAGGCCCACGGCGCTGAGCGACGACATCTTGCGGCCCGCCACGGGTGATCCTTGATCTTCCATGACAGACCATCGATTCAGGCGCAAACCGAGAAACGCCAATCCGGCCAGAATCACCGCCGCGCGCAGCAGCCAGAAAGGAGTAGTCAGAAATACCTGCTTGTGCCTCAGGATCTCGTCTTTCGCCACAAGATCGGGATGCGACCAGGGATACAGGCTGGAGATCCCGAAGATCACAGGTATGAAGAGCACCACCAGGAGCGGCAGGGTCCGCGCGGCGGCTTCCGCCGGCCGGCGGATCACCACTCCCCAAGCTCCGCCGGTGAGATGCTGGAGCATCAGCCAGGACAGGCTGCCTCCCGTGATCCCGAGAAAGAATATGTATGCCCACAGGTAGGAGCGGTAGAATTGCGCCGACGAGGTGAGCAATCCGATTACGAGCAGGATCACTCCCACAATGCCAACGAGTCCGGCGCGCCTCCGCCGTTTCTGAAGGCCCTCTCGCAAGGAGTCCGAAATATCGAAATTGAAGGCTTGGGCGATCATTGCCTGCCTCCCTGATTCAGCTGGGCACGCTGATCCGGCGGCACGTCGTTGATGGTGCCTTCAAACGATAACTGAAGTGCGCGCACGTAAGAGACAATTGCCCAGCGGTCTTGAGGGGTGATACTCGCAGCGTATTCCGGCATGGCGCCGAACCCGTTGGTAATCACGTCGAATATGTATCCGTTGGGAACCTGCCGCAGCCGGTCGATGTGATACGAGGGCGGATGGCGGAAGCCCCGCTGCGTTACCATTCCCTGCCCCGTGCCATTGCGGTCGTGGCAGGGGGTGCAATAAATATTGAACCGCTGCTGCCCGCGTAGAACTACGTCCTTGGTGACAGGGAAGGGAAAATCGTTGGAAAACTTTCCGTCTGTCCCCTTTCCGGCGTAGTACAAGGCGTCTTCTTCCAGATGGCCGCGCGGCACGGTGCCGGCCGGCAACGAGCGTTCGGACCGGCCGTCGCCGAAGAAACTGCTCGGACGCAACGGAATGTATTTCGGCTGGTCGTGCATGTCCTGCCGGCACGCAGCGGTTAGCGTCAGAGCTACCAGAACAACTCCCGACCAAAGCACTCTCTTGGGATCAATGCGCAACTTCGGACACCTCTTTCGGCTCCAGGCTTTCCAGCAGACCGGAAGTCTTCTGCGTATCGAACAACGGGTCGGTTGCCTCCACACACAGGAAAAAACGGTCGCGGGACGCGGTGGCAAAACGTGGGACATTGAAGGCCGGATGATAAGGCATCGGCAACCCGCAGAGGGCCAGCATCCCGAGAACGGCCGAGATACATCCGAACAGAATCGTCAACTCGAACGTGATGATGATGTAGGATGGCCAGCTATGCAGGGGACGCCCGCCCACGTTAATCGGGAAATACCAGACAGTGATCCAGTACTGCAACAGGTAGCCCGTAAGCCCACCAAGGATGCCACCAACAAGAACGATGAGGGGGAGCTTGTTCTTATGCAAATGCAGAACGTCGCTCAACTCCTCGATGGGAAATGGACTGTAGGCATCCACCTTCCGGTAACCCTTGTCGTACACGGCGCGCGTGGCATTCACCAGGGCGGTCGGGTTATCGAATTCGGCCATGATGCCGTAAACGCCCTGCGGTTTCACTGGCGCACCTCATCGGTGACTTTGGCCTGAGGCAGCAGCGTCCGTACTTCAAAGATGGAAATCATCGGGAGTAACCGGACGAACAGGAAGAACAGGAAGAGGAAAAGGCCGATGGTTCCCCAGTAGGTGGCCCAGTCCCAGCGCGTGGCGTGGAACAGCGACCACGAGGACTGCACGAAATCCTGCGCCAGGCTGCTGACGATAATCATGAACCGCTCGAGCCACATACCGATCAGCACGATGATGGACGAGATGAACAACAGGACCGGGCTGGAACGGAATCTCTTGAACCACAACAATTGGGGGGCGACGATGTTGCAAGTGACGAGGAACCAGTACTGAAACGCGTAGGGCCCGGTCATGCGGTTCCAGAACGCCTGCTGCTCGTAGGTGCTGCCGCTGTACCATGCCATGAAGGTTTCCATGACGTAGGCGTAAGCCACAATCAATCCCGTGGCCAGCATCACCTTGGCCGAATTATCCAGGTGGCGGTCGGTGATCAGTCCCTGAAGACCGTAAGCCGCGCGCAACGGGATCGCCAGCGCCAGCACCATGGCAAATCCGGAATAGATGGCGCCGGCGACGAAGTAGGGCGGGAAGATGGTGGTGTGCCAGCCGGGGAG